>NZ_JACTUZ010000075.1 GCF_014490445.1 Pseudoroseomonas ludipueritiae | reverse complement strand
CCCGGGCGGCGCGGATGCTGGCGGCATTGGCGGCGACGGCGCCGGGATGCGGGTTGAGCTGGGCGAGCGCGATGCGCAGCCGGTCGGTCATGGCGGCGAAGCCTAGACCGGATCGGCGGGCGCAGGAACCGGGGGGCGCCTCAGCGCCGCGCCACCCCCAGCACCATGCCGGCCGAGACCAGTGCCACGCCGGCGAGGCCGGCCCAGCCCAGCGGCTCCCCCAGCAGCGGCCAGGCCAGCAGGGCGGCCAGGGCCGGGGTGATGGCCGTGACGGTGGTGGTGCGGGCCGGGCCGATGGCGGTGACGGCGCGGGCAAAGAGAAAGCCCGCCACCGCCACCGCGATGATGCCGTGGTAGAGCGCCTGGAAGGCGATGGCGCCGGCCGGGGCCTGCGCCATCTGGCTGGGCAGGAAGAGCCACCAGACCGGCAGGTAGAGAAAGGCGGGGTAGATGGCCAGGGCCGTGGTGGCCGTCATGGCCGGCACCTGCCAGTAGCGCAGCAGGATGGTGAAGCCGGCCCAGGAGAGGCAGCCCAGGATGAAGAGCAGGTCCCCCCGCCAGGCGCCGGGGTAGCCGCCGAAGGTATCCACCGCCAGCAGCCCCATGCCGCCGGCCACCACCGCGAGCGAGAGCAGCTTCTGCCGGTCCCACCGCTCCCCCAGGAAGAGGGTGGCGAGGGCCGTGGTCACGAAGGGCAGGCTGCCGGTCATGATCACCACCCCATGCGAGGTGGGGGCGAAGCGGAAGCCGAGATAGGAGGCCAGCGGAAAGCCGAAAGCCGCTCCCGCCATCAGCGCCAGCGCGCGGCGGAAGGAGAGCCGTGGCCAGCCAAAGGCGGAAACCAGCAGCAGCCCCACCACCAGCCCGCCGGAATAACGCAGCGCCGCCACGTCCCAGGGCGTGAAGGGCTGCTTGGCCGAAAGGCGGGAGGCCAGCGAGAAGCCTGCCCAGCAGAGGGTGACGCCCAGGGCGCAGAGCAGGCCGGTCAGCCTTTCTCGCGGATTCGGCGGGGGCAGGTTCGCGGCGTCAGACATGGTGCAACCTATCCGCCCTGCCCAGGCTTGCCCATGCACGGCCGCGCGGATTTTCGAGGCTGGACGGAGAGACTCGGGGCTTGGCCCTTGCGGTGCTATTTCGCGCCGCGATATCGATATCTTGGTGGTGGATCTCTCCGCTAGCCCTAGCAGAGGTGTCCCGCACCGCTCCAACCAGGAAGGAGGTGCCACGATGTCCGGGCTGCACACAGTAGACCGAGACCGTTCCGCCAACCCGCTGGACGTCCTGGAACAGATCGTCACAGCGAATGAATGGCATTTCGACCGCCGCTCCGACGGAGAGATGGCGGCGGAAGCCCCGGGGAAATGGTGCAATTACGGCATGTTCTTCTGCTGGTCGCAGGATATCAGCGCCATGCACTTCACCTGCGCCTTCGACCTGAAGGTGCCGGCGACGCACCGGCAGAAACTGTACGAGCTGCTGGCGCTGGCCAATGACAAGCTCTGGATCGGCCATTTCGGCATCGACAGCGAGGACGGCGGACCGGTGTTCCGCCATGCCGTGCTGCTGCGCGGCGCCCGCGGGGCCAGCGCCGAGAGCCTTGAAGACATGATGGATATCGCCTTGACCGAGTGCGAGCGCTTCTACCCAGCCTTCCAGTTCGTGCTCTGGGGCGGCAAGTCGCCCGAGGAAGCCTTGCAGGCCGCCATGCTGGACTGCGTGGGCGAGGCATGAGCCAGGGACTGATCCCGCCCCTGCTGCTGATCGGCTGCGGCAAGATGGGCGGCGCGATGCTGGAAGGCTGGCTGGAGCGCGGCGTGGAGCAGGTGGTGGTGGTGGAGCCCTATGCGCCCGCCACCGAAGCCTTCGCCGGGCGCGTGACGGTCTGCGACAGCATCGAAGCGGTGCCGGCGGGTTTCGCGCCCGCCGTCGTCATCCTGGCCACCAAGCCGCAGCAAGCGGAAGCCGCCCTGCCCGGCTGCAAGCGCTTCGCCACCGCCGGGGCCCTGATGGTCTCCATCATGGCCGGCAAGACGGTGGATGGCATCACGGCGGCACTGGGCGGCGATGCCCGGGTGGTGCGCGCCATGCCCAATACCCCCGCCGCCGTGCGGCAGGGTTTTACCTGCTGCTTCGCCGGCCCCGGCGTGTCCGAGGCGGAGAAGGGCCTGGCGGACAGCCTGCTTTCCTCCGTGGGCGAGGTCGCCTGGGTGGAGGAGGAAGGGCTGATCGACGCGGTCACCGCCGTCTCCGGCGGCGGCCCGGCCTATGTCTTCCTGCTGGCCGAGGTGCTGGAACAGGCGGCGGTCAGCCAGGGCCTGCCGCCGGACCTCGCGCGGCGGATGGCGCGGCGCACCGTTTCCGGCTCCGGCGCCCTGCTGGCGGCTAGCGAGCTGGACGCGGCGCAGCTTCGCATCAACGTCACCAGCCCCAAGGGCACCACCGAGCGCGCTCTGAACGTGCTGATGGCGCCCGATGCTTGGCCGAAGCTGATGCGGGAGGCCATCGCCGCCGCTACCGCCCGTTCACGCGAATTGGCGGGCTGATGTTGCCAAACCGCGCCACCGCCCCAAACTGCGCCCCATGAGCGACAGCACCGAAGCCCCCGAATCCGTCCTGTTCAATGCCTTCTGGAAGCTGGTGGCCGAGGGGGGCTGGCACCGCCTGACCCTGTCCGCCCTGGCCGCCGAGGCCGGCATGACCCTGGCCGAGCTGCGGGAGCACGTGCCGCACAAGGGCGCCCTGCCCCTGCGCTTCATGAAGGCGGTGGATGCGGCCGTGCTGCGGAACACGCCGGCCAGCCCCATGGGCGGGGCGCGGGACCGGCTCTTCGACGTGCTGATGAACCGCATCGACGTGCTGCAGCCGCACCGCGCCGGCGTCATCCGCATGGGCAAGGAGATGCGGACCGACCCGGCCCTGGCGCTGATGCTGGCGCCGCAGCTCGCGGCCTCCATGTCCTGGATGCTGGAAGCGGCGGGCATCGACGCCGGCGGCATCAGGGGCGCGATGCGGGTGCAGGGGCTTTGCGGTGTCTGGATCGCGACGCTGCGGGCCTGGGAACAGGATGAAGGCGCCGACCTCGGCTCCACCATGGCGGGGCTGGACCGGGCGCTGGACCGCGCCGAGCGGATCGCCCGCACGCTGCGGCTCGACACCGGGGATACGGAGCCGGCGCCCGGGGCCGCCTGATCACGGCATTGTCTATCTTCGGGTGGCTTGGCGGCGTTAAGCTGACGGAAAGCAAGACAAGGAAACACCCATGTCGGACGATCCGAAATCCGCCCCGGCGACGGACCTGATGCGCATGCTGTCCGAGTTCCGGCTACCGGCGGTGCCGGATGTGGAGAGCCTGGCCGCCGCCCAGCGGCGCAACTTCGAGGCTCTCTCGGCTGCCAACCGCATCGCGCTGGAGGGTGCCCAGGCGGTGGCGCGGCGGCACATGGAAATCCTGCAGCAATCCATGGCGGAGCTGTCCGAGGCCATGCGCACCGCCTCCGCCACCGGCAGCCCGCAGGAAAAGGCGAGCAACCAGGCGGAGCTGCTGAAGGCCACCTATGGCCGGGCCGTGGCCAATATGCAGGAGATCGCCGACCTCATCCAAAAGTCCAATGGCGAGGCGCTGGCGCTGCTGAACAAGCGCTTCACCGAAGCGATGGACGAGGTGAAGGGGCTGATCGCCAAGAGTGGCGGCGAGGGGCCGCCGGCCTGAGCCTCAGGCCGGCAGCCTCACCCGCGCACGCAGCCCGCCCAGCGGGCTGCCTTCCAGCACCACGTCGCCGCCATGCGCCCGCGCGATATCGCGGGCGATGGCCAGCCCCAGCCCGGTGCCGCCGGCCGAGAAGCTGGCGAAGGGCCTGAAGGCCTCCTCCCGCGCCGCCTCCGGGATACCGGGGCCATCGTCATCCACCGTGATCTCCACCCAGCGGGTCGGCGCGCGCCCGGCCTCCATGACCGGCGCTTCCCGCAGCGCCACGACAATGCGCGCGGCGTGGCGGCAGGCATTGTCCAGCAGGTTGCCCAGGCAGCGGCGCAGCGCATCCACCCGCAGCGGCAGCACCAGCGATTCCGGCGCCTGCACGGACAGCGCGGCGCCATTCTTCACTGCCTTGGCGGTGACATCCCGCACCAGCTGCGCCAGGTCGGCGGGCTGGGATTGCTCGGTGCCCTCCCCGCGCGCGAAGGCGAGATAGGTGGCGATCAGCCGCTCCATCTCCGCCACGTCCTCGCTCATCGCGGCGGCATCCTCCTCCGCCCCGGCGGGCAGCATGGCGAGGCCGAGGCGCAGGCGCGTCAGCGGCGTGCGCAGGTCGTGGCTGATGCCGGCCAGCATTTCCGTCCGTTGATTGATGAAGCGGCGGATGCGGCCCTGCATCTGGTTGAAGGCGGCGGCGGCCTGGCGCACCTCGGCCGCGCCTTCAGGCTTGATGGGCCCGTGCTGGCGGCCGATGCCGAAGGCCTCCGCCGCGCTGGCCAGGCGCCGGATGGCGCGCACCTGGTTCTTCATGAAGAGCGCCGCCACCAGGAAGAGCAGCAGCGAGGTGCCGACCATCCAGATCACGAAGAGATAGAGCGTGCCGAAGAAGAGGCGCTTTCTCGGCGCCTCCACATGCAGCACGCCATTGGGCAGTTGCACACGAATGATGACGCTGCGCGGGTCGCTCTGCCAATCCGTGTCGAAGGGCAGGCGCACGCGCTCGCCCATGGCCTGCACGAGGTCGTCCTCCATCGGCAGGATGGGCAGCCAGCTCGGCCGGTTGGCGCCGCCCACGATGCTGGCACCGGGCTCGAAGGCCAGGGAAAGGTCGAAGCGCCAGGCGGCTTCATGGAAAATCCAGGAGCGGTCCTCCGGGGCCGGGAAGCGGGAGAGCAGCTCCGCCACCATGCCGACATCACCCGCCACGCCGCCCGCCAGCCGGCGGGAGATGACATCGAGATGCCCGCCGTAGAAAAGCTGCAGCGCCACCCCCTGCAGGATGATCAGCGGCAGCAGGATGATCAGCAGCGCCCGGCCCAGCAGGCCACGGGGCAGAATACCACGGATCAGGCGGGCAATCCTCTTCACGCTCTAGGCGCCGGGCCGCAGGACATAGCCGCGGTGACGGATGGTCTGCAGGAAGCGCGGCTCGCGCGGGTCGGGCTCGATCTTGCGGCGCAGGCGGGTGACCTGCACGTCCACCGCGCGCTCCCCGGCCTCGGGCGTGCCCAGGGCGGCGGCGATCTCCTCCCGCGTCAGCACCTCCCCTGCCCGGCGGGCCAGGGCGGCCAGCAGCGCGGCCTCGCCGCCGGTCAGGCGCTGGGTGCCGTCCTGGCCACGCAGCTCCCCCCGCTCCGGGTCGAACCAGCGAGGGCCGAGCTGCACGGGGGCCAGGGGCAGCGTCGCCGGCAAGGCGGGCGCGGCGCGCTTCAGGATGGTGCGGATGCGCAGCGCCAGCTCGCGCGGGTCGAAGGGCTTGGCGAGGTAATCGTCGGCGCCGCGCTCGAAGCCCGCGATGCGGTCATCCGGCGCACCGGCGGCGGTCAGCATCAGGATCGGCACCTCATGCCCCTCCCGCCGCAGGCTTTCCGTCAGGTCCAGCCCGTTCTCGCCAGGCATCATCACGTCCAGCACCAGCAGGTCGAAGGCCATGTTGTGCAAGGCTTGCCGGGCGGCGGCGGCATCGGCGGCGGTGCTGACGCGGAAGCCCTGCTCCGAGAGGAAGCGTTGCAGCAGGTTCCGCAGCCGGGCGTCGTCATCGACCACCAGCAGATGGGCGTTCTCCATCAGGCCGCACTCTTCGGGCTGGCGGGGGCTGCGCGGTCGAGCTGGGCGCGTGCTTCCGGCCCCATCAGCCCGCGCATGACACGGCGGAAGCCTTCCACCGCCACCGGCCCGGCCTCACGATAAGCGCGCATCACCCATTCCCGCTGGCGCTCGAACAGGCGGCGTTCCAGCGCCTCCCCCTTCTCGGTCAGGGAGAGCAGGCGCTGGCGGCGGTCGCTGCGGCCAGGCACCTGCACCACGTAGCCTTCCTCCACCAGCGGCGTCAGCACCCGGCCGAGCGACTGCTTGGTGATGCCCAGGATCGACAGCAGCTCCCCCACCGTGATGCCGGGGCGGCGGCCAACGAAATGCAGCACCCGGTGATGCGCCCGGCCCATGCCCATGTCGGCCAGGATCGCATCCGCGCCCGCTGTGAAGTCGCGGTAGCCGAAGAATAGCAGGTCCTGCGCCAGTCTCAGCTCTTCCTCCCGCAGGAAGAGCAATTGGCGGCCAGCCCCCATGGGCTTGCTGCCGGGGGAATTTTCTGGCGCGTCGGGCATGGCTGGTCTGCTCGTGCTTTTGGTCAGGGTTGTTGACATATAAGAAAGGACAGTTCTACCGTCCCACCATCATACGCAACGATGTTGCGTGAACAAGCAGGCGAGGATAACGGGCATGGCTCTGGTTCCTTTCGACGACCGCGACGGCTGGATCTGGCTCGACGGGGCCATGGTGCCCTGGCGCGATGCCAAGCTGCATGTCCTGACGCATGGGCTGCATTATGCCAGCGGCGTCTTCGAAGGCGAACGGGCCTATGCGGGTAATATCTTCAAGCTGCGGGAGCATTCGGAGCGGCTGATCAACTCTGGCCGCATCCTGGGCTTCGAGATCCCCTATACCGCCGAGGAAATCGACGCCGCCTGCATCGAGGTGCTGGCGCGCAACGGGCTGACCGACGGCTACCTGCGCCCGGTGGCCTGGCGCGGGTCGGAGATGCTGGCCGTCTCGGCGCAGCAGACCAAGATTCACTTGGCCATCGCCGCCTGGGCCTGGCCGAACCTCTTTGGCGAGAACCGCATGAAGGGCGTGCGGCTGGCCATGGCGCAATGGCGCCGCCCGGCGCCGGATACCGCGCCCACCGCCAGCAAGGCCTCGGGCCTCTACATGATCGGCACCATGTCCAAGCACGCGGCCGAGGCCCAGGGCTTCGACGACGCCATGATGCTGGACTTCAAGGGCGACGTGGCGGAGGCGACCGGCGCCAATGCCTTCTTTGTCTTCGATGGGGAGGTGCATACCCCTACTCCCATCTGCTTCCTGGACGGCATCACCCGCCGCACCGTCATGGGGCTGGCGCGCCGCCGCCAGATGAAGGTGGTGGAGCGCACCATCCGCGCCGAGGAACTGGGCCGCGCCACTGAGGTCTTCCTGGCTGGCACCGCCGCCGAGGTGACGCCGGTGCGCGCCATCGGCGAGCACAGCTACACGCCCGGCGCCATCACCGAAACGCTGCTCAAGGATTATGAGGCCCTGGTGCGGATGAGCCCGGAGGAAGTCGCCCGCGTCGCGGCCTGACAGGGGCAGCGCAAGAAGAAAGGGGCCGTACGGCCCCTTTCCCATGTATTGCCGCCGCTACAGTCTTCAGGCGGCGGGGCGGCTGGCCTTAATGCTGCCCGCCCTTGCGCCCGGCCTCGGAAGCCTTCTGGCGGTCATTGGCGAAGTTGTTGGGGTCGCTTTCCTTGCCGGTCCCGACCTGGGAACCGCCATGCGAGCCGCCGGAATGGTGGTTGCCGCCGCCGTGGCTGTGCTGGCCACCCTTGCGGCCCGCCTCGGACGCCAATTCGCGATTCTCGGCGAAATTGTTCTTGTTGCCGGAATGATTATTCTGCGTCATCGTGGCTATTCCTCTTTCTTCTTTCTCGTGCCGTAGCAGGGAAAGAACAACGCCCCTGTCTATAGGTTGCGTTTCTCTGCCTTTCGCCGCTCTCCTGGCCGGTCCAGAATGCCGCCCGATTGGTGGAAAGCGGGAGGTGACGCCGAGATGCCCTGGGACGATATGAGCGCGCGGGCGGCCCTGCGCCACCTCTTCGACACCGCCATCCGCGCCGCGGACCCCCGGGCCATCCTGGCGGCGCACCTGCCGGAGCGGCCGCGCGGCCGCGTGGTGGTGGTGGGCGCCGGCAAGTCGGCCGCTGTCATGGCGGCGGCGGTGGAGGCGGCCTGGCCGGATGTCGATCTCTCCGGCCTCGTGATCACCCGCTACGACCATGCCGTGCCGACCACGCGCATCGAGGTGGTGGAGGCCAGCCACCCCGTGCCCGATGCCGCCGGGGAAGCGGCGGCACGGCGTATTCTGGGGCTGATGCAGGGGCTTTCCGCCGACGACCTCGTGCTGGCGCTGATCTCCGGCGGCGGCTCGGCACTGATGGCGCTGCCGGATGGCGGGCTGACGCTGGCGGACAAGCAGGCGGTCAACCGCGCCCTGCTGGATTCGGGTGCCGCCATCGGCGAGATGAACTGCGTGCGCCGGCATCTTTCCGCCATCAAGGGCGGGCGGCTGGCGGCGGCGGCGCATCCGGCACGGGTGGTGACGCTGGCCATTTCCGATGTGCCGGGGGATGACCCCACGGTGATCGCCTCCGGCCCCACCGTGCCGGACCCCAGCAGCTTCGCGGAAGCCCAGGCCATTATCGCCCGCTACGGCGTGGAGGTGCCGCCCGCCGTGGCCGCCCACCTCGCCGCCGCCGCCGACGAGACGCCCAAGCCTGGCGACCCGCGCCTGGCGCGCGCCGAGTTCCACCTGATCGCCACCCCCCAGATGGCGCTGGAGGCCGTGGCGGCCGAGGCCCGCGGCATGGGCCTGCCGCCGCTGCTGCTGGGCGATTCGCTGGAGGGCGAGGCGAGCGTGGTCGGCACTGTGCTGGCCGGCATCGCCCGCAGCGCGCGGGAGCACGGCCATCCGCTGCCGGCGCCCTGCCTGCTGCTCTCTGGCGGGGAAACCACGGTAACCATCCGGCCCGGCACACCTAAGGGCGGGCGCGGCGGGCGGAATACCGAATGCCTGCTGGGCCTGACCCTTGCACTGGGCGGCGCCGAGCGCATCTGGGCCTTGATGGGGGATACCGACGGCATCGACGGATCGGAGGAGAATGCCGGCGCCATCGCCGCGCCCGATACCCTGGCCCGCGCCAGGGGCATGGGTCTGGACCCCCGCGACGCCTTGTCTTCACACGACAGTTATGGGTTCTTCGCTAGCTTGGGCGACACGATCGTGACCGGGCCGACGCTGACCAATGTGAACGACCTGCGCCTCATCCTGATCGCCTGACTAGCCAAAAGGATATTGCCTTGCCGCCCCGTATCCCGCTCCGCCGCCGCCGCCGCACCAAGATCGTTGCCACGCTGGGCCCGGCCAGCTCCACGCCGGAGGTGATCGAGCGTCTCTACCGCACGGGCGCGGATGTCTTCCGGCTGAATTTCAGCCATGGCAGCCACGAGGACCACGCGGCGCGCATCGGCATCATTCGGGCGCTGGAGAAGAAGGTGGGCCGGCCCATCGGCATCCTGGCCGATGTGCAGGGGCCGAAGCTGCGCGTCGGGCGCTTCCAGGCCGGGCGGGTGCAGTTGCAGGCCGGCCAGAGCTTCCGCCTGGACATGAGCGCGACGCCCGGCGACGTGCGCCGCGTGCAGTTGCCGCATCCCGAGATCATCGAGGCCGCGCGCATCGGCACCACGCTGCTGCTGGATGACGGCAAGCTGCGCCTGCGCGTGGTGCACAAGCGCGACGACCACTTGGAGACCGAGATCCTGGTCGGCGGCGCATTGTCGGACCGCAAGGGCGTGAACGTGCCGGACGTGGCGCTGAACATTCCCGCGCTGACGGAGAAGGACCGCGCCGACCTCGAATTCGTGCTGCCGCTGGGCATCGAGTATATCGGCCTGAGCTTCGTGCAGCGGCCAGAGGACGTGGCGGAAACCAAGGCCATCGCCGATGGCCGCGCCTGGGTGATGGTGAAGATGGAGAAGCCCCAGGCGGTGGAGAATCTCGACCGCATCATGGCGTTGACCGATGCCGTGATGGTGGCGCGCGGCGACCTGGGCGTGGAAATGCCGCCCGAGGAAGTGCCGCTGATCCAGAAGCGCATCGTCCGCGCGGCGCGCGAACTGGGCAAGCCAGTGGTGGTGGCAACGCAGATGCTGGAGAGCATGATCTCCGCGCCCTCCCCCACCCGCGCCGAGGCTTCGGATGTCGCCACCGCCGTGTTCGACGGGGCGGATGCCGTGATGCTCTCGGCCGAGAGCGCGGCGGGTCAATATCCCTTCGAGGCGGTGAACATGATGGATCGCATCCTCTCCCGCGTGGAGCAGGACAGCGGCTGGCGGCAGCTGACCGACGCGGCGCGGCCGGCGCCACAGAAGGATTCCGCCGGCGCCATCTCGGCCGCCGCGCGGCAGGTGGCGGAGACGATCGACGCCAAGGTGATCGCCACCTTCACCGCCACTGGCTCCACCACCCTGCGTGTGGCACGGGAGCGGCCGGCCAGCCCGATCCTGGGCCTGACCAGCAGCGAATCCACGGCGCGGCGCATGGCCGTGGTCTGGGGCGTGCACCCGATGCTGTCGCATGAGCCGAACAGCATGACCGACATGGTCAACAAGGCCGTGCGCGCGGCGGGCTCCGAAGGCTTCGCGGAAGCCGGAGACGAGATCGTCGTCACCGCTGGCGTGCCATTCGGGACGCCGGGCACCACCAACGCGCTGCGCGTGGCGGCGGTGAAGTAAGGCGGAAGCACTTCCTTAAGCCTAGGATGCGATCTTCCGCGCGCCGAATGGAGATGGCGATGCGGAAGAGCTTCCTGACAGCCTGGGCGGTACTGGCCGCCGGCCTCGCCGGTGCCTGCACCCCCCGGCCTGACCCCGGCGACGCGGCGACGCAGATGGCGCGCCGCTGCGCCACCGCCGTCTATGAACAGGGCCTGCAATATGGCGGCATCAACCGCTTCTCCAGCCGCGAGGTGATGGAAGGCGAGTTGGCGGCCTGGGGCGGCTTTTCCTCCGGCACGGTGCCGGTGCTCAGCACCCGCACATTACCGGTGGCCGAGGCCTCGGCGCTGGATGGGGCGGTGATCGGCTCCGCCTGGCAAGGCTGCATGCAGCAGGGGCTGCGCGCCCTGCCCCGCTAGGTCGGCTGCCCCTCGACCTTGCCGCGCAGGCTGCGCAGCCGAGCCTCGCCATCCGTGATCTTGGGGTGGATCTTCAGCACCGCCTCCCAGGTACGCAACGCGCCCGGCAGGTCGCCCGCCTGTTCCTGCAGGCGCGAGAGCAGCGCCAGGGCATCGAACTGCCGCGGCTCCAGCACCAGCACCTGCCGCACATCCTCCGCCGCGCCGCGCATATCGCCCACAGCCGAGAGAGCAGCGGCGCGCATCAGCCAGGCATCGGGGAAGTCGGGTTGCAGCGTCAGGGCAGCGTCGAAATCCTCCACCGCATCGGCGGGGGCCTCGACCTCCAGGTTGCGCTGGCCCCGGCGGAGCAGCAGCGTCACGGCGGGCGAGGCCTGTTGCAGCCAGGTCTGGCGGATGCGCATGGCCACGGCGGCCCCGGCGGTCTCATCCGGGGCCACGGCCAGGGCGGCGAAAAGCCGGTCCAGCTCCGCCTTGCGGGCGGCGGGGG
Source organism: Pseudoroseomonas ludipueritiae (assembly GCF_014490445.1). GTDB lineage: Bacteria > Pseudomonadota > Alphaproteobacteria > Acetobacterales > Acetobacteraceae > Pseudoroseomonas > Pseudoroseomonas ludipueritiae. Next base: position 8,546 of record NZ_JACTUZ010000075.1, on the reverse strand, counting down.
TCTGAGGGGCAGGCTGCGCCGCCGCCGGCAAGGGCGAGGCGCAGGCCAGGGCAGCCAGGAGGCAGATTGCGGCGCGCATCCCTGGAAGTTTGGGGGGCAGCGCGCCGCGTGCAAGAGACATTACTGTCAGCGGGCTTCGCTGCGGGGGTCCAGGGCATCGCGCAGCCCGTCGCCTACAAGATTGAAGGCCAGCACCACCAGAAAGATGGCGATGCCAGGATAGATCGACATCCAGGGCGCCTGGGTCAGGAAGCGTTGCGCCCCGTTCAGCATGGAACCCCAGGAGGGGTTCGGCGGCTGCTGCCCGAGGCCCAGGAAAGAGAGCGAGGCCTCGGCGATGATGGCTTCCGCGATGGCCAGCGTGGCCTGCACCAGCAACGGCGGCAGGATGTTCGGCAGAACGTGGCGGGTGGCTGTGACGAACATCGGGTTGCCGATGGCGCGGGAGGCGTCGACCCATTCCGCGCCCTTGGCATCCAGCGCCATGCCACGCGCCAGCCGCACGAAGATTGGCGTGGCCGAGATGGCGATGGCCAGCATCGCATTCTCCAGCGCTGGCCCCAGGAAGGCCGCGAGCGCAATGGCCAGGATCAGGAAGGGCACGGAGAGCATGGCATCGGCGATGCGGGAGACGAGGCCATCCACCCAGCCCCCCGCCATGCCCGCCAACAGCCCCAGCGGCACACCGAAGCATCCGGCGGCAAAGACCGAGATGACGCCCGCCATCAGCGAGGCCCGCGCGCCCCAGAGCACGCGGGAGAAGACATCACGCCCATTCTCATCCGTGCCGAACCAGTAGAGTTCGGAAGGCGGCTTGCGGATGCGGGACCAGGAGGTGGCGATGGGGTCGTAGGGCGCGATCCAGGGCGCCAGCAGCGCGGCGATGACGAAGATGGCGATGACCACCAAGCCGGCCATGGCCAGGCGGTGGCGGGTGAAGCGGCGGGCGGCGCGCCAGCCGGGGGATTGGAAGCGGCCCTCGGTCACGATGCGCGCAGCCGCGGGTTGATGGCCATGTAGAGCAGGTCCGCCAGCAGGGAGAGCAGCACGAAGATCAGCGCCGTGGCCAGCACCACCCCCTGCACCACCGGGTAGTCACGGTTGAAGACGGCATCGACGATCAGCTTGCCGAAGCCCGGGATGGTGAAGATCTGCTCCGTCAGCACCGCGCCGGCCAGCAGCCGGCCCAGTTCGATGGTGCCCAGCGTCACCACCGGGATCAGCGCGTTGCGCAGCGCGTGGCGCAGAATGACCCAGACCGGCGCCACGCCCTTGGCGCGGGCGGTGCGGACATAGTCCTGGGACAGCGCGGAGAGCATGGCGGCACGGGTATGGCGCATCAGCACGCCGGCCACGCCGGTGCCCAGCACGATGGCCGGCATGATGGTGGTGGCCAGGGACTGCCGCCAGTCCTCGCTCAGCGGCACATAGCCGGAGGGCGGCAGCCAGCCGAGATTCACGCTGAAGAGCAGGATCATCATGATCCCCAGCCAGAAATTCGGCGTGGAGATGCCGGCCAGCGCGATGCCATTGGCCGCCCAGTCCGCCGGCCTGTCACGCCAGACGGCGGAGATGACGCCCATCGGCACGCCGATCACCACGGCGACGATGAAGGCCATGACGCCGAGTTGCAGCGTCACCGGCAGCTTATCCAGGATCAATTGCGCCACCGGCAGGCGGATGCGCCAGGAGAAGCCGAAATCCCCTGTCAGAACCCGGCCCAGCCAGGCGATGTATTGTTCCCAGAGCGGCCGGTCGAGCATCAGCTCGGCCCGGATCTCGGCCAGGACCTGCGGGTCGCCGCGCTCCTCCCCCGCCATGATGATGGCGGGGTCGCCCGGCATCAGTTGCTGCAGGGCGAAGATCAGCACGGAGAGGATCAGCAGGGTGGGGATGATCTGCCCCACCCGTCTCAGAAGCCAGCGGAGCATGGCGTCAGTTCAGCTTCAGGCCCTGCACGCGGATGATGCCGTCCGGCAGCAGCGTGAAGCCCTGGAGCTTGGCGTTGTAGGCCTGGATGATCTTGCGGTGCCAAAGATAGGCGCGCACGTGGTCCTGCTTCAGCGCCACCTGATAGATGCGGGCATAGATCGCGCGGCGCTTTTCCTCGTCATTCTCGGCGCGGGCGTCGTCCAGCAGCTTGTCCACCTCGGGGTTGCTGTAGCGGCCGTCGTTGTTGCCGCCCTTGGTGTGGATGAAGGTCCAGATATTGCCGTCCGGGTCGGGGCGGCCAGACCAGGCGGAAAGATAGGTTTCGAAGTCACCGCGCTGCGCCGCCTGCAGGGAGGAGGCGAATTCCTGGCTGGCGATCTTCAGCTCGATCCCGGCCTCCTTCACCATGGCCTGGATCACCTCGGCCGCCTGCCGCAGCTCGGGGTTGGTCGGCACGGTCATCTCCACCTGCAGGGGCAGCGTGACACCGGCTTCCTTCAGCAGTGCCTGGGCGCGGGCGACATTGCGCGGTTCCGGCTTGAACTCGGCATCGTGGAAGGGGCTGGCGGGGGGCACGGGCTGGGCGGTCGGCGTCATCAGCCCCTCGAAGACCACCTGGTTCAGCGCCTCGCGGTCCATCGCCAGCTCGAAGGCGGCGCGGATGCGCGGGTCGCTGCCGATGGGCGTCTTGGCGCGGGCGCCGTTGCCGATGTTGTAGACGATGCTCTGGTAGCCCAGGTCGTCCCGCAGGATGGTCTTGATGTTGCGGTTGTTCTTGACGCTGTTGAGGTCGCTCGGCGCGATTTCCACGATGTCGAGCGAGCCGGATTGCAGGTTCGCCAGCCGCACGGAACTATCCGGGATGGGCAGGTAGGTGATGCGGTTGATGTGGATGCGGGAAGCGTCCCAGTATTGCGGGAACTTCTCCACCACGATGCGGTCCTGCGCCACGCGCTCCACCAGCCGGTAGGGGCCGGCGCAGACGGGCTTCAGGCCGAAATCCTTGCCCGCCGCCTCGGCCGCCTTGGGGCTGACGATCATGCCGGCACGGTCGGTAAGCTGGGACAGGAAGGGCGCGGAAGGCGCGGAGAGGTGCAGGCGCAGCGTCAGCGGGTCCACCACCTCCACACGCTCCAGCGTGCTGATCTCGCCGCGGCGGAATGAGCCGGACATGGTGAGGTGGCGATTCAGCGAATACTTCACTGCCTCGGCCTCCAGCTTCTCCCCGTCATGGAAAAGCACGCCATCGCGCAGCGTGATGCGCAGCGTCTTCGGGTCCTCCCAGCTATAGCCGGAGGCGAGCTGGGGCACGATGCGCAGCTTGTCGTCGATGTCGAAGAGCTTGTCGCAGAGGCTGGCGAAGACGATGCGGCCGACAAAGGTGCGCGCCAGCGTCGGGTCCAAGATATCCGGGTCCTCCCGCAGGCCGATGCGCAGGTTCTGGGCCTGGGCTGTCGCGGAGAGCAGCCCGGCGCCGAGGGCGAGCGCCACGAGGGTCGTCTTCTTCATATGCAGCTTCCCGGTACTGAAGAGAGGCAGAGTTTGCGGCCGCGCGGCCATCGCCACGCGGATGGGCAGGCTGCCCGCGCCGATGCGTCCGGGCGATGCAATTCCGAGCATGGAACGTGCGGTCTTGGCAACAAGGCCGGCGCTTGGCGGGGCATGGAGCTTGCGGAAGCAGGAAGCGGGCCAGGAGCCCCCTTCCCGCCACCGCCGCTTTCCGCCACCTTGCCTGCCTTATCGCGCAGGAGAGCCGCAGCATGAGCACCCCCGACAACCGCATCACCGAATGGCTAGCCGGCCAGCAGGACGCCATGCTGGCGGAGCTGGCGGCGATGGTGAACATCGACGGCGGCAGCTACGACAAGGCCGGCGTCGATGCGGTGGGCGAGCAGGTGCGCGCCTTCCTGACCCGCCATGGCGTGGCCGTGGAGGTGCTGCCGCAGCAGAAGCACGGCGACTGCCTGCGCGCCACGGTGGAGAGCAGCGAGGGCGCCGGCACCGGCAATGCCCGCCGCAACATCGTGCTGATGGGCCACCGGGACACCGTCTTCCCCAAGGGCGAGCCGCAGCGCCGGCCCTTCCGGGTGGAGAACGGCATCGCCTATGGCCCGGGTGTGGCCGACATGAAGGCGGGCATCGTGATGAACATGTTCGTCCTGGCCGCCTTCCAGAAGTTCGGCGGCGCGCCGGGGCCGGTGGTCGGGCTGTTCACGGGTGACGAGGAGATTGGCTCCCCCGAAGGCCGACCGGTGATCGAGTCCGAGGCCCGCGCCGCCCGCGTGGTCTTCAATTCCGAGCCCGGCCGGCCCACCGGCAATGTGGTGACGGGCCGCAAGGGCGGCGTCTTCTCCGTCATCGACATCACCGGCAAGGCGGCGCATTCCGGCGCCAATTTCGAGGCCGGCATCAGCGCCATTGAGGAACTGGCACGCAAGGTTCAGGCGCTGCATGCGCTGACGGACCTGAAGCGCGGCATCACGCTGAATGTCGGGCTCGTCTCCGGCGGGCAGAGCGTGAACACCGTGGCACCCTCCGCCCAGGCGCAGATCGACCTGCGCTACGTGGACCCGGCCGATCGTGACGAGCTGATGGGCGCCATCCACGATATCACCAACCGCAGCTACGTGCCCGGCACCAGCGCCACCCTGACCATCCGGGGCGAATTCGTGCCGCTGAAGCAGAACCCGGGCACTGATGCGGTCTTCAAGCTCTACCAGCAGGTGGCGGGCTTCAAGACCGATGGTGAATTCGCCGGCGGCTGCGCCGACAGCGGCTTCACGGCGCTGATGGGCGCGCCGACGCTCTGCGCCGTGGGCCCGGTGGGCGGCAAGGCGCATAGCCCGGAGGAATACCTGGAAGTCTCCAGCCTCGTGCCCCGCGCCCAGGCCGTGGCCCGCGCCATCCTGAAACTGGATGAAGCGGGCGTCTGATTATTCGTTGTTCTCGACGGGCGGCGAGGTCGCGCAACCCTCGCCGTCCCGCTTGAAGACCTGCAGCCCGTCCAGCGTCGCGATCTGCCGGTAGCGGGCCCAGACCTCGGCGAATTCGGCATCGGCCTGGGCCAGCACGCTGGGGTAGTTGATATCCTCGGCGCCCCGGCGGCGGTCCACGACGACCAGGTCAGGGCAGCCGCGGATGAAGTCCTGCGCCACCCAAAGGCGCATCGGCCATTCCGCCGGCGGCTTGCCGTCCATGCGGGCGCGCCACAGCTCGCCCCGCAGCGCCCACATGGAATCGAAGCGGCTGGCCCAGGTGACGCCGGTATCCTCCACCACCGGGAAGCCCAGCCCGATCCATTCGGAGAAGGCGACATAGGTCCGCACCTTCTCCCGCTTGATCAGCCGCTCCAGCTTCACCTCGGTGGATTGCTCCGGCTCCACCGCCAGCACCAGGCGGTCGTGCAGCCGCGCGCCCAGCTTGTCGGCCTGCATGGCCAGGGGCACCAGCGCCGCCAGCATCAGCGCGGTGCCGCGCGGGCCGCTATAGCCATTGCGGCGCCAGGTCAGCGCGGCCTCGGCGCACCAGAGCAGCAGGCCCAGCACCATGGCCGTGCTGGCCGGGATGCGGTGGTAGAACCAGTTCTTGCCGTCCAGGAACATCGCGATCGTGGCGGCGGCGGCGAAGCCGGCCAGGATCGCCAGCACGGTGCGGACGGCGGAATCGCGCGGCAGGGTGAAGCAGAGCCCCGCCAGCACGCCGACACCCAGCATCAGCCGCCAGGATTCCAGCATCAGTTCCGGCAGGCTGGTATCGGTGCCGCCATAGAGCGTGACGGCCAGCGGCACCGCGCGGTCGATGAAGCTGGGGTAGAAGACCATGATGGCCAGGGCGTAGAGCCCGGCCACCCCGAAGGCGATGACCGGGGAAAGGCGGATGCGGAAGCCGCGCCGGGCCCATCCCACCAGTTCCACGACGGCAAGGCAGAGCAGGTAGCGCGGCTTCAGCGCGACGCCGAGCCCCGCCGCCACGGCCGCCCCGCCGGCCAGCCGCAGCCCGGTGCGCTGCCCTTCCAGCCCGCGGGCGAGGATGGCGAGGTGCGGCAGCACCGCCACGGTCAGCAGATGCTCCCGCTGCCCGAACTCCACGCCCGGCATCAGCAGCAGCACGCAGGCGATGACGGCGAAGGTGACGGGCAGCCGCGCAAAGGCCGGTGCCAGCCCGTGCAGCAGCCGCGCCGTGAGCCAGGAGGACCAGAGCGCGCAGGCGGCGAAGAGCAGCACCGCCACCGTCTTGGCCGAGACGCCGATGGCATCGCCGATCAGCACCGGGATGGCGCTGATCCAGACGATGAGGGGCGGATTGACCTCGACCACGTCGATGTAAAGGCGCTGCCCCTTCAGCCATTGCCGCGCCACCCAAAGCAGCCAGGCAATGTCGTCCTTCATGGGTGCGCGCAACAGCACGAAGAGCACCAGGGCCAGCGCGGCCAGGACAATGCCGCCGCAGATCAGGCTGGTACGGGCGCCCGACCGTAACGCGGCCGGGCGCGGGGCCATGCCATCAGGCAGGCCAGGAAGGCTGTAGCTCACGCGGCTTCCCCCCTCGGGCCCTCCCCTTCCTGGGAAGGCATCCGGCTGTTCCAACTGTAAGGAACAGTATCCTCTCAATCTGTTTAGATTAGGGCGGGAACTGCAACAAGCACGAAGCTTCAGGCAGCGCGCCGCATCTGCCCCGGCAGGCCGAGCAGGCTGCGCGCCACCGCTTCCGCTGTCTTGATGCCGTCCACGCCGGCGGAGAGGATGCCGCCGGCATAGCCCGCGCCCTCACCCGCCGGGAAAAGGCCCAGCGTGTTCATGCTGTGCCCCTCCGCCCCACGGCGCACCCGCACCGGGGAGGAGGTGCGGGTCTCCACGCCCGTCATCACCGCATCCGGCCGGGCGTAGCCGCGGATCTGGCGGTCGAAGGCCGGCAGCGCCTCCCGGATCGCGGCGGCGGCGAAATCCGGGATGCAGGGCGCGAGGTCGGTGGGCGTGACGCCCGGCTTGTAGGAAGGGATCACCTCGCCCAGCGTGGTGGAGGGCCGCCCGGCCAGGAAATCGCCCACCGTCTGGGCAGGCGCGCGGTAGTCGCCACCGCCGGCGCGGAAGGCGCGTTCCTCCAGGTCCCGCTGGAAGTCGATGCCGGCCAGCACGCCGCCGGGGTAATCCTCCGGCGTCACGCTGACCACGATGGCGGCATTGGCATTGCGCTCCGCGCGGGAATACTGGCTCATGCCATTGGTCACCACACGGCCTGGCTCGGAGGTCGCGGCCACCACCGTGCCGCCGGGGCACATGCAGAAGCTGTAGACGGTGCGGCCTTCCAGCCCCTTGCCCTTGCAATGGTGTGCCAGCTTGTAGTCGGCGGCGCCCAGGGTCTTATTGCCGGCGAAATCGCCGAAGCGGCAGCTATCGATCATCCCCTGCGGGTGCTCGATGCGGAAGCCGACGGAGAAGGGCTTGGCCTCCATATAGACGCCGCGGTTCATCAGCATCTGGAAGGTGTCGCGCGCGCTATGGCCCACCGCCAGCACCACATGGCTGGCTTCCAGGTAGCCGCCGCCTTCCAGGTGCAGCCCCCGCATCCGGCGCGTGCCATCCGCCGCCACGTCGATATCGAGGTCCACCACCTTGGTGCTGAAGCGGTATTCGCCGCCCAGTTCCTCGATGGTGCGGCGCATGCTCTCCACCATCGTCACCAGCCGGAAGGTGCCGATATGCGGCTTGGAGACGTAGAGGATTTCTTCGGGCGCGCCCGCCTTTACGAACTCTTCCAGCAATTTGCGGGAATGGTGCTGCGGGTCCTTGATCTGGCTGTAGAGCTTGCCGTCGGAGAAGGTGCCGGCGCCCCCTTCCCCGAACTGCACATTGGATTCCGGGTTCAGCTCGGACCGGCGCCAGAGGCCCCAGGTGTCCTTGGTGCGCTCCCGCACCACCTTGCCGCGCTCCAGGATGATGGGGCGGAAGCCCATCTGCGCCAGGATCAGCGCCGCCATCAGGCCGCAGGGGCCGGCGCCGATCACCACGGGGCGGTCGGTGAAGCCTTCCGGCGCATGGCCGACGAAGCGATAGGCCATGTCCGGTGCCGGGTTCACATGCGGGTCCTGCGCGAAGCGGCGCAGCACGGCGGCCTCGTCCCGCAGCGTCAGGTCCAGCGTGTAGATCAGGTGGATGGCGGTGCGCTTGCGGGCGTCGTAGCCACGGCGGAAGACGTGGAGATCCAGCAGGTCGGGCTCGGCGATGCCCAGGCGGGCCAGCACGGCGGCGCGCAGGGCCTCCGGCGCATGGTCGAGCGGCAGCTTCAGTTCGGTCAGGCGCAACATGGCAAGGGCTTCCGGATGGGCGGTGGTGATCCGCCGGGGCGGGCACGCTTGGGCGTGGCCCGGGAATGGGCGCGATATAGCGATTGGCGCCCGGCTTCGCCAGAAATCCCGTCAGGCCTTCAATCAGTCAATCAAATGACCTATTGGTCCTTCAGAACCGCTGGCGCGAGAGACCGGCGGAGCCGGAGGAAGGACCACCATGACGAAGCAGCATGCCACCGGACGCCGTATGGTGATGGGGGGCGCCCTGGCGGGCCTTGACCTCGCCGCCAGCAGCACCGCCGCCCTGGCCCAGCGCGCCGCGCCGCCG
>NZ_JACTUZ010000074.1 GCF_014490445.1 Pseudoroseomonas ludipueritiae | reverse complement strand
CGCGGCTGCGCTGGCTCCTCGCCCCGCGGCTCGGCCGGGCGGGCCTCGGCGGCCACGCGGATGTCGATGCGGCGCACGCCGGGGTGCTCGGCCTGCCAGAGCAGGCGCAGGCGGTCGCTGTAATGGGTGCGCACCCAATCCCGCAGGAAGCGCGTGGGCAGCAGGATGACGACTTCCTCGCCCTCGATGGCCGAGAGGGTCATCTGCCGCAGCCAGCTGCGATACTCGACCTCGCCCACATCCTCGCGCAGGCGGCCGCGAATCCGGGCCCAGGCCTCCGCGACAGGGTCCTGGCCCTCGGTGTCGTGGGCCATCATTCCCTGCGGGGGCTGAGACGGCATGTCGAGCTCATTCTCCATGCGAAGCACCTGCCATCCTCATCACCCAAAAGCAGCCCGGCACGGTCCTGGCGGAAAATGCCGGAGCCGCTGCTGATCTGGCCCCGGAGCGGAAACCGAACAGGGGCGGAAGCGGCAATTTCCCGAACAAGACACAACAGTCCCTTAGAACAAGGCACAGTTCCGCTCCCCGTGATTCGCGGTCGGGCAGAAGAAGCCCGGCCGGAGGAACGGCCAATACAACAAGTTGAAACGGAAGACTGTGTCTGAAAGGGCGCCTGTTCTTGGAGGCTATTCCCGCCGGCCATCCGGCGCAACGGGAATATGGCGTGAACAGGAGCCCTGGCGGTCAACCCTGCGGGAAGGCCCCGTTCAGGGTTGGCCGGCCGGCCTCAGGCCTGGGCCGAACCCAGCGCCTTGATGCGCGCGGACAGGCGGGACAGCTTGCGGGCGATGGTGTTGGAATGCATCACGCCCTTGGTGGCGGCGCGCTGCAGCTCGGGCTGCGCGTCCTTGAAGGCGGCCTGGGCAGCGGCCTTGTCGCCACCGGAGATCGCCTTCTCGACCTTCACGAGGAAGGTGGAGACGCGGGAGCGGCGGGCGCGGTTGCGCTCGTTGCGGGTGGCCGTCTGCCGGATGCGCTTGCGCGCGGAAGCGGTGTTCGCCATGGCGTGTGTTCGTACCAGTCGTCTGTGTGTCGAGAGCGCGCGGGCCGTTCAGCCCGCCACGGGAAGGCGCCGCTTCTACCCGGCCCTGGGGATAAGAGTCAATGCGAAGTGGCCCGGGAGCCCCTTCGCGCATGGCTCACCCCCGCCGGAAGCTGGGTTTGCGCTTCTCGTTGAAGGCGGCCATCCCCTCCTTCTGGTCCTCGGTGCCAAAGAGGGAGAGGAAAAGGCGGCGCTCCAGCCGCAGCCCCTCGCGCAGCGGCAGCTCGAAGGCGGCGTTCACCGCTTCCTTGGCCATGGCGACGGCGGGGGGCGAGAGCTCGCCGATCTTCTGCGCCAGGGCCACGGCCTCGGGCAGCAGCTCCGCCAGCGGCACCACGCGGGCCACGAGGCCGCCGCGCTCGGCCTCGGCGGCATCCATCATGCGGCCGGTCAGTACCATCTCCATGGCCTTGGACTTGCCGATGGCGCGCGTCAGCCGCTGGCTGCCGCCGGCGCCGGGCACGATGCCCAGCTTGATCTCGGGCTGGCCGAACCTGGCATTGTCGGCGGCCAGCAGAATGTCGCACATCATGGCCACCTCGCAGCCGCCGCCCAGGGCGAAGCCGGCCACGGCGGCGATGACGGGCTTGCGGACGCCCAGCACCGCCTCCCAGGGGGCGATGAAGTCATTCAGGTAGGTGCCGGGCCAGGAGCGCGGCTGCATCTCCCGGATATCGGCCCCGGCGGCGAAGGCCTTCTCGTTGCCGGTGAGCACGATGGCGGCGATGGCCGGGTCGGCATCGAAGGCGCGCAGGGCCTGGGCCAGCTCATCCATCAACTGGTCGCAAAGCGCGTTCATGGCCTGGGGGCGGTTGAGGCGGATCACCCCGGCGGCGCCCTGCGCCTCGGTCAGGATCATCTCGTATTCGGCCATGCGCTTCGCTTCCTTGTGTTCCGGGCGGCGCAGATTGCACCGGGGCGGCGGCCGGGGCCAGAGGGGGCGCCGCCCCCTCCGGACCACCCCCGCCGGGGTGACAGGGTCACCCCGGACCCCGCCATTCCTTTGCGGTGGCACGGTGGCTCCGCCGAGGGTCATGGACCCTCGGCGACTGCGGCCTCAGCCCGTGTGGCTTTTTAGAAGGAAGTCAGCGCCGCGCCTGTGCCTGGGATATGGGGAAACTTGAAGCGGGGTCCGGGGTGGACTTTCCACCCCGGCAGGGGTCCAGGGGGCGGCGCCCCCTGGCCACGGCCTATCGCTGTGTCCGCGCGCAGAAAAAGGTGCTGCGCCCGGCCTGCACGATGCGGGAGACGCCCTGGCAAGCCGGGGCCCCCGGGCACAGCGGGCAGGGTTCGCCCTCCCGATCATAGACGCGGAAGCGGTCCTGGAAGTGCCCGAGTTCCCCATCCGCCTGCACATAGTCGCGCAGAGAGGAGCCGCCGGCCTCGATGGCGTCCCGCAGCACGTCCTTGATGGCCGGCACCAGCCGTTCCGCCCTGGCGCCCGGCACCGTGCCGGCGAGGCGGCGGGGGGAGATGCCGGCACGGAACAGGGCTTCCGCCACATAGATATTGCCCAGGCCCGCCACCACCGACTGGTCCAGCAGCGCGGCCTTGATGGGCGTCTGCTTGCCGGCCAGGGCGGCGGCGAGGATGGCGGGGGTGAAGCTGCCCTCCAGCGGTTCCGGACCCATGCCGGCCAGCAGGCGGTGGCTGTCCTCGTCGGCGGTGGGGACCAGATCCACGCTGCCGAAGCGCCGTGGGTCCACGAAGCCGACATGGGTGCCCTCGGCGGTTTCCAGCACCAGGTGCTCATGCGCGGGCGGCGGGGTATTGGCGCCGCGCGGGCGCGCCACCATGCGGCCGGACATGCCGAGGTGGATCAGCACCGACTGGGCGTTGGAAAGGCGCATCAGCATATATTTGCCGCGCCGGCGGAAGCCGGTGACACGGGCGCCGGAGAGGGTCTCGGCCAGTCCGGCGGGAAAGGGCCAGCGCATGCCCTCGCGCCGGGTCTCGGCGCGCAGGATGGTCTGGCCTTCCAGCACGGCGGCCAGGCCGCGCATCACGGTCTCGACTTCGGGAAGCTCGGGCATGCGCCGGATATAGGGTGTGGCGCGGCGGGCTGGCGAGGGTGGGCGCTAATAGCGCTCGCGCCGCTTGGCGCGGCGGCTGCGCAGGAAGGTAAAGGCCAGCGGCAGCAGCGAGACGCCAATGCCGTTGCGCGCCTCATGCAGCGCGGTGCGGCGGATGGAGGCGGCTTCCAGTTCCGCCGTGCTCGGCGGGTTGCGCATGGCGACCATGGCCAGGACCAGCGCCAGCACGATGTCGGCGGCGAAGATGACGATGGCTTTCCAGAGCGGGGACAGCGCATCGCCGATGGCGATCCAGGCCACCAGATGCAGCATGGCGAAGGCGGCGCCCGCCATCACCGCGGCGGCGAGCAGCAGGATGACGCGGCGGACTTCCCGCTGCACGCGCAGGCCAAGCCGGGTGCGCTCCGCCTCCCAGGCGACATTCAGAAGGCGGAGCGACCGCATCGCGTCAGCGTCCCAGCAGGCGGGCGAGGACGTAGCCTAGGCCGGCGGCCAGGGCGATGGAGGTGAAGGGCCGCTCCTTGACCAGGGAGGCGACGGTGTCGGCCTCCTTGCGCGCGGTGTCGGAGACCTGGCCGCCGAAGTCGCGGGCCATGCCCTGGGCGCGGTCCGCGAAGTCCTGGGCGCGGCCGGCGGCGCGCGTGACGGCGGGGGTGACGCGCTCCTCCATCAGCGCTTCCACCTTGCGGCGGAGGTCGGCGATCTTTTCCTCGACGGGTTCGAGGTTGATGTCGGACGAAGCCATGTCGGGTGCTCCTTAAAAGGTCGGGTGCGGTTCAGCGGGTGGCGCGGTCGATGTCGCGGCCCAGGCGCTCGGCCGGCCCGCGCGGGGGATCCACCGCGTCGCGGATGGCGCTGCCGGCATTGTCGATGCTGCGGCCGGCACGCTCCGCCGGGCCTTCGTTGCAGGCGGCGAGGGGCACCAGCAGCACCAGGGCGGACAGCACCTGCAAGGACAGCTTGCGCATGGCGGAATTCCTTATCCCGTACGGCGCCTTAACGCTGCGCTGGAGTTCAGGGTTGCGGCAAGCGTGAGCGGCACCTTAAGCCCTTTGCCTCAGTCGTGGCCATCCACCTTCATGGCGCGGCCGGTGATCTCGCCTTCCCGCCGCCGCAGGGGGAAGCGCAGGTTCAGCTCGGTGCCGGCGCCGGGGCCGTGGTGGCGCTCGATCTCGCCGCCGAGGTGCTGGGCGAAGCCCTGGATCAGCGTCATGCCGATGCCACCGCCGCCCTCGCCTTCCTCATCCATGCCCTGGCCGTCGTCGCGGATGGACAGGAAAACCTCTTCCCCGTCCTCGCCTTCCTCGCTGGCTTCCGCCGGCTCGGTATGCACGGAAATGGTGATGGTGCCGGTGCTGCCCTGCGGAAAGGCGTGCTTGATGCTGTTGGTCACCGCCTCCGTCACCAGCAGCGCCAGGGAGACGGCCTGGTCGGTCACGATCTCAAGCTGCCCGGCCTCCACCACCAGGTTGATGCGCCGGCCCGGCTTCTCCCCCAGCGCGGAGAAGAGCTGCTGGCACAGCTCCTGGAGGAAGGGGCGCAGCTCGATCGCCTCGAAGGTGCGGTTGGTGTAGAGGTGGCGGTGCAGCGTGGCCAAAGCCTGCACGCGGTCCCGCGCCGTGCCGAATTCGGCCTTGGCCGCCGGGTCGCGCAGCCGGTTGGCCTGCAGGTTCAGCAGCGAGGCCACGATCTGCAGGTTGTTCTTCACCCGGTGGTGGATCTCGGCCATCAGCAGGTCGCGCTGGCGCAACGCCGCGCGCAGTTCCTCCTCCCGCGCCGAGATGGCGACGGCGGCATCGGTGAAGGCCTGTTCCAGCCGGCTGACTTCCTCGGGCTCCCCGCGCCGGAGCTTGCCGCCGAAGGGGGCGCCGGGGCGCCATTCACGCACCCGCCCGGCCAGTTGGCGCAGCGGCCGGGCAATGGCGATATCGGCCCCCACCACGATGACGACCAGGCAGGCCAGCAGGAAGGCCGCCAATTCGACCACCCGGCGCAGCAGCAGTTCATTGGCGGTGCGGCGCAGCCCGCCGGTGGGCAGGCCCACCACCAGCCGCACATTGGCGTCCAGCGCCGAGACGGCATAGGCGAAATCCTGCCCGTTGCGGGCATGGGCCTCGATGGCGGCACCGTCCGGCTTGGCCGCCAATGCCTCCAGCGTCGCTTCCCTGGGCAACTCGTCGGCATGAGCGGAGGTCAGGGGCAGGGGGGTATTCTCGCGGTCCACCAGCCAGACGCGCTGGGTGGCGTTCAGGCGGCTGCGGCTCTCGCTGCGGATAAAGACATCCATCAGCAGCCCGGCGGCGACGATGCGCACCAGCTTGCCCGCCTGCACCACCGGCACCAGCCCGACCAGCAGGGGCTGGTTGGTGACGCGCCCGGTGGTGAAGCGGTCCAGCGTGAAGCCGGCCCCGGCCTCCCCGGCGATCAGGCGCGCGGCCTCGGACTGGGCCAGGGAAAAGATGGTGGAGGTGGAATAATCGGCCCCGGCCTGCACATGCGGCAAGGCGCTGCACAGGATGCGGCCCTCGCCGTCCATGATCCAGATGCTGGAATAACGGTCCCGCTGGATGTCCAGCAGGTCACCGAGGCGGAGGCTGCAATTCTCGTCCGGCTCGATGGCAAGGGTGGGGGTGCTGGCGATGCCCTGCAGCATCTCCCGCATGGCGGCGAGGGTGGCGCCATGGCGCTCGGCCGCGATCTCCCGCAGCATGGCCGCGTTGCGCCGGCCAACGGCGAGTTCCGCCTCGTAGCCCAGAATGGCATTGGCGCCAGCGATGCCGATGACGGGGACGCTTGCCACCATCAGCAGCAGCAGCATGCGGCCACGGACGCTTCGGAGTAACCGCCACGGCGCCCACCGGGACGGTGGCGCCGCCGGTGGGTTCACTTCGTCCGATCCTGCTCGATCAGGCGGAGCAGCTCTTCAGGAATGGGTTCACGGGCGATGTCATCATACATGGCATGCAGGCCGCGTTGCAGCCACAGATCGAAGGCGGCATCCGGGGTGCCCTTTCGGGCACGCCCTTCCTTCGGACGGTCGGAGGGCTCTTCGCCCTCCTCCGCCAACACGCGCTTGTCCGCCTGTTCGTCCATCAGCTTCCCAGGTGCAGTGCCTGCCCGCTGGCCTTTGAGACCGTTTTGCGGCTTGTAGCACCACGACGGGCGGTCTCGCCAGCCTGAGGCTGGGCCGTGCCGCGCTTCGCCTTGGGCTCATCGCCCACCAACCAGGCCTCCAGCTGCCGGCGGGCGCGGAAGACGCGGCACTTGGCCGTGCCGACGGCGCAGCCCATGACCTCCGCGGCTTCCTCGTAGGACATGCCCTGCACGGTCACGAGCATCAGGGCGGTGCGGTGGTCTTCCGGCAGGTCGGCCAGGCGCATGCGCAGCTCACGCAGCGCCAGGCTGTCTTCCTGCGCGGCGGGGCGCGCCAGGGCCTCGGCCGGCGCATTGTCCATGTCGCAGGTGTCGCGCTTGCGGCGGATGTCGGACAGGAAGCGGTTGCGCAGGATGCGGAACATCCAGGCGCCGAAATTGGTGCCGGGGGTGAAGCTGGCCTGGGCGGCCAGGGCGTTGCTGACGGCCGCCTGCACGAGGTCATCGGCGTCGGCGCGGTTGCGGGTCATCGACACCGCCTGCACCCGCAGGCGCGGCAGCAGGGCAACAAGCTGCTCGTGGAAGCTGGGGCCTTCCGCCACGTTCAGGACGGCTTCTGCGGTCTCGGACTTGCTCACGGAATGGATGTCCTTGTCATGGCCTTGCATGCTCGACCAATGACACAGCGGTTAAGACGGTTGCGTTCGCTCCATCAGAATGACGCATACCAGATATGCGTAGAACGCATGTAACCCAGGCCTGGACCCAGCCATTGGCGATGTGGATCCATGTGCTTTCTCCACCAGACCTCCCCACCCGGCCAAGCTCCGGCAACGCGCCGCGCCTATATGGCGCGATGCGGAAAGCTGCGTGCCAGCGCGGCACGGGCCCTCGACACCCTGGCCTTCACCGTGCCCACCGGCACGGCGCAGATGATGGCCGCTTCCTCGTGGGACAGGCCATGAGCGCCCACCAGGATCAGGGCCTCCCGCTGCGGCAGGGGCAGCGTCTGCAAGGCACGGCCGAGATCCTCCAGCTCCCCGTGGTCCTCCTGCGGCACGCCGCTCTCTCCCGGGTCGGGCAGCCGCTCCAGCGCGCGGCGCTCGGTGCCGCGGCGGCGCATCTGCTCCAGGAAGACGTTACGCAGGATATGAAACACCCAGGCCCGCAGACTGGTTCCCGGAACCCATTGCGTTTCTGCGCGAAGGGCGCGCAGCACCGCTTCCTGCACCAGGTCGTCGGCCAGGGCGGCGTCGCGCGCCAGGAAGCGGGCGAAGGCCCGCAGGTCCGGCAGGAGGGCGGGCAGGGAAGCACGGACAGACTCTGGCGGATGGGTCATGATGCGCGCACTCTCTTAGCGACCACCGCCCCGCGACCCAAGAGCATGCCGAAACACAGCACCGATACGAGGGCCAAGATATGAATGCCGTCACCCAGGCCGAGCTGTTGCGTAGCCTGCCACCCGCCCGCCGCTATGCCCGCGCGCTGACCGGCAGCCAGGCCGCCGGCGATGCGCTGGTGGGGCAGGCGCTGCGCAATGGCCTGCCCGAAGGGCTTTCGGCGCGGCTCGCGCTCTATGCGGGCGTCACGCGCATCGCCCCGCCGCCGGCGGCGCCGTCGGCCGGCGCCGTGCTGGGCGCGCGTCACCGGCAGCTGCTGCTGCTGACGGCGCTGGAGGAGCTTTCCGTCAGCGAGGCCGGGCAGGTCATCGGCATTCCCACCGATGTCGCCGAGACCGAGCTGGAGGAAGCCCGCGCCGCGCTGCGTTCCGCCGCCGCCACCGATGTGCTGGTGATCGAGGATGAGCCGATCATCGCCATGGACGTGCGGCAGCTTGTGGAATCCTGCGGCCACCGCGTGGTGGGCGTCGCCGCCACCGAGGCGCAGGCGGTGCGCCTGGCGGCCAGCAAGAAGCCGGGGCTGATCCTGGCCGACGTGAACCTGGGCGCGGGTGGCGATGGCATCACCGCCGTGGGCCGCATCCAGGAGCAGCTGAAGGTGCCGGTGATCTTTGTCACCGCCTATCCGGAGCGGTTGCTGACGGCGGAGCAGGTGGAGCCCGCCTTCGTGATCTCGAAGCCTTTCGAGCCGCTGGCGCTGGCGATCGCGACCTATCAGGCCGTGTCTTCCACCGTTCCCATCGAGTGAGCACGACAAGCTGAAACCAGGGCGTCATCCGTCACGTTCCTCCACCAACGCAGCCGCCGGCACCGCCGGATGGATGAGCGGGAGGAGAAGACGGATGACCCGGGACCACATGGCCGGATGCTGGAAACAGTTGACCGGCATGGCGAGGGAAGGCTGGGGCCGTCTTCTGGCCGATGAGGCCATCATCCGCAGGGGGCGGCGCGACCGCCTCCTCGGGCGAATCCTGCAACGTCATGGAATGGCGCTGAATGCGTTGCGTCCGTCCATCCACCACGGCGGCCGCGCCTGAGAAGACGACCCCACACAACCCAGCCTATCAAGGACTTCCAGCCATGCTCTACTGGACCCTGATCTTCCTGGTCATCGCCTTGGTTGCCGGCGTGCTCGGCTTCACCGGCATCGCCTCCGCCGCCAGCGGCATCGCCAAGATCCTCTTCGTGATCTTCCTGGTGCTCTTCATCGTCTCGCTGATCTTCGGGCGCAGCTGGGCCTTTGGCTGAGCCCGGCCGCCGGCCATGACAAAGGGCGGGCCCCCGCATGGGAGCCCGCCCTTTTCTTTTGCCCGGCCGGCGCCGCTCAGGTTTCGCGGGTGATGAGGTCCTTGGGCAGGTCGCGGTCGTGGAACTTCTTGAACAGCGTGTTCAGCTCGCCGTTGTTGAAGGCGGTGCGGATCCAGTCGTTCAGCCAGGCCTTCAGCGGCTCCTCGCCCTTCGGCAGGGCCATGCCGAGGTTCAGCTCCTGCTGCACGAACTTCACGTCCAGCCGGTTGTTCGGCCGCTTCTCGTTCATGCTGGCCAGCACGGCGGTCTGGGTGGAGACGAGGTCGAGCTGGCCGGAGACCACGGCGGTGATCAGCGTCGCGTCATCCTCGAAGCGGACGATCTCGGCGCCGCGCGCGTTCTGCGTCACCATCACGTCGTTGACGGTCGCGCGCGTCACGCCGATGCGCTTGCCGACGAGGTCCTTGTATTCCTTCACCGCCAGGCTGGGCACGCCGGCGACGATGATGTCGAGCGTGGCATAGGGAATGGTGAAGTCGATGGCGCGCTTGCGCTCCGGCGTGATGGCGAGGCTGCCGATCAGGATATCCGCCTTGCGCGTCTGCACCGTGGGCACGCGGGCGGCATTGGTGATCTGCACCAGTTCCAGCTCGGCGCCGAGCGCCTTGGCGATCAGCCGCGCCGTCTCGACATCCGAGCCGGTCGGGTTGAGGCCGGCATCCATATAGGCGAAGAGCGGGATGCCCATCGCGACGGCGATGCGGACTTTCTTGTTCTTCTTGATGTCGTCCAGGCTGTCGGCCCGCGCCGGCAGCGCGACGAGACCGGCGGCGCCAAGCCCGGCGGCACCGGCGAGCAGCCGGCGGCGGTTGAGCGTGATGGTCATTCTTGTTGTCCTCCTGTGTTGTTTTCTTGAGGGACGCTAAAGCTCGTTGCCCAGGAAGGCCTGCAGCTCGGGCGTGCGGGGCGCCGCGAACATGCCGGCGCCGCCGGTCTCCCAGACCAGTCCGTTGCGCATGAAGATGGTGCGGTTCGCCACGCGCCGCGCGAAGCCCATCTCATGCGTCACGGTGATCATGGTCATGCCGTCGCGCGCCAGCTTCTCCATCACGCGCAGCACCTCGCCGGTCAGGTGCGGGTCGAGCGCGGAGGTCACCTCGTCGAAGAGCATCACCTTGGGCTGCATGGCGAGCGACCGCGCGATGGCGACGCGCTGCTGCTGCCCGCCGGAAAGCTGCTCGGGATAGGCATCGGCCTTCTCGGCCAGCCCGACCTGGGCAAGGCAGTCCCGCGCCAGGTCCCGCGCCGCGCTGTGGCCCATGCGCTTCACGCGGCGCGGGGCCAGGGTGATATTCTGCTCGACGGTGAGGTGCGGAAAGAGATTGTAGCTCTGGAAGACGATGCCGACATCCTGGCGCAGCGCGCGCAGCCCGGCTTCCGTGAGATGCGTGCCGACATGGTGGCCGCAGACCTCGATGCTGCCGCCCTGGATGCTTTCCAGCCCGTTGATGCAGCGCAATGCCGTGGATTTGCCGGAGCCGCTGGCGCCGATCACCGCCACCACCTCGCCCGGCGCGACATCGAAGGAAACGCCTTTCAGCACTTCCAGCGGGCCATAGCTCTTGCGCACCTCGCGCAGGCTGACGGCGGGCGCGGTAGAGGCGGGGCCGGGGAGGGAGTCGTTAGCGGCGGCCGACATTGAGCGTCCTTTCCAACGAGCGGCTCCACGCCGTCAGCGGGTAGCAGAGGATGAAATACATGGCGCCGGCGATGCCGAAGACCAGGAAGGGCTGGATGGTGGAATTGTTGATCACCTGCGCCGCCCGCGTCAGTTCCACGAAGCCGACCACGGAGGCGAGCGAGGTGTTCTTCAGCATCTGCACCATGAAGCCCACGGTGGGGGGCGTCGCGATGCGCGCCGCCTGCGGCAGGATGACATCGAAGAAGGTCTGCCAGCGGGTCAGGGCCAGGCATTCGGCGGCCTCGCGCTGCGTGCGCGGCACGGCATCGACGCAGCCCTTCCAGATCTCGCCCAGGAAGGCGCTGGCATTGATCATCAGCGAGAGCGCGGCGGCCACCAGCGGCGGCACCTCGATGCCGAAGATGCCCAGGCCGAAATAGGCGATGAAGAGCAGCACCAGCAGCGGCGTGCCCTGGATCACCTCCACATAGACCAGCGAGATCTGGCGGATGAGGCGGGAGCGCGCGGTGCGCGCCAGCATCACCAGGAAGCCCGCGGCGCCGCCCAGGATGAAGGCCAGGGCGGAGAGGACGATGGTCCACATCGCGCCGTAGAGCAGGTAGCCGAAGTAGTTCCAGTTGAAGACGATATCCATCGGCCCGGACCCCTAGAGCGCGGTGCCGAGGCGGCGGCGGCGCGGGAAGGCGACGAGGCCGAAGAGCCAGAAGCCCAGCTTCAGCAGCGCAGCCAGCGCCAGGTACATCGGCGCGATGGCCACGAAGGTCTCGAAGGAGCGGAAGGTGAAGGACTGGACGTTGTTGGCCACCGCCGTCAGCTCCTCCGTTGAAATCTGCGAGGCGACGGAGGAGGAGAGCATCATCAGCACGAATTGCCCGGTCAGCGCCGGGTAGACACGCTCGATGGCCGGGCGAAGGATGACATCCCAGTAGATAGTGGGCGTGGACATGCCGAGGGACTGCGCCGCCTCGATCTGGCCGGGATGCACCGTCTCCATGCCGGCGCGGATGATTTCCGAGCAATAGGCGGCGACATTGAAGACCATGGCGATGACGGCGGCGGTGAAGACCGGTAGCCGGATGCCCGCGCTGGCGAGGCCGAAGTACAGAAAGAAGATCTGGATCAGGAAAGGCGTGTTGCGGACGATCTCGACATAGATGCCGACCGCGCGGGAGAGCCAGCGCCGCCTGGAGCGGCTGCCGATGGCGCAGAGCGTGCCGATAGCCATGCCCAGCACCGTGGCGATGGCCGTGAGTTGCAGCGTGACAATGGCGCCGTGCAGGAAGTCCGGCCAGTAGTCGATGAGGGCGCTGAAATCGAGTTCGTATCTCACGGGGCGGCGCCCATGGGCGCGATGGCGGCACGCGGGATGTCCATGCCGGGCTCTCTCCTGCTTCCGTTCCTCACCGGCTGTTCACCTGCCGGTCATGTGGTCTGTTGTCAGACCAATTTTGTTGTTGGTGATAGTCCTGTGCCGCCGGTTGTGCAAGTCTCCGCTGCATGCCACCGACCGCCGAGCCCGCTGCCCTTGCCCTGCAACTCCTGCGCGACCCGCGCCGCCTGAGCCTGTCCGAGCAGGTGACGCGGGACCTCGATGCCCGCATCACCGGAGGCGAGTTGCGCCCCGGCGACCGGCTGCCGACGGAGCGGGAGCTGATGGCGCGCTATGGCGTCAGCCGCACCGTGGTGCGAGAGGCCATGTCCAGCCTGCGCGCCGCCGGGCGGCTGGCAACGCAGCAGGGGCGTGGCGCCTTCGTGCTGGCGCCGGCGCCACAGGCCCTGGCCTACCGCCTGCATCCTTCGGAAGCCGATGCCGCCGGGGATATGCTGGCGCTGATGGAGATCCGCATCGCGCTGGAGGCCGAGGCGGCTTCCCTGGCAGCGCAGCGGCGGGACGAGGCGGGGCTGGCGGCGCTGACGCGCATCGCCGAGGATTTCGAGGCCAGCATCGAGGACCCGGCGCAGTCAGCCCTGCATGACCGGGACTTCCACCTCTGCGTCGCCAGGCTGTCCGGCAATGCCTATTTTGGCTCGCTGCTCGGCGGCCTGGGTTCGGGCCTGCCGCCACGCGCCCGGATCGACCTGTTCAAGGAGGATGCCGCCGCCCGGCTGGCCTATCTGCGGCTCCTGCAGGTGGAGCATGGCAATATCCTCGATGCCATCCGCCGCGCCGATGCCGAGGGCGCGCGGGCGGCGATGCGGCTGCACCTGACCCATAGCCGGGAGCGGCTGCGGGCGGCGCTGGAGGGGCTGGGCGGGGCTTGCGGCCCCGAAGGCTGACTTGTATGACAACTGACAAATCAGCCTCAGTCAGGAAAGCATGCGCATGCCCGCCCAGCAGTTCAGCCCCGAAGACCTGAAAGCCGCCCTGCCGACGGGCCTGCTGTCCTTTCCCGTCACGGATTTCACCGCCGAAGGCGATTTCGACGAGAAGGGCTACCACGCCCGGCTGGAATGGCTGGCGCCCTATGGCACCGCCACGCTTTTCGCGGCCGGCGGCACGGGCGAGTTCTTCTCGCTGACGCCGCGGGAATATTCGGATGTGGTGCGCACCGCCATCGCCGGCTCCGGCGGGCAGGTGCCGATCGTGGCCGGCGCCGGCTATGGCACCCGCACCGCCATCGAATATGCCCAGGAAGCCGAGCGGCTGGGTGCCGCCGGCATCCTGCTGATGCCGCCTTATCTGACCGAAACATCCCAGGCCGGGCTGCGCGCGCATATCGCCGCCGTCTGCAAGGCGACGAAGCTGGGCGTGATCGTCTACAACCGCGCCAACTGCAAGGTTTCGGCCGAGACGCTGCAGGCCGTGGCCGATGAATGCCCCAACCTGATCGGCTTCAAGGATGGCGTGGGCGATATCGAGGCGATGGTCTCGGTCTATAACGGCCTTGGCGACCGCCTGACCTATCTCGGCGGGCTGCCGACGGCGGAGGTCTATGCCGCCGCCTATCTGGCCATGGGCGTGCCGACCTATTCCTCGGCGGTGTTCAACTTCATCCCGCGCACGGCCATGGAATTCTACAAGGCCGTCACGTCCGGCGACACCGCCACGGTGGACCGCCTGCTGCGCGACTTCTTCTTTCCCTATCTCAAGATCCGCAACCGCCAGCCGGGCTATGCGGTCTCCATCGTCAAGGCCGGCGCCAGCATCACCGGGCACGGGGCGGGGCCGGTGCGCTCGCCGCTTTCCAACCTGACGGATGCGGAGATGGAGCAGCTCCGCCCGCTGGTCGAGGCGCTCGGCCCGCAGTAACCCTGGGGGCCGGAGGGCATCTCCCCTCCGGCCTGTCATGCCTTACTGGCCGAGGCGGGCGAGCGTGCCGCCGCGCGCCGCCTGCACGGCCGCTTCCGCATCGGCGGGCAGCAGCAGCCGCTCCGCCACCAGCCGCTCGGCGGAAGCGCGCACCGCGGCCTCGTAATCCGCCGGCGTGGGGTAGAGTTCTTCCAGCGAGGGACGCGGGTCGTTCTTCTCCTGCCGCTCCGCCCTGGTGGCGGCGAAGGGCACCACGCCGCCGGACTGGGTGCAGATCTCCTGCGGCCCGCTGGCATTCTTCTGCGCGTTCCAGCCGACATAGGTGGCGCGCGGCGCGTCGATGATCGGCAGGCGGATGCCGGCGATGGCATTGCCATCCAGCCCCGCGCGCGGCAGCAGCAGCGGGTATTCGCCACGGATCTGCGGCAGCGGCTCGCCATCCTCCGCCGGCTGGTGCACCCAATAGGCGCGGACATGCTGCTGGTTGTAGGGAAGGCCGGGGATGGGCGGGTAGACCATCCTGGCCGGCACCAGCGTGCCCTGCGCCAGGCTGGGGTAGCGGCTGGCGGGCGGCTCCACCTCCTCTCGCACCCAGCGTTCCATGGCCACCAGCAGGGCGCGCAGCGCCGGGCCGCCATTGATCGGATTCAGCGGCATGGTGCAGGCCGGGCTGGGGCGGGCCACCGCATTGGCCGGGTTGCCATGCGGCGCGCCGGAGAGAAGGTAGAGGCGCACTTCCGGCGGCAGGTCGATATGCTGGCCGCGCGTGTCGGTGACATTGAGGCTGCCGAGCGAGCCCCAGAACTCGAACTCCGAATCCATCTGCATGATGCGCGGGCAGCTATTGGTGGTGCGGCAGCGCAGCAGCAGCCCGTCGCGCCGCCCGCTCAGCGCATCTTCCGTCACGTCATAGGTGAAGGGGAACTGGCCCACGGGGTAGAGGCGGTCGAATTCCGGCCCGGGATTGCGGCCCGGCTGCGCGAAGCGGGCATTGGTGAAGGAGCCGCGCGCGCCAGGGATGATCGGCATCAGCCCTTCGAAGACCACGCGGCCCGCTTCATCGCGGTTGAGGCCGAAATACAGGAAGTCCCGCAGCGCGCGGCCGGATTGGGAAATGCCGAGGCCGATGGCGCGGTCCACCGTGCTGCGCCCATCGGCCGCCAGCGGGTTCCGCGCGCTGGTGTCGCGGCGGAGAAAGGCGGAGACATCGCGGATGGCCGCCAGCCCCATGCCCATCACGCGCGGATCGCGGGCGGTATAGGTCAGCTCGAAGATCGTGTCGGATCGCGCATCGGCGGGGGCCGTGATCTCCACCGTGCTGTCGTCGATGAAGCGCAGCGCCAGGCCATCCCCCGTGCGGCGCGGGTCGTCGGTGCGGGCGCGCATGGTGAGCCGCGCCGAGGCGCGGTCCGCCACCGGGTAGCTCAGCGTGGCGCGATGGGGGCCGGGCTTGTCGTCAAAACTCCATTCCTCGCGCGAGGGGCCGGTGACGCCGGGCACGGCCGGCACCGCGATACGCATCAGGTTGGCGCCATCCGGCGCATCGGCCTGCCAGCCGGCCCAGACCAGCGTATAGCCCTGTTCCAGCAGGAAGCCGTTGCCCATGTCGCCGGCCTGTTCCAGCCGGCTGCCGGCGGCGCTGTCGCCATCCTGCGCCCAGCTGTTCAGCAGCTTGCGGCCACGGTTCACCACCTCGAAGAGCAGGGTGCCGTTGGGGCGCTGCGGGCGCAGGATCACCACATCGGTGGTGGCCTCCACCTTGCCCTCCGCGTTGCGCGGCGCGCGGCCGAGATCGACGATCACCGCATTGGCGGGGTTGGCGGGGTCGAGCGCGATGGTGGCGCGGGCGGTGATCTTTTCCGCCGTGCCACGCGCGCCGAAGCCGCGCCCTTCCAGCGCCGCCTCCTGCCGGGCGGTGATCTCGAAGCCGGTCACCTCGGCCCGTGCCGGCTGCGTCAGCGAGCACAGCAGCAGGCTGGGGAGAAGGCACGCGCCTGTTCTTCGCGACAGCATTGTCATGCCGGTCGTTTCCTCCGGATTGGCTGTTATGGCTCAGCCAGCCCAGGCTATCGGCAATTCAGGGGGGCACAAATCACCGCGCGGCGAGGCGGGCCGCGCTTACGCGACCGGCCGGCGCATCAGCACGGCGCGGCGCCCCAGCTTTTCCCGCCGCCCGTATTCGGTGAAGCCGAGGCGCCGGTAGATGCCGATGTTGCGGGCCATCTTCTCATTCGTCAGCAGCCGCACCTCGGGCTTGTTGCGCCGGATGGCCTCGGCGAAGACGAAGTCCATCAGCCGGCGGCCGATGCCGGCGCCATGCCGGGCGGGTTCCACGGCGATGTTGTCCAGCCAGAGATGATCCGCTGCGTCTTCCAGCACCAGCAGGCCGAGGATGCCGCCATCCTCCTCCAGCACCCAGGCCTGCCCGGCGGCGATGCGGGCGGGGTAGTCATCCTCCATCGGCAAAGGGCGGATGCCGATGACGGGCACGTAGGGCGCATAGGCGCGCTCCACCAGCGCGGCCAGGGCGGCGGCTTCCTCCGGCCGCGCCAGGCGCATCAGACGGCGGTGCCGCCGACCGTCAGGCCGTTCAGCTTCAGCGTCGGCTGGCCCACGCCCACCGGCACGCCCTGGCCCTGCTTGCCGCAGGTGCCGATGCCCGGGTCCAGTTCCACGTCATTGCCGATCATGGAAACCTTGGTCAGCGCATCGGCGCCGGAGCCGATCAGCGTCGCGCCCTTCACCGGCGCGCCGACCTTGCCGTTCTCGACGAGATAGGCCTCGGAGGCCGAGAAGACGAACTTGCCGGAGGTGATATCCACCTGCCCGCCGCCGAAATTCACCGCGTAGATGCCGCGCTTGACGGTGGAGAGGATCTCCTCCGGCGAATGCTGGCCCGCCATCATCACCGTATTGGTCATGCGCGGCATGGGGGCGTAGGCGTGGCTCTGGCGGCGGCCGTTGCCGGTGGGGGCCACGCCCATCAGCCGCGCATTCTGCCGGTCCTGGATAAAGCCCTTGAGGATGCCGTCCTCGATCATGACGGTGCGGCCGCTGGGCGTGCCCTCGTCATCCACGGTCAGGCTGCCGCGGCGGTCGGGCAGGGTGCCGTCATCCACCACCGTCACGCCCGGCGCCGCGATGCGCTGGCCCAGCAGGCCGGCAAAAGCAGAAGTCTTCTTGCGGTTGAAGTCGCCTTCCAGCCCGTGGCCGATCGCCTCATGCAGCAGGATGCCGGGCCAGCCGGGGCCGAGCACCACTTCCATCTCGCCGGCGGGCGCGGGCACGGCATCGAGGTTGATCAGCGCCTGGCGCAGCGCCTTTTCCACCGCATCCTTCCACTGCGCCTCGGCCGTGATCTGGTCATAGGCGAAGCGGCCGCCCAGGCCATGGCTGCCGGTCTCGCGCCGGCCATCGCTTTCCACCACCACGGCGACATTCAGCCGCACCAGCGGACGCAGGTCGGCCACGCGGGTGCCATCGGCGCGCAGGATCTGCACCGCCTGCCATTCGCCGGTCAGGCTGGCCATCACCTGCGTCACGCGCGGGTCGCGGGCGCGGGCATGGGCATCGATGGCGGCCAGCAGCGCCGTCTTGGCGGCGAAGTCCATCACCGGCAGGGGGTTGTCCGGCACATAAAGGCGCGCATTGGTGGTGCGCGGCGCCACGGCCAGCGCGCCGGAGGCACCGGAGGAAATGGCGCGCACCGTCTCCGCCGCCCGCTTCAGCGCGGCTTCCGAGATCTCGCCGCCATGGGCATAGCCGGCGGCCTCTCCCGCCACGGCGCGCAGGCCGAAGCCGCGTGTGGTGTCGAAGCTGGCGCTGCGGATGCGGCCGTCGTCGAGGCTGATGGCCTCGCTTTCGCGGTATTCCAGGAACAGCTCGCCGTCATCGGCGCCGCGCAGGGCCTCGCCCAGGATGCGGGTGGCGGCGGCGGGCTCCAGCTCGCGGAAGAACAGCCGGTCGGTGGTGTCGAGCGCGCTCATGCGGTCTGCTCCTGCGAGATGGAGGCGGGGGCGCGCAACAGGCGCAGCCGGGCGGTGGTGCCCTGGTCTCGCGCGCTGTCCAGCGTCAGCTCGCCTCCCATGGCGCGGGCAAAGGCGCGCGCCAGGTAAAGGCCGAGGCCGGAGCCACCGTAGCGCCGGTCATGCGTGGTTTCCAACTGCACGAAGGGCTCGAAGGCGCGGGGCAACTGCTCGGGGTCGATGCCGATGCCGGTGTCGCGCACCGTCACCTCCAGGCTGCCATCGGCCAGAGGGGCGGCGCTGACATGCACCTCGCCGCCCACCGGGGTGAACTTCACGGCATTGGAGAGGAGGTTGAGCAGCACTTGCCGCAGCCGCCGCTCCTCACCCATGCAGCGCGGCAGATCGGGGCCGCATTCCAGCGTCAGGGAAACCTGCGCCACCTCGGCGACGCCGCGCACCAGCCGCACGGCGCTTTCCAGCACGCTGGGCAGGAACAGGGGGCGGGTCTGCACCGGCAGCTCGCCGCTGCCGATCTGCGCCACCTGCAGGATATCGTCGATCAGCGAGAGCAGGTGCCGCCCGGCCTCCAGGATGGCGCTGGAGAATTCCAGCGCCTCCTCCGGCAGGCGATCATCGGTCAGCAGCGCCTCGGAAAAGCCGATCACGGCATTCAGCGGCGTGCGCAGTTCATGGCTCATGGTGGCCAGGAAGCGCGTCTTGGCGGAATTGGCGTCCTCCGCCACCCGCCGGGCCTGCTCCATCTCGGCGCGGATGCGCCGCTCCTCGGTGATGTCGGTATAGGTGCGGACAAAGCCGCCATCCGGCGTGGGATCGGAACTGATCTCGATCACGGTGCCGTCGGCGCGGGTGCGGGTATAGCGCTCCCGCGCCCGCGGATCGATCATCCGGGTGCGCGCCTCATAGGCCGCCGCGGCGGCCGCGCCGGTGCCGAACTCGCCACGCTGGAACTGCAATTCGCGCAGCGTGTCGATATGCGCGCCGGGCACCATCTCATCCGCCCGCAGCCCGCTGAGGGTCAGGGCCAGGTCGTTGCGCGCCACCACGCGCAGGTCACTGTCGAAGAGGCAGGCGCCGTAGCGCATGTTGTCCAGCATGGCGCGCAGCAGGTCGGCGCGGTGCTGCGCATGGGCCTCCGCCTGGTGCAGCGCGGTCACATCCGCCACCACGTTGATATGCCCGCCATCGGGCAAGGGCGCGGTGAGCACCGAGAGTACGGTGCCATCGGGGCGGATGCGCTGGCGGGGGGTCTCGGCATAGACGAACTGGCGGCGGTAGACCTCCTCGGCAGTGACGCCGGGGCCGTATTCGCCGGCGGCCTCGCGCGCGCGGCATATGTCCAGCAGGTGGTCGCCCACCTTCAGCTCCGCGCCCTTCAGGATCCGCTGGTAGGCGTCGTTCACCATGGTCAGGTGGTGGCCGGCGTCATAGACGCAGACGCCATAGGGCAGCGCCGCCAGCACGCCGCGCAGGGTGGCGGCGCGGTGGCGGGCCTCGTCCTCCGCCCGGCGCAGCGGCGTCACATCCTCCACCGTCACCAGGAAGCCGCCATCGGGCATGGGGCGGCTGATGTTGCGCACGGCGCGGCCATCCGGCAGCGGGCGGATTTCCTCATGCGGCCGGGTGCGGTCGATCCGCGCCCGCTCTTCGATGGAAGCCAGGATCAGCGGGTCCGGGCCATGCCGGGCCAGCATGTGCCGGTGCACGTCCTCCAGGGTCAGGCCCGGCCGCAGCGTGCCGGGCACCAGCCCCAGCACCTGCTCATAGGCATCGTTGTGGCGCACCAGCCGCTGCCCGGCATCGTAGAGGCCGATGCCGGCATGCTGGTGGCGCAGCGCCATCTCCAGCTGCCGGTTGCGCTCCAGCGCCTCCTCCTCCGCCCGGCGGTGCTGGGTGACGTCGATGGCATAGGAGACGAAGCCGCCGCCCGGCAGCGGCTCCGAGATGAAGTCGAACCAGCGGCCATCGGTGCGGCGGCCGGTGCGGCGGTGGGGGCGGCTACGGTCCACCGCCAGGAGCTGCTCGGCCAGCAGCTCCGGGTCTCCGGGGCCCAGCAGCCCGCGGAAGGCGATCAGCCGCGCGAGTTCCCGCTGCGTGCGGCCGGCCAGCACGGTATCGGCCGGCATGTCGAGCTGGCGCAGCATCTCCGCATTGGCGAAGCGCAGCCGGTCCTCGGCATCGAAGACAATGACGCTGATGGGCGCCGCGGCCAGCGCGGCCACGGCCACTGGCAGCTCCGGGACCGGCCAGGAATCCGGGGGCTGCGCCATGGCGGTCAGGGGCCGGCGGGCCGGGGGCGGCGCAGCGCGTGCAGGCTGG
>NZ_JACTUZ010000073.1 GCF_014490445.1 Pseudoroseomonas ludipueritiae | reverse complement strand
GGCGGGTCAGGGTCAGCAGCAGCGCCAGCCCGGCGGACAGCGCGATGCCGCCGGCGATGCCGCCCAGCGCCACCAGCCGGCGGATGCCGCGGCCTTCCAGCGGCGCCGTGGCCGGCTGCACCACCGTGATGGTGTTGCCGCGCTGGCGGCGGGCATCCTCCTCCATCCGCGTCGCGGCCTCCCGCGTCGTCAGCTGGCGCGTCACGGCTTCCATGCCCTCGCGCGCGCGCTGCAATGCGCGCATGCGGGTATCGGCCTGCACCAGCTCGGTGCGGCGGGCTTCCAGCTCGGTGCGCTGGCGGGCCAGTTCCTCGCCCTGCCGCTTCAGGGCATCGGCCTCCACCTCCAGCGTCACCACGCGCTGGTTCAGCAGTTCCAGGTTCGGGTTCCGCACCTGGCGGGTGGTGGAATAGGTGGCGCGGGCGCTTTCCCGGATGGCGGCACGGGCAGCGGCGATGCGGCCTTCCATCTCCCGCAGCGGCGGGTAGTCGGGGTTGTATTGCCGCGCCATCCGCTCCCGCTCCAGCAGCAGGCGGGAGAGCTGGTTGCGGCTGTCGTCATTGGGGGCGAGGTTGGTGGCTTCCTGCGAGGCGAAGACACGCTCGGGCTCCGCCGCCAGCCGCTGCCGCGCGGCGGCGAGCTGGGACTCCGCCGTCACCTGCTGTTCCCGCAGCCCGTCCTGGCGCTGGCGGATGCTGTCCAGCCGGGTGGCGGTCAGGCTCATCTCCTGGCCGATATCCAGCACGCCATACTGGTCGCGCAGTGCCGCGATCTCGGCCTCGGTCTGGCGCAGGCGGTCGGCGTAGCGCGACAATTCGGCCGAGAGCAGGCGGGAATTCTCGTCCGAATACATCTCGCCGCGCCGCTCGACATAGCTGTCCACCACCGCGGCCAGGGCCTGGATGGCCAGGGCGCGGTCCGGCAGCGTGACGCGGGCGCGCAGGATATTGGCATTGGTATCGGCCTCGATGGCCAGCACGCGGCGGAAGGCATCCACCGCCGCCGCCATCTCCATCTCCTCCGGCGTGCTATTGCCGGTGGCGGGCGGGGGCTTCAGGTCGGGGAAGAGGGTGCTGATGCCGATGCGGCGCAGCGCCCGGCGCAGCACGTCGTCGCTGCCCAGGATCTCGGCCTCGCCCCGCACCACGCGCAGCAGTTCCACCGAGACCACGGAAGGGCCGATGCCGGAGACATCCTGCACCGTGGTGCTTTCGCGGTTCAGCAGCACCATCAGCACGCTGTCGGCCGTGAAGCGCGGCTTCAGCAGCATGGCGCCGCCGATGCCGAGCGCGACCGGCAGGCAGAAGGCGGCGACCAGCGGCTTCCAGCGCAGCCGCAGCGTGATCAGCAGGTCCGAGAGCCGCAGGCCGAGCGGCGGGCGGGCGCCATAGGGGTCGGCCACCAGCGGCGCCGCCACATCCGGCATGAAGGACTGGTCCTGCGGCCGCAGCGCGGGCAGCGAGGAGCCGGGGCTGGCGGCATTCATGCGCCGGCCGCCAGTGGCGGGGCCTGGTGTGCCAGACCTTTCATGCTCCAGAATGGCTCGCGCAACACCATGACCTGACTTATCCCGCCGCCCGGCCGGGCCACCCGCGCCAGCACAACCTTGCCGTGTGCGATGATGCCATGCCGCGACCGCAATGTCGCGGATGATGCTGCATCGAGCGCATATATTGCGACATACCGTGTATCTTTCGACACAGGGATTGCGCGGTATGCAACCACTTCCACATCATGGCATCCGGCAACAGCTTCAGCGGTGACGCCATGGACCTCCCACCCGCCGCGACCCCTGCGCCCATCTCCCGGCGGCTGCTGGGGGTCCGCTTCGATGCGCTGGACCTCGCGGATGCCCTGGCGCTGCTGGCGGCGCGCGACCCGGCGGCGCCCTTCGCCTATGTCGTGACGCCCAATGCCGACCACTGGATCCGGCTGCAGGACCAGCCGGGGCTGCGCCCGCTCTACGAGGCCGCCTGGCTCTCGCTCTGCGACAGCCGCATCCTGCGGCTGCTGGCGGCGCGGCGCGGCGTGGCGCTGGAACTGGCGCCCGGCTCCGACCTGACGCAGCGGCTCTTCGACGAGGTCATCCGGCCAGAGACGCCGGTCACCGTCATCGGTGGCACGGAAGCGGTGGTGGAGGCGCTGCGCGCCCGCTACGGCCTGGCGCGGCTGGCGCATCACAACCCGCCCATGGGCTTCATCCGCGACCCCGCCGCCGTGGCGGCGGCGGTGGATTTCGTCCGGGCGCATCCGGCGCGCTTCGTGCTGCTCTGCGTCGGCTCGCCCCAGCAGGAGAAGCTGGCGGCGGCGATCGTCGCGGCCGGGGGCGCCACAGGCATCGGGCTTTGCGTTGGCGCCGCGGCGGAATTCGTGGCCGGGGTGAAGCAGCGCGCGCCCGAATGGGTGCAGCGGGCCAGCCTGGAATGGCTGCACCGCCTGGGCA
This sequence comes from Pseudoroseomonas ludipueritiae, assembly GCF_014490445.1. Lineage (GTDB taxonomy): Bacteria > Pseudomonadota > Alphaproteobacteria > Acetobacterales > Acetobacteraceae > Pseudoroseomonas > Pseudoroseomonas ludipueritiae. Next base: position 17,758 of record NZ_JACTUZ010000073.1, on the reverse strand, counting down.
GCGAGCCGCGCCGGCTCTGGCGCCGCTACCTGCTGGAAGCGCCGCGCCTGTTGCGGCTGATGGCCCGCGTGCCGCCCGGCGGCGGCTGAGGCGGAGCAACCGCGCGCCATCTCAGGTCACCGGGCTGGCCTGGGCGATGCCGGGCACGCCGCTCGGCCGCATCCGGTGCCGCAGCCGCGCCACCGGCTTTTCCAGGCCCCAGTAGAAAGCGGCGGCCAGCACCGCCGTCAGCGGCAGGCTGACCAGGTACCATTCCAGCGGAAAGGATTGGGATTCATCCGTGATGGCGATGCCCTGCCAGTGGCAGGCGATGCAGAAGGCCAGCCAGTGGGTGAGGTAGATCACGTAGCTCATCCGCCCCAGCAGCAGCAGCGGAGGCAGCCGCAGCAGCGCCCGCAACCAGCCCGCCGCCGGGCTGAACAACAGCGCGCCGAGGCCCAGCAGGATGGCGAGGCTCTGCACCGAGTAGCGCCAGGTGTCGCGGAAGGCGGGGTCGCGGTAGAGCAGGCTGCCCAGCACCAGCAGCGCCGCCGCCACCAGCGTGGCCGGGTGCCGCAGCAGGTGCTGCACCCAGGGCGTCGGCCGCGAGGCCAGCCAGGCCAGCAGGCAGCCGAAGAGGATGGCATCCAGCCGCGTGTCGGTGCCGAGATAGAGGCGGTATTCCAGCGTGACGCCGCAGACCGGCGTCATCCCCTCCCACATCCCGCCGGGCCCGCAGGCGGCGCGCAGCAGCAACCGCCAGGCTTGGCTGGCCAGGATCAGCCCCACCACCCAGGGCAGGAAGCCGCCCCGCCGCAAGGTCAGCATCAGCAGCAGCGGGAAGAGCAGATAGAAGTGCTCCTCGATGGAGAGGGACCAGAGGATGTGGAAGGGGTTCGGGAAGGTGGCGAGCCCGGTGCCCTGTTCCAGCCAGATCCGCTCGTAATTGGTCATGTAGAAGAGGCCGCCCAGCAGCGACCAGCCCGGCGGCCGCAGCCCGGCGGCCCAGAGCGCGAGGCAGGAGAGCAGCACGAAACCCAGCATGGCCGGCAGCAGCCGCACCGCGCGGCGGAGGTAGAAGGCCTTGAGGTCGATGCGCCCGCGCGCCTGCCATTCCGCCAGCAGCAGCCGCGTGATGATGAAGCCGCTGATGCCGAAGAAGAGCGTGACGCCGAAGCCGCCCGGCACGATGCGGCCCAGCCCCCAGTGGCTGAGCAGCACGATGGCGATGGAGACGGCGCGCAGCCCATCCAGTTCCGGAACATAGGCATAGGAACTGCCGAAGGGCTGGGGAGGGGTCATGGGCTGCCTCTGTGGGGAATAGCGGTGGGCGCGGGCGGTGCCATTTTCATGCAACGCGGCAGGGCCTCATGCGCTTCTTGCCAATATGCGCAGCGTGAGAGAATATTTCGCCATATGCAACTGCGCGGCCGGCGCGGGAATGGATGATGAGCAGCACCACCGTTGTGATCTGCACCTTTAACCGGCCAGGCCCCTTGCGGCGGGCGGTGGAAACGGCGCGGCAGCAGGTGCTGGGCGCCGGGCGCCTGGCCGAGGTGCTGGTGGTCGACAATTCCCCCGACGCCAATGCGCGCGACGCAATGCGCGAACTGGCCCAGGCCCCCGGCCTGCCGCTGCGCTACCTTTCGGTGCCGAAGCCCAATATCTCGCACGCCCGCAATGCCGGCGTGGCCGCCTGCGACAGCGATTTCGTGGTCTTCCTGGACGATGACGAATGGTGCGAGCCAGGCTGGCTCGATGCGCTGATCGGCACCGCCGAGAGCACCGGCGCCGACCTTGTCTTTGGCGCCGTGCTGCCGGAATTCCCCGGCGGCACCCCGCCCTGGGACCCTTCCGGCCGCTCCTACGAGCGCAGGATGGCGCTGCCCAGTGGCAGCCGCATCGGCATCGACCATGACGAGCGGGTCAGCGGCCGCTGGATCGGCACCGGCAATTCGCTGCTGCGCCGCGCCACCTGCCTGGCCGGCGGCGCGCCCTTCGACCCCGAGCTGGGCGCCTGCGGCGGCGAGGATTACGACCTGTTCGTCCGACTCTATGAGGCCGGCCGCGCCTTCCACTGGTGCGGCGAGGCGGTGGTGCACGAGCTGGTGCCCGCCGACCGCACCGATACCGGCTATATGCGCCTGCGCACCTACCGCACCGGCCAGCAATGGGCGACCATCACCATCCGCCGCTCCACCCGCCCGGCCTGGGAAACGGCGCGGATCGGCTTCCGCGCCGCGGTGCAGCTGGTGCTCGTCACCGGCCTCTGGGGCTGGAGCCGGCTGCGCCGCGCGCCCGATGCCAGGGTGCGGGAGCTGAAGGTTGCCGAGGTCGCCGGCAAGCTGGTCTGGTGGACGCTGGAGCGCGGCACCCGATGATGCCACCGCTGCCCCGCCGCGCCCTGCTGGCGGGGGGGCTGGCCGGGGTGCTGGCCCGCCGCGCCGTGGCGGAGGAATCCGGCCTTGCCGCCCTGGCGGCGGCGCGCGGCGTGACGCTCGGCAGCATGGTCTGCGAATACCAGTTGCGGGAAACCCCGGCGCTCTGGCCCCTGCTGCGGCGGGAAGCCGGCTTCATCGTGCCCGGCCTGGAACTGAAATGGGCCGCCACCGAGCCCGACCCCGGCCGCTTCGACTTCACCGATGCCGAGGCCCTGCTGGCCCGCGCCAAGGAGGCCGGCATGGCGGCGCATGGCCATGCCCTGGTCTGGCACGAGGCCCTGCCGCCCTGGTTTGACGCCAAGCTGGATGCCGCTGCCATGCGGCAGGTGCTGCACCGGCATGTCAGCGGCGTCGCCGGGCATTTCGCCGGGCGGCTGGCGGTCTGGGACGTGGTGAACGAACCTGTCGCGCCGCATGAGCGCCAGCCCCGTGGGCTGCGCGACACGCCCTTTCTGCGCGCCATGGGCCCCGACTACATCCCGCTGTCCCTGGAATGGGCCGCCGAGGCCGACCCGGCGGCCCGGCTGCGCATCAACGAATTCGACCTGGAACTGCGCAACCGCTACCAGCAGGACCGCCGCGAGGCGATGCTGGAACTGCTCAACACCCTGGTGCGCCGCCGCGCGCCGCTGCACGCGCTGGGCATCCAAGCGCATCTGCGGCTGCGGGAAGCCAGCTGGGATGCCGCGCTGCTGCGCCGCTTCATCCGCGATGTCGCCAGCCTGGGGCTGGAAGTCCATATCACCGAACTGGACATCATCGACCGCCTGGCCCCCGCCGACCCCGCCGCGCGGGATGCCGAGGCCGCCGCGATGCTGCGGGACTTCCTTTCCGCCGTGCTGGCGGAGCCGTCGGTGACCACGGTCGCCCTCTGGGGCCTGACGGACCGCTATGCCTGGGCCAGCGACAACAGCTTCGCCCGCCGCCGCGACGGCTTGCCCAGCCGCGCCCATCCCTATGACGCCGACCTGCGCCCCAAGCCCGACCGCGCCGCCATTGCCGCCGCGCTGCGCGACACGCCGCGCCCGGGCTGAGACGGCATGAGCCTCGGCGCCCGCCTGCCCCCTCTGTTGGCCAAGCTGCGCGCGGGCGGCCTTGCCTTCGATGCCAGCGTGCTCTTCGGCGGCTTCAGCCTGCAATTGCTGACGCAGATCGGCTGGCTGGTGCTCGCCGTGCGCTTCCTGGGGCCGGATGGCTATGGCCTCTTCGCCAGCCTCACCGCCGTCACCGTCGCCGCCGCCTGCTTTGTCGGCTGCGGCTGCGACCAGCTGCTGGTGCGCCATGCCGCCGCCGAGCCCGCCGCCCTGCGTGGCTGGATCGGCCATAGCCTGATCGCCATCACCCTGACCGGCCTGCCCGTTCTGGCGCTGGGCCTGCTGCTGCTGCCTTTCCTCGAGATCGGCGGCATCGGCTGGCTGCCGCTGCTGCTGGTGCTGGCCGCCGACCTGCTGCTGGGCCGCTATGCCGGGCTTTGCACCGCCATCTACATGGCCAGCGGCCAGGCGGCGCGGCAATCCACCGTCACGGTGCTGACCGGCGCCTGCCGCCTGGGCGCCATTGCCCTCGCAGGGCTGTTGCCGGGGCCGCTGACCATCGGCACCTGGGCGGCATGGTATGCCGGCTCCTCGGCCGTGGCGGCGCTGCTCTGCCTCGGCCTCGTGGTGCGGGACCACGGCATGCCGCAATGGCGCTGGATGCGCGGCCAATGGGGCAGCGGCTTCACCTTCGGCGCCGAGGCCGCGCTGCAGGCCTCCGCCAAGGATCTCGACAAGCCGATCGTGCTGGAATTCGCCGGCGCCGCCGCTTCCGGCTACTACGCCGCCGCCTTCCGCATCATCGACACGCTTTCCATGCCCATCCGCGCCCTGGGCTATGCCCTGGTGGCGCGCATGTTCCGCATGGCGGCTGAGGAGCGCGCCGCCTGCGTCCGCTACGGGCTGAAGCTGCTGCCGCTGGGCATCGGGCTCGGCGCCGCCGCCGGGCTGGGCCTGGCCGTCTTTGCCGGGCTGCTGCCCTGGATCTTCGGCGCCCAATACGCGGAACTGCCCTGGCTGGTGCGCCTCATCGCCCCCATGCCCGCCTTCTTCGCCGCCTATCTGATCGGCGCCGACGTGCTCAGCGCCATTGGCCGGCAATCGGTGCGGCTGGGCGTGGTCTGCCTGTCCCTGGCGCTGACGCTGCTGCTCTGCTGGCTGGCCACGCCCGCCTATGGCATCGCCGGCGCTGCCCTGGCCCGCCTGGCCGTGCAGGCCGCCACCGCCGCGCTGGTCTGGGCCCTGGTGCTGCCCGCCCGCCGCAAAGGCTGATGCTCATGGACCTGCCCCCCCTCCAGCGCTCCCGCCCCGCCACCGGCACGCCGCGCCTCTCCATCCTGGTGCCCACCTATGACCGCGACGTGGTGCCCCTGTGCCGCGAGCTGCTGGCCGACATGGCCGCCCTGCCGGACCCTGCCGCCGTGGAACTGCTGGTGCTGATCGACGGCAACCCGGCGCTGCGAGGCCAGGAGGCCGTCGTCGCCGCCGCCCGCGAGGCCGGGCTGGATGCCGCCCTCGCGCCTTCCCCCCGCAACCTTGGCCGCGCCGAGGCCCGCAACACCCTGGCCCACCTGGCCCGTGGCGCCGTCCTGCTCTTCCTGGACGCCGACAGCCTGCCCGACGCCCCAGGCTTCGTGGGCCGCGCCCTGGAAGCCGCCCAGAACCCCTCCGAGGTCGTTTGCGGCGGCCGCACCGGCCAGCGCTGCCCCTCAGCCCCCGCCGACGCCCGCCTCTTCGAGCGCCACAGCCAGAAGCGCGAATGGATCAGCGCCGCCGAACGCAACCGCGACCCCGCAGCCACCTTCCTTTCAGCCAATTTCAGCGTCGGGCGGGACGTCTTCCTGGCGCATCCCTTTGACGACGCCTTCCGCGGCTGGGGCTGGGAAGACAGCGAATGGGCGCTGCGCATCGGCAAGATTGCCCGCATCCGCCATGTCGAGAACAGCGTCTCCCACATGGAACACCACCGGGACGCCGATTGGGCCAGCCGCCTGGAGCGCTCGGCGGTGAACTACCGCCGGCTGTTCGAACTGCATCCGCAGAGCGTGCGGCAGCATCGGCTGTTCAAGCTGATCCGGCTGTTCCGGCGCCTGCCCATCCCGGGCGGGCTGCTGCGGCGCGCGGCGCTGGCGCACGGGGCGCTGCCGGTGGATGCGCGCCTCTTTGCCCTGAAGCTGCATCAGGCGCAGGTCTATGCCCGGACGCTGCCGGAGGTTTGAGCAGCCGGGGCCAGAGGGGCGCCGCCCCTCTGGACACCCCGCCGGGGTGGAAAGTCCACCCCGGACCCCGCTTCGAGTTTTGGGGCCTTAGCTTCGGCTTTTCATTGAAAATAAAGGGCCGCGAGGGCTGAGCCCGCAGTCGCCGGAGGTCATGGACCTCCGGCGGAACCGGCTTTCACAGAAAAACTGATGGCGGGGTCCGGGGTGACCCTGTCACCCCGGCGGGGAAGGTCCGGAAGGGGCAGAGCCCCTTCTGGCCCCGGCCCGTCACCCCATCCGGATCACCCGCGCCAGGGCCGCCACATGTTCCGGCGGCGTCGGCGGCACGATGCCGTGGCCCAGGTTGAACACGAAGGGCCGGCCGCGCATCGCCGCCAGGATGGAGCGCGCTTCCGCTTCCATGGCATCGCCGCCGGCCACCACGGCCTGCGGGTCCAGGTTGCCTTGCAGGGTGATGCCTTCCGGCACGTTGGCGGCGGCCCAGCGTGGGTCCATGCCGGTATCCATGGCCACCGTGCCGACGCCGGTGCGCGCCGCGTATTCCGGCAGCAGCGGCCCGGCCAGGCGGGGGAAGCCGATCAGCGGGATATCGGGCCGCACCTTGCGGATGCCGCGCACGATGGCCGCGGTCGGGTCGATGCTCCAGCGGCGGAACTGGCTGGGGGAGAGCAGGCCGGCCCAGCTGTCGAACAGCATCAATGCCTCTGCCCCGGCATCCGCCTGGGCGAGCAGGTATTCGATCGTGCTGTCCACCAGCAGCCGGATGATGCGGCCGAAGAGCGCGGGGTCCGAATAGGCCATGCGGCGGGCATGGGCGAATTCGCCGCCACCACGGCCTTCCACCATGTAGCAGGCGACGGTGAAAGGGCTGCCCGCGAAGCCGATCAGCGCCGCCTTGGGTGCCTCCTGCTCTAGGCCGGAACGGACGCGGGTGACGGTCTCCAGGATGGGCGCAATGCGATTGGCCACGGCCCCGGGGTCAAGGCGCGCGAAGCCCTCGGCGTCGCGGATGGGTTCCAGCAGCGGGCCTTCACCCTCGGCATAGCGCAGCGACTGCCCCAGGGCCCAGGGCAGCATCAGGATATCGCTGAACAGGATGGCGCCATCCATGCCGTAGCGGCGCAGCGGCTGCAGCGTCACTTCGGCGGCCAGCGCCGGGCTGGTGCAGAGGGCGATGAAATCGCCGGCCTGGGCGCGGAGCTGCCGGTATTCCGGCAGGTAGCGCCCGGCCTGGCGCATCAGCCAGAAGGGTGGCGGCCAGACGGCTTCTCCGCTGAAGGCACGCAGAAGGGGCTTTTGCACGAGTTCCATGGGCCCTCTTTCATAGAAAAAGAGTCTTTAAGAAAAGTGGGGGTAATGATGGTGCCTGTGGATAATGTGGACGCAAAGGTGGACTGATTTTATCCACAGGCTGCTGCACAGATCGGGATAACCGCGACTCGGTGGAGAATCTACGAGTCGCGGGGATTATCCGGGATTCGAACCGGTCATTCCCATGACCCAACCCCCAGAGGGCGCAAAATGTGCCTTCTGTCCCCGATTCACGCAGGGGTGCGTTCCAGGGCTTGCGGTTTTCCACGATTCCCCCATCCATCCACGCTCTTCCACACCCCTCGCCACCGAGAGGATCCGGGGACCCGATGCCGCACCGCTCCTTTAACCTGCATCTCGTCTCTGACAGCACCGGGGAGACGCTGAATTCCATGGCGCGCGCCGTACTCGCGCGCTTCCAGGACCCGCATGTGATCTATCACCGCTGGTCCCTGGTCCGCTCCCGCTTCCAACTCGACCAGGTGCTGGAAGGCATCAAGGCCGAGCCCGGCCCCGTGCTCTTCACCCTGGTGGACCGCTCCCTGCGCCATTCGCTGGAGGAGGTCTGCGGCCAGATGGGGGTCACCTGCCTTTCGGTGCTGGACCCGGTGCTGGAGGTGATCCAGGGCCAGATCGGCGAGCAGGCGCGCGAGAAGCGCGCCGCCCAGCATGTGATGGACGCCGATTATTTCCGCCGCATCGATGCCATGCACTATGTGCTGGCGCATGACGACGGCCAGGGGGTCGCCGGCATCGAGGAAGCCGATTGCGTGCTGGTGGGCGTTTCCCGCTCCAGCAAGACGCCGACCTGCTTCTACCTCGCCAACCGGGGCATCAAGGCGGCCAATGTGCCCATCGTGCCGACCTCGCCCCTGCCGCCGGAACTGGACAACCCGCCCTGCCCGGTGATCGGCCTGACCATCGACGTGCCGGCGCTGATCGATATCCGCCGCCACCGGCTGAAGATCATCGGCGGCACCGGCGTGCGGCAGGACACCAACGACTATATCGACCATGAGGCGGTGAAGGCCGAGATCCTGGCCGCCCGCCGCCTTTGCACCAGCCGCGGCTGGCCTGTCATCGACGTCACCCGCCGCTCCATCGAGGAAACGGCGGCCACCGTGCTGCAACTGATGGAAGCCTGGCACGCCCGCCGCGGCGGCAGCGCGCCGATGCCCGGGAGCATCGGCGTATGACCATGCTGGCGCCCGGCGCCCCGCCGCTGGTGTTGGCTTCCTCCTCCTCCACCCGCGCCGCGCTGCTGCGGGCGGCGGGCCTGCCCTTCGCCACGCGGCCCGCCGCCGTGGACGAGGCCAGCCTGAAGGAAGCCGCCCAGGCCGAGGGCATGCCGCCGGCCGAGGCCGCGACCCTGCTGGCCGATGCCAAGGCCGAACGCGTCGCGCGCCGCATGCTGCGGGAGGAGCCGGAGGCGCTGGTGATCGGCGCCGATTCGCTGCTGGTCTGCGAAGGCCGCTGGTTCGACAAGCCCGAGGGGCTGGAAGGCGCCCGCGCCCAGCTCCAGGCCCTGCGCGGCCGCACGCATGAGCTGGTCTCGGCCGTGGTCTGCTGGCGGCATGGCGTGCGGATCTGGCACCACGCCGCCACCTGCCGCCTTTCGATGCGCGATTTCTCCGATGCCTTCCTGGACGCCTATCTGGCAACGGAAGGCGAGGAAGTGACCTATTCCGTCGGCGCCTACCGGCTGGAAGGGCTGGGGATGCATCTCTTCCGCGCGGTGGAGGGCGAGCATGCCGCCATTCTGGGCCTGCCGATGCTGCCGCTGCTGGATTTCCTGCGCCAGCACGGGGCAGTGCTGCGCTGATTCGATTCACCCCCTTCGGGGGTGAAGGCTGGGGGGAATGAATTCCCCCCAGGCTCCCCTTCTTTTTCTTCGGGTTTTCGGGCGCGCCTGCGGCGGCACCTTCACACGCCGGAGGACTTGGCCCGGCGACTGCGGCTTCAGCCCGCATGGCGTTGCTGGAAAAACATCGCGGCGACCCCGCCGCGCGTGCCAGCCCAAACCCCGACTCGAAGAAAAAAGAAGGGGGCTCCGGGGGAATTCATTCCCTCGGCCTTGCGCCAGATCATTTGGATCACAAGCCTAGGCTGTAGCGTTCTGGCGGATGCAGACGACGATGCTGCATCCGTGATAGCGTCCCGGCGGGTGGTGCCCACCTGCCGTTCCCGCTTTGCCTGAGAGGAGAGCCACGTCATGGCTTATCGCCGGCTGTTGCTGCCACTGACGGGAACCGCCGCCGGGGAGGCGGCCTTGCATACCGCGCTGATGGTTGCGCGCATCTGGAACGCGCATGTGCATTGCCTGCATGTGCGGGTGGATGCACGGGACGTGGCGCCGCTGGCCGGCGAGGGCCTCTCGGGTGCCATGATCGAGGAGATGATGGCCGCCACGGAGCGCGAGAGCGGCGAGCGCGCCGGCCGCGTCCACGCGCTCTTTGAGCGTTTCGTGCAGGGACTCGATGTCACCATCGCCCTGAATGCCGAGAGCGCGCTGCGCACCGAGGGCCCGACCCTGTCCTTCGAGAGCATCGCGGGGCGGGAGGAGGATGTGGTGGCGCAGCAATCGCGCCTCTACGACATGGCGGTGGTGCCGCATCCGGAGGCGGATGACGACGTTTCTTCGTCCGATGCGCTGCATGCGGTGTTGTTCGATTCCGGCAGGCCGGTGCTGATCGCGCCACGCCAGCCGCCGGCCACCCTCGGCACCCGCGTCTGCTGCGCCTGGAATGGCACGGCCGAAAGCGCCGCCGCCATCAATGCCGCGCTGCCCTGGCTGCACCGGGCGGAGCAGGTGCGGCTGCTGCATTCCGGAGGCTACCAGCGGCGCGGGCCCGGCGTGGAGGGCATCCGCGCCTATCTGCGCTGGCACCAGATCGAGGCGGAGGCGGTGGCCTTCCAGCCGCAGACGCGGGAGGTGGGCGCCGGCCTGCTGGGTGCCGCGCGCGACTTCGGCGCCGACCTGCTCTGCATGGGTGCCTATAGCCATTCCCGCCTGCGCCAGCTGATCCTGGGCGGCGTGACGCGCCATGTGCTGGAGAATGCCGACATCCCGGTGCTGATGTGCCGCTGAGGCACCAGGGCCACTAAAGGAAGAAGGGCCGGGGGATCGCTCCCCCGGCCCTTCGCTTAGTCGGCCGCCGTGGCGGTATCGATCCAGCCGACATGCCCGTCCGGGCGGCGGTAGACCACGTTGAGCTGGCCGCTGGCGCGGTTGCGGAACATCATCACCGACGCCTGGCTGAGGTCGAGCCGCATCACCGCCTCGCTCACCGTCAGGCGGGAAATCTCGGTCGGCGTCTCGGCGATGATGGCGCCGCCGCCGTCATGCTTGTGCAGCAGGTCGTCGTGCTCCTCGGCGGTCAGGCCATCGGCGACGGTGCCGTCCTCGGGATGCGCCTCCACCAGCCTTTCGCTGTCCTCCTCATCGGGCATATCCAGGGGGCCGGCCAGGATCACCTGGCGCGCGGTCTCGGCCACGCTGGGCAGCCGCTCCTCGGCCAGGTCACGGGAATGCTCGTTCACGCGGCGGCGGTAGCGGCGCAGGCGCTTGCCGATATGCTCGGCCGCCACGTCGAAGGCACGATGGGCATCGGGGCCCTCGCCCTCACCGCGAACCGTCAGCCCCCGGCCCGCATGGATCGTGATCCCGCAGGTGAAGAAGGAACGGTTGCGGGAGAAGATCACCTGCGCATCGAGGGCATGGTCGAAATACTTCTTCGTAACGCCCGTGAGGTTCTCGCGGACATGGACCTTCAGGGCGTCCCCGGTATCGACCTGCTTCCCAGCGACAGTGATATGCATGGTGAGCCATTCCCTTCCCTGATTGGGGAGGGGCCGTCCGGAAAGACGGCGGGCGGGGCTCGGCCCGCGCCGGTGTTCAGGCCGGAACGGCCTTCTCCCGTTTGCGCTGCACCGAAGATGGAATGCGCAGCGCCTCCCGATATTTGGCCACCGTCCTTCGGGCGATGTCCACACCTTCTCTCTTCAACATGGCGACGATTGCGTCATCTGAAAGGATCTCGGCGGCCAGTTCCGCATCCACCATGGCGCGGATGCGGTGGCGGATGGCCTCGGCGCTGAAGGTCTCGCCATCCGTGCCCCCAATGGCGGTGGTGAAGAAATACTTCAGCTCAAAATTGCCGCGCGGCGTCGCGATATACTTGTTGGCGGTGACGCGGGAGACGGTGCTTTCGTGCATCTCCACCGCTTCCGCCACATCGCGCAGGATCAGCGGCCGCAGGTGGCTGATGCCGTGGCGGAAGAAGGCATCCTGCCGCCGCACGATCTCGGCCGAGACCTTCAGGATGGTCTGCGCCCGCTGTTCCAGGCTCTTCACCAGCCAATTGGCCGATTGCAACTGCTCGGCCAGGAAGGCGCGGCATTCGCGGTTGGCGCCCACCTGGGCGCGGGCATGGAAGCCGCGGTTGACCAGCACGCGCGGCAGGGTTTCCGGGTTCAGCTCCAGCACCCAGTCGCTTTCGGCATCTTCCAGGGTGATGGGCGCGGGGCGCATCAGCACGTCGGGGATCAGCACAGGGGCGGGGTCGTGGTCGAAGCCGGCGCCGGGCTTGGGGTCGAGGCGCTTCAGCTCGGCCACCATGTCGGCCAGGTCCTCGGCATCGACGCCACAGACGCGCATGAGGCCGCGCATGTCGCGCCGCGCCAACATCTCCAGATTGGCCAGCAGCGCGGCCATGGCGGGGTCCAGCCGGTTGCGTTCGGCCAGTTGCACCGAAAGGCATTCGGCCAGGTCGTGGCAGAAGAGGCCCACCGGCTCGAAGCGCTGCATGCGGGCGCGGATGGCGGCGACGCGGGAAACCGCGCAGCCCAGGGCCTCGGCGATGCGCTCCTCCGGCACCGTCAGGCGGCCGGCGCCGTCCAGCAGCGCGATCATCTGCGCCGCGATCAGCCGGTCTCCCGGATCGGGGAAGCTCAGGCGGACCTGTTCCGCCAGCTCCTCGCGCAGGGAGCGCGGGCGCTCGGCGGCCAACTCGTCGATGCCACGCTCGTCCAGTTCGAAATCGGCGCGGCCGCCGCGCGCGGAGGCCTCGCCGTCATAGACATTGCTCCAGTCGCCGATATCGAGCGGCGCGGCATCCTCCGCCGGCAGGGTCGCGGCGCCGGTGCTGTCAAAGCTGTCTCGCGGTGGCGGCGGGGCGGCGGAGACGGGCTCGGTGGCCTCGGCCTCCTCCGGCCCGGTGGAAAGGCCCTCGTCGCGCTCCAGCAGCGGGTTGCGCTCCAGTTCCTCCTCGATGAAGGCGGTGACCTCGAGGTTGGAGGATTGCAGCAGCTTGATGGCCTGCCGCAGCTGCGGCGTCATCACCAGCGACTGGGTCTGGCGCAGGTCCAGACGGGGGCCGATGGCCATGGCGGGGCCTAGATGCGGGGGGAAGGGGCAGCGCGCAGGCCTGGCATGCCCATGCTAGAGGCTGAAACGCTCGCCCAGATAGACACGACGAACCCCTTCATGCGCCACGATGTCCTGCGGCGTGCCTTCCATCAGCACCTGCCCGTCATGCAGGATATAGGCGCGGTCGATGATCTCCAGAGTCTCGCGCACATTGTGGTCGGTGATCAGCACGCCGATGCCACGGTTCTTGAGATGCTTCACCAGGTCACGGATCTCGCCCACCGCGATAGGGTCGATGCCGGCCAGCGGCTCATCGAGCAGGATATAGGCGGGGTGCGTGGCCAGGGCGCGGGCGATCTCGCAGCGCCGCCGCTCGCCGCCTGACAGCGCCAGCGCGGGCGCGCGGCGCAGATGCGCGATGCCGAATTCCGCCAACAGCGAGTCCAGCATCTGTTCCCGCCGGGCGCGGTTGGGCTCCACCACTTCCAGCGCCGCGCGGATATTGTCTTCCAGGCTCAGGCCGCGAAAGATCGAGGCTTCCTGCGGCAGGTAGCCCAGGCCCATGCGGGCGCGGCGGTACATCGGCAGGGTGGTGACGTCGTGGCCGTCCATGAAGACGCGGCCTTCGTCCGGCCGCACCAGCCCGGTGATCATGTAGAAGGAGGTGGTCTTGCCGGCGCCATTGGGGCCGAGCAGCCCCACCGCCTCACCGCGCTTCACGGAAAGCGAGACGCCGCGCACCACCGGCCGCTTCTTGAAGCGCTTGCCGAGGCCGACGGCGACCAGGCCGGAATCCCCCGGCACCACCTTCAGGTTGGGCGCGGCGGCAGCGCGGGGCGTGTCGACGTTCACCGGCCCTGCCCCTGCTGCGGCTGGCCGCCGGGCATGCGCACGGCATCCCGGCTCTGCTGGTTCGGCACGATCAGGCCCTGCACCCGCTGGCCCGGGGTATTCACCAGCCGGGCCACCCCGGTGCGCATGTTCACGATGGATTCCTGACCGTTCAACTGGTTCTCGCCACGGGTGATGCGCACGCCGCCCAGGAGGCGCGCCATGCCGCTGACGGTGGAATAAACCCCGCGGTCACCGCGCACCACTTCCTGCGGCGTGCGGATCTCGACATTGCCGAAGGCCTCGACGCGCTCCAGCTTGCTGCCGGCGCCGGGCACGTTGCGGGTGGTGCCGCCCGCCCCCGCATTGGCCGCCGGCGCGGTCTGGCCTTCCGGCAGGAAATAGCCCACCAGCGTATCGGCGGCGATGCGGCGGTTGTCGTCGGTCACCACCACGGCGGCGCCGCGCGCCACCGACATGCGCTTACCCGGCCAGTATTCCAGGCTGTCCCGCGCCGTCAGGGTATCGGAAGGCGTGGTCAGCTTCAGGTTCTTGCCCGTCAGCACCATCACCGCCTGGTCCATGTCATAGACCGCGCGGTCGCCCTGCGCCTGGTCGGTGGCGGTGTTGATATGGACGTTGCCCTCGGCCTCGATGCGCCAGATCTCGTTGCCGCCGCCGGGACCCTCGCCCAGGGCGCCGCCGCTGGCGGGCTGGCCGGCCGGCTGCCCGGCGCGCGGGCGGTAGCGGGCGATCAGCCGGTCGCCACGGAGCGTCACGCCCTCGCGGATGGCGCGGGCATCGCCACGGGCGATCACCACCTGCTCGTTCTGCCGCCACTCGATGCCATCGGTGGAGGTGATATCCACCGGGCCGCCCTTGGTCATGTCCAGGCCCTGGGCGCGTGGCAGGCCCGGCAGCGCCAGCAGCCCGGCCAGCAGGGCCAGGGTGGGAAGGTGGCGGGTGATCATTGCTTGCCCTCCAGCACCGCATGGCTCTTGCCGGTGAAGATCATCACCTGCCCGCGCTCGCGCAGGCGGAAGCCCTCGCTCTCGATGGTGCCGAAGGGGCCTTGCGCGGCGGTAGGCCTGTCGCTCTCGGCCTCGCCGGCATGCACGTCGATATGGGCGGCGTCGGTCTTCATGGTGGTGCCGTTGTCGTGCCAGAGCGTCACCTGGCCCTGCAGGTCCAGCAGGTTCTTGGGCCGGTTATACTGGCCCTCATGCGATTCCAGCAGCATCCAGGCCCCATTGGTCAGCAGAATATCCGCGCGCGGCTTCTTCAGGTCGATCAAGCCGGTCTTTTCCTGCTGCACGGCGGAAGTGGCGGTGACGTTATAGGGGCGGTTCTGCTCGTCCACGCCCTGGTAGCGGGCACCGGAAATCCGCATCGCATCGGCTTCCGTCTGCGTCGCGCGGCGGAAGGCCATACGGCCACGGTCGGCCGCGCCGTCGATCTCTGGCCAGAGCGCGATGGCGGAAAGCAGCGCCAGCGCGCCCAGGGGCAGCAGCAGCTTGGCCAGCCGCACCGCCACCCGGCGGCGGATAATGGAGCCTGCGCTGACCTGCACCCGGGCACGGGAGGGCAGCAGCGCGCGGCGCGCATTGGCGCTGCGGTCGATGCTGGGCGCGGCCAGGGTGTCGCGCGGCGGAAAAGACAACTTCATGCGGCAGGGCCATGGGGCGCCGCCGCCCGTTGCGCCCGGCCCGGGCCCGGGCCGGGCAGCGGTGCAGGAACGTCGCGAAACGACAGGCCGGGCTGGAGAAAGGACAACCTCACGCGCTCATGTATGGGGTGGCAGGGCAGGATGGTCAACGCAGGACTCTGTGTGCCTTCCAAAAACCATGCCAAGTTCTCGCCATAATGCCGGAGGCTGGCAGATAGGCTGGAGGAATGAATTCCCCCAGGCTCCCATCTTTTTTCTTCGAGTTGCAGCTGCGCCTGCGGCGGCAGCCTTCTTTGCAATGCGTGGCGGAGGGTCCGGCTTCCAAAGCGCACGTTGCCTTCATAGGCCATCGGCGCGCCTCCGCTTCCTGCTTCAGCCCAACCCAACCCGGAAAAAAGAAGAAGGGGGCCCGGGGGAATTCATTTCCCCGGCCTTTCCGCCTCAGTGCTCGAAGATATCCGGCTCGTCGTAGCCCAGCAGGTCCAGCTGCCCACGCGCCGGCAGGAAGCGGAAGCAGGCCTCGGCCAGTTCCAGACGTCCTTCCCGCTGCAGCAGCCCCTCCAGCCGGGCCCAGAGCGCATGCAGGTGCAGCACGTCGGAGGCCGCATAGGCCAGCTGTTCCGGCGTCAGCTCGGCGGCACCCCAGTCGGAGCTTTGCTGCTGCTTGGAAATCTCGACCCCGACGAGGTCCCGCAGCAGGTCCTTCAGCCCGTGGCGTTCGGTGAAGGTGCGCACCAGCTTGGCGGCGATCTTGGTGCAGCGCACGGGCGCCACCTCCACCCCCAGCGCCTGGCGCAGGATGGCGACATCGAAGCGCGCGAAATGGAAGAGCTTGATCTGCTCCGGGTCCGTCAGCAGGCGCTTCAGGTTGGGGCAATCGGCGCCGCGGCCGCCCAGGCGTTCCGGCACGATCTGCACGCAATGCGCATTGCCGTCGCCGGAGGAGAGCTGCACGAGGCAGAGGCGGTCCCGGTGCGGGTTCAGGCCCATGGTTTCCGTGTCGACGGCGACAACGGGACCGAGGTCCAGCCCATCGGGCAGATCATGTTTGTGAAGCTTGATCATGGTGCCGGGTCCAGTCGGGCGGGGGGCGAAAAGGGTGCGTCCCATGCCGCGACTACCGGTCTTTCGATCCGCCGCCGCTCATACCAGCGGAGGGGATATGCCCAGGAAAGGACTCGAACCTTCACGACCTTGCGGTCACTGGCACCTGAAGCCAGCGCGTCTACCAATTCCACCACCTGGGCAGGGGGCGAATACGCCGTGCGGCGTGGAACGGGCTTTTATGGGCCAGCAGGCACCCCGTCAAGCGACCCCGGCAAAAAATCTGCGAGGGCCGCGATAAAGGCGTTCAGGGGCTGGGAACCAGCACAAAGAGCCCGGCCTTTTCCTGCATCGGGCCGGCGGCATGGGCGGCTTCCTCGCCCCAGCCCCAGAAGAGATCCGCCCGCGCGGGGCCGCGGATGGCGCCGCCGGTATCCTGCGCCAGCACCAGCCGGCGCAGCGGCGCGCCGGTCAGCGGGTGATGCGTGACGATCCAGACCGGGCTGCCCAGCGGGATCTCCGTGCGGTCCACGGCGATGGAGCGCAGCGGCGTCAGCGGCACGCCCTGGGCGCCGGTGGGGCCCTGGTCCGGCCGCGCCGCCACAGGGCGGAAGAAGACGTAAGAGGGGTTCTGCTCCATCACCGCCCGCGCGCGCTCCGGCCCCGCCGCTTCCAGCCAGGCGCGGATGGATTGCATCGAGACCTTGTCGCGCGGAATCTCGTTCTCCTGCACCAGCACGCGGCCGATCGGCACATAAGGGCGGCCGTTCTGCCCGTCGAAGCCGACGCGGCGGATGCCGCCATCGGGCAGGACGATGCGGCCGGAGCCCTGGATCTGCAGAAAGAAGCGGTCCACCGGATCGGCCAGCCAGAGCAGCGCGGGGCGGGCGGCATCGGCCTCGATGGCGGCGCGGTCGGGATAGGGGTCCAGCCGGCCCTCGCGCACCAGCCCGGCGGTGCGGCGGCCCTTCAGGTCCGGCGCGAAGCGGCCGAGATCGACCTCCACGAGGTCGGCGGGGCGGGTGTGCAGCGGCACGGGGTATTCGGCGGAAGGGGTGTCCGAGCCACGGATCTCCGGCTCGTAATAGCCGGTCATCAGCCCCTCGCCGGCCGGGCGCAGGGTGAAGCGGCGCTCGAAAAAGGCGCGGGCGGCGGCATCGTCGCCGGGCGGGATGGCGGCGGCCTCGGCGCAAAGCGCGGCGGGCAGGGCGGGGGGGCGGCAGCCGGCCAAGAAGGGCGGCAGGGCCTCGGAAAGGCGGTCCTCGCCCCAGCCAGGGAGGTCGGCCACCCGCTTGGGCTCGGGGGGCGTGCAGGCCGCCAGCCCCAGCAGGGCGGCGGCCGCGAAGGCGAGGCGGATCAAACCGCCCCGGTGCCCACCAGCTTCCAGGTCGGGTCGCTGTTGCGCAGGTCGCGCTGGAAGGTCCAGAGGTCGACGATCTCGGTCACGCCGTCATGGCCGGACACCACCGAGCCATCCGCCGCCGTGACCATGTTGATCTGGTCGGAGACAATGCGCACCGTGATCTCGGCCACGCTGCCGCGCAGGTCGGCGGCCTCGATGGACATGTCCTGCACATTGCGGATCTCGGTGCGCTGGCGCTCGCCCGCCGTCTCCCGCGCCGCGATGGCCTGCTCGAAGCCCGCATAGGTGTCGTCGGAAAGCAGGTTGCGCAGGGTGGCGCGGTCGCCGCTGGCGAAGGCCTCCACGATCATGCGGAAGGCACCCTCGGCGCCGCCCAGAAAGAGAGCCGGGTCGAAGCCGCCATCCTGCGCGCGGATGCGGGCCAAGCCCTGGCCAGCCGGCGTGCGCGCATCCGGCACGCCGCGCGGCGGCGCGGCGGGGGTGGCATCCGGCGCTGCCGTGG
>NZ_JACTUZ010000072.1 GCF_014490445.1 Pseudoroseomonas ludipueritiae | reverse complement strand
GGCGGGATGCCCCCGCCGTGGTGCCGCCGCCCGCCATGCTGGCGCCGACCGAGCGCCGCCGCACTGGCCTCGTGGTCCGGCTGGCACTGGCCGCCGCCTCCGCTGCCGTGGAGGCCGCCGGTGTGGCGCCGGAGACGCTGGAAACCGTTTTCGCTAGTTCCAATGGCGATGGCGCGGTGGTCGGCGCCATCCTGGACAGCCTCGCGGCGCCGGATGGCGAGGTCTCTCCCACTCAGTTCCATAATTCCGTGCATAATGCGGCGGCGGGCTACTGGGGCATCGGCGCGCATTCCACCAGGCCTTCCATCAGCATCGGCTGCCACCAGGACAGCTTTGCCCTGGGGCTGTTGCAGGCGGCGGCGCAGGTGGCGGGGCGGGGGGTGCCAGTGCTCTTCTGCGCCTATGACGCGCCGCTGGTGGGACCTTTGGCGCCGATGCATCCCACCGCCTTTCCCTTTGCCATGGCCTGCGTGCTGACGCCGGAGCCCACAGCCGCCACCCGCGCCGCGCTGACCCTGCGCCACCTGCCCGGCAGCGCGCCCGCCACGCCCTCTCCCTGGCAGAAGCTGGCGGAGGGCAACCCGGCCGCCCGTTCCCTGCCGCTGCTGGCCGCCCTGGCCGCCGGCGCCGCCACCACCCTGGTCTGGCCGCTGCTGGACGATGCGCGGCTGGAGGTCGAGGTCTCCCCATGCTGACAGCGCCGCTGGAGCACGACACCATCGCGGCCCTGGTGCCGCATGCCGACAGCATGTGCCTGCTCGGCCGGGTATTGGGCTGGGATGCCGAGAGCATCCGCTGCGCCGCCACATCCCATCGCGATGCCGGCAATCCGCTGCGGCGGGATGGAATGCTGCCGGCCGTCTGCGGCGTGGAATACGCGCTGCAGGCCATGGCCGTGCATGGCGCGCTGACAAGGGGTGAGGGGCCGCAGCCGCCGGGCTATCTCGCCAGCCTGCGCAACCTGACGCTCGGCGCCGCGCGGCTGGACGACGTGGCGGAGGATCTGGCGGTGGAGGCCAAGGCCCTGGCGCGGGAAGCGCGCTCCTTTGTTTATGCCTTCGAGGTCTCGGGCGGGGGCAGGGTGCTGCTGGCCGGCCAGGCCGCCATCATCCTGCCGCAGGGGGTCGCATGAAGCGCGCGCTTGTCACCGGCGGCGGCAGCCCGATCGGCGCCGCCATCGCCAGCCGCCTGGTGGCCGATGGGCTGCATGTCATCCTGCACGCCAATGCCAATATCGACCGCGCCCGCGCCCTGGCGCATGAGATCCGCGGGAATGGCGGCAGCGCCGAGGCGGTGCAGTTCGACCTGACCAATGCGGGCACCTGCGAGGCCGCGCTGAACCAGTTGCTGGAGGCCGGCCCGGTGCAGGTGCTGGTCCATAACGCCGGCACGCATGACGACGCGCCCATGGCCGGCATGACGGCGGCGCAGTGGCACGGCGTCATTGATGTGTCGCTGAACGGCTTCTTCCATGTCGCGCAGCCGCTGCTGCTGCCGATGATCGGCACGCGCTGGGGGCGGATCATCGCCATCTCCTCCGTCTCGGCCATCATGGGCAACCGGGGGCAGGCGAATTACGCGGCCGCCAAGGCGGGGCTGGGGGGTGCGATCCGCTCGCTCTCGCTGGAATGCGCGCCGCGCGGCGTCACGGCCAATGTGGTGGCCCCGGGCGTGATCGAGAGCCCCGCCGTGGAAGCGGTGATGACCAGGGAGCAGATCGCGAGGATGGTGCCCGCCCGCCGCGCCGGGCGGCCGGAGGAGGTGGCCGATCTGGTGGGCTTCCTGGCCTCCGATCAGGCCGGCTACATCACCGGGCAGACCATTTCCATCAATGGCGGGCTGGCCTGAGCGGAGGGTGTTGTCGCGCCACCGGTTGCTGCTAAACAGGCGGGGTCGTTCTGGATGAGGAACCGATGCCGCTCGACTCCACCTCCGACGCCGAGATCCTGGCGGAACGCTGCGATGTGCTGATCGTGGGCGGCGGCCCCGCCGGCTCCACCGCCGCCGCCCTGCTGGCCGCCCGTGGCCGCAAGGTGGTGATGCTGGAGAAGGAGGTGCATCCGCGCTTCCATATCGGCGAATCCCTGTTGCCGCAGAACCTGCGGATCTTCGAGAAGCTAGGGGTGGCGGAGCAGGTGCGGGCGCTGGGCGTCTTCAAGCCCGGTGCCTCCTTCATCTCGGACGAGCACGGGGCGAAGGTCTCCTTCTCCTTCGCCGACGGCATCAACAAGAACTACACCCACAGCTACCAGGTGAAGCGCGCCGAGTTCGACGAGCTGTTGTTCCGCAACGCGGCGGCGGCGGGGGCCGAGACGCATGAGGGCACCCGCGTGCTGGATGTGGCGCTGGACCCGGTGCATGGCTCCCGCGTCACGGCGCGGGATGCCTCCGGCGCCACGCGCACCTGGCTGGCGCGCTTCGTGATCGATGCCTCGGGGCGGGATACGCTGCTGGCGGGGCAGCGGGGCGGCAAGCAGCGCAACCCGCATAACAACACCGCCGCGCTCTACGGCCACTTCCGCGGCGTGACGCCCTGCGAGGGCTGCCACGAGGGCAATATCACCATCCACCTGCTGCCGCGGGGCTGGTGCTGGATGATCCCGCTGCCTGGCGGCATCACCAGCGTCGGCATCGTCAGCAGGCCGGAATTCTTCAAGACCCGGAAGGGCGCCTTCGAGCCTTTCCTGATGGAGAGCCTGCGCCAGAGCCCTTCGATCCGGGAACGGCTGGAGCAGGCGGAGCTGGTCTCCCCCGTTACCACCACCGGCAACTACTCCTACCGCGCCAGCGAGATGATGGGGCAGGGCTGGATGATGGTGGGCGATGCATTCGCCTTCGTCGACCCGGTGTTCTCCTCCGGCGTCATGCTGGCCATGGCCAGCGCGGAACTGGGGGCGGAGGCGGTGGATGTCTGGCTGGACGACCCCGCCCGCGCCGCGCCGCTGATGCGCAGCTTCGAGCGTAAGGTGCAGCGCGCCATCGCCTCCATGTCCTGGCTGATCTACCGCATCAACCGGCCGGTGCTGCGGGACATGTTCATGCAGCCCTCCAACCGCTTCCGCATGCGGGACGGGCTGGTCAGCCTGCTGGCCGGGGACGTGCATGCCAATACCAACCGGCAGCTGCCGGTGCTGGCCTTCAAGGCGACCTATGGCGTGCTCTCCGTGGCGCATCGCCTGGGTTACCGCCTGCGCGGCGGCACGCTGAGGAAAGTGGAGCCTGCCCCGCAGCCCGCCTAGATCCGTTCTTCAAAGGAATCGCTGATGCGCCGCCTGTTCGCATTGTCGTTGCTGTGCCTTGGCCTCGCCGCCTGCGGCACCACCCAGTTGCCGATGACCTACGCGCCGACGGTTCAGCCGGCCTCGGTGTCGCGCCCCGTGGTGGCCGTGGGGGCTGTGACGGACCAGCGGCAGGACGGGCGGGAGAACCCCTATTGGATCGGCACGATCCGCGACGGCTTCGGCATCCCGATGAAGCGGCTGGAGGCACCGTCCCCCGTGACTGAGGTGGTGCGCCAGGCTTTCGCCGATGCGCTGGCCG
This sequence comes from Pseudoroseomonas ludipueritiae, assembly GCF_014490445.1. GTDB lineage: Bacteria > Pseudomonadota > Alphaproteobacteria > Acetobacterales > Acetobacteraceae > Pseudoroseomonas > Pseudoroseomonas ludipueritiae. The sequence goes on along the minus strand of NZ_JACTUZ010000072.1, from coordinate 16,877 downwards.
CCCGCGGCATGCTGGCCCCGGCGGCGCCGCGCTATGTGCTGAACGTGACCATTCTGCAATTCGACGCCAATCAGTACAGCCGGCGGGAAGCCACAGTCGAATTCATGGTGACGCTGACAACGAGCAGTAACGCCCAAGTGCTGACAGACCGCGAGCGTGCCTATCAGGTTGGCGGCAGCGTGATCACGCTCTCCAGAGGCATCTTCGGATCGGTGGAGGATCTGCGAGGCATCGCGCTGAGTACGATGAGCCAGGCTATCGACCGTATCCTGGATAAGCCCGGTTTTGCCGCCGCGCTGCGCTGAACGTTTCGACAAGACAAGGTGACAGCGGCGCTGTTCCGCATCACACTGGCGTCAGGGACGGCATCAATGCCGCCGGGACTCCAAGAGGAGCAGAACAGGAATGATCAGCCGCCGCCTTTTGGCTGGCAGTGCCCTGGCGGGCACCGCCACCGCACTGGCCGCCCCGGCCATCGCCCAGACCGCGCCGGAGATCCGTTGGCGCATGGCCAGCAGCTTCCCCCGCTCGCTCGACACCATCTTCGGTGCCGGCGACCATGTGGCGAAGCGCGTCGCCGCCCTGACGGACAACAAGTTCCAGATCCGAGCCTTCCCGGCCGGTGAGCTGGTGCCGGGCCTGCAGGTGGCCGATGCCGTGCAGAACGGCACGGTGGAATGCGCCCATACCGCATCTTATTACTTCACCGGCAAGGACCCGACCTTCGCTTTCGACGGCGCGGTGCCCTTCGGCCTGAACACGCGGCACACCAATGCCTGGCTGATCCAGGGCGGCGGGCGCGAGGTGCTGAGGGAGTTCTTCGAGAGCTACAACATCGTCTCCATCCCGGCCGGCAATACCGGGGCGCAGATGGGCGGCTGGTTCCGCAAGGAAATCAAGACAGTCGCGGATCTCAACGGGCTGAAGTTCCGCATCGCCGGCATTGCTGGCAGCATGATGCAGAAGCTTGGCGTCATTCCGCAGCAGATCGCCGGCGGCGACATCTACCCGGCGCTGGAGAAGGGCACCATCGACGCCGCCGAATGGGTCGGGCCCTATGACGACGAGAAGCTGGGCTTCAACCGCGTCGCGCCTTTTTATTACTACCCGGGTTTTTGGGAAGGCTCGCTGAACCTCTCCCTCTACGTCAACAAGGCCAAGATGGAGGAGCTGCCGCCCCTCTACCGGGAAGTGCTGGAAAGCGCCTGCCGCGATTCCACCATCGAGACCATGGCCAAGTACGACGTGCAGAACCCTGCCGCGCTACGCCGCCTGGTTGCGGCTGGCACGCAGCTGCGCCCCTTCCCGCGGGAGGTGATGCAGGCCTGCTACAAGGCTGCCTTCGAGCTGTATGACGAGATCTCGGCCGAGAACCCCAGGTTCAAGAAGGTCTACGAGCACTGGAAGGCCTTCCGGGACAATGAATACGGCTGGTTCCGCGTGACCGAATACAGCTTCGACCAGTTCGCCTATTTCATGTATGGGCAGGAACAGCAGCAGCGGCGCTGATGCCGGCGGCGCCGTGTGGCCGCACGGCGCCTGCCTGCCCTGATTACCAGTTCGAGGAGGAAACCGCCGGATGGGTCCCTTTCTGGCCTATAGCCGTGCGATGGACAAGGTCAGCGGTGCCTTCGGTTGGATAGCCGACTGGATGGTGCTGCTCTCCTGCGCCATCAGTGCCGGCAATGCGACAATGCGCTACACGCTCAACTACAGTTCCAATGCCTGGCTGGAAGTGCAGTGGTATCTCTTCGCCGGCATCGTGATGCTCGGCGCCTCCTATACCCTGGTGCGCAACGAGCATGTGCGGGTGGACCTGGTCTATGGCAGCCTGGGCCAGCGCGGGAAGCTCTGGGTCGATGTCTTCGGCCTCATCCTCTTCCTGCTGCCGGCCATGATCCTGCTGACCTGGATGACCTGGCCCTTCTTCCTTGATGCCTTTATCCGCAACGAGCAGTCCTCCAATGCCGGCGGCTTGCTGCGCTGGCCGGTGAAGCTGCTCCTGCCACTGGGCTTCCTGCTGCTGGTGCTGCAGGGGTTCGCAGAACTCATCAAGCGCATCGCCCTGCTCCGCGGCATCCAGCCGGCGGGCGAGGTGGTGGTCGAATACGTGCGTCCCGAGCAATAAGAACCCGGAAGCCCATCCCAGATGCTCTCCCTTGAGGTGATGCCGCCGCTGATGTTCGGCGGCCTCGTCGTGTTCCTGCTGATCGGCTTCCCGGTTGCCTTCTCCCTGGCGGCGGTCGGGCTGTTCTTCGGCTTCCTGTCGATCGAACTGGGCTTCTTCACGACGGCCTATCTTGGCAACCTGCCGCTGCGCGTCTTCGGCATCATGTCGAACGAGCTGTTGCTCGCCATTCCCTTCTTCACGCTGATGGGCGCCATCCTGGAGCGATGCGGGCTGGCCGAGGACCTGCTTGAAGGTACCGGCCAGCTCTTCGGCAAGGTGCCCGGCGGCCTGGCCTATGCCGTGATCCTGGTGGGCGCGGTGCTCGGCGCCATCACCGGCACGGTGGCGGCCTCGGTCATCGCCATGGGCATGATCTCGCTGCCGATCATGATCCGCTATGGCTATGACATGCGGATCGCCACGGGCGTCATCGCCGCCTCAGGCACCATCACGCAGGTCATCCCGCCCTCCCTGGTGCTGATCGTGCTGGGCGACCAGCTGGGCAGGTCGGTGGGCGACATGTATGCCGGCGCCATTGGGCCGAGCATTTTGCAGGTGCTGCTCTTCATCGGCTTCATCGCGGCGGTGTCCATCTTCCAGCCGCACCGGGTGCCGCCCCTGCCGGATGAGGCCCTGGGCCCGCGCGGCTGGCCGCTCATCTGGCGCGTGCTGAAGGGCATGGTGCCCTGCATCGTGCTGATCTTCCTGGTGCTGGGCACGATCTTCCTGGGCCTGGCCACGCCGACAGAGGCAGGCGCCATGGGTGCCGTGGGTGCCGTGGTGCTGGCTGCCATCAACCGCCGCCTGACCTGGCCGCTGGTGAACCAGGCCATGCAGAACACCATGCGGCTGACCGCCATGGTGATCTTCATCCTGGTTGGCTCCACGGTCTTCTCGCTCGTCTTCCAGGGCGTGGATGGCGGGCTCTGGATCGAGCATCTGCTGTCGCATCTGCCGGGCGGCCAGGCCGGATTCCTGATCTTCGTCAATATCTTCATCTTCTTCCTGGCCTTCTTCCTCGACTTCTTCGAGATCGTCTTCATCGTCGTGCCGCTGCTGGTGCCGGCGGCCGCCAAGCTGGATATCGACCTCGTATGGTTTGGCGTCCTGCTCTGCGTGAACATGCAGACCAGCTTCATGCACCCGCCCTTCGGCTTCGCGCTCTTCTACCTGCGCGGCATCGCGCCCAAGACAGTGCGGTCGCGGGACATCTACTGGGGCGCGATCCCGTGGGTGGGCCTGCAACTGATCCTGGTCGCCATCGTCATCTTCTGGCCGGAGAGCGTGACCTATTGGCTGGATAAGGGCACCGGCGTGGACCCGAGCACCGTGAAGATCGAGATCCCGTCGTCCGATATCCCGGATAGCGACGCGCCTATCACCTTCCCATGAGGCAACGGCGGGCGGGGGGTTCCCCGCCCGCCTTTTTCATCCACTCAATTGCAAATGAATTGCAATTGCAGCATCATCTGGCCGGCGCCGCTGGAGCCGGAGGAGGATGAACCGTTGACCCCGATGGATGCCTGCTATCCCGTGCTTCCGCCTCCGCCCCGCGGGAGCCCACGCCGGAAGGCGTGGCTCTGGAGCAGGTACTGCAAGCCGGCCTCCAGGCGCCCGGCTACGCCGGCTCCGCCCTGGCGCTCCGTGCTGATCCGGGGCGAGGCCCGCGCCGCCTGGGCCAACGCATTGCAGGCAGCGATGCGGGCGAGGGACCCGGAGGAGCCGCAGGCGCTACTGGGCCGGCAGCGGGCGCGCATCCTTTCCGTGCCGTTGATCCTGGCGCTGGATGTGCAGATCCAGCCGGGCCACAAAAGTCCCGAGATCGAGCAGATGCTGCCGGTGGGTGCCGCCGCGATGACCATGCTGAATGCGCTGCATGCTCTGGGCTTCGGCGGCATCTGGGCCACGGTCCCAATGCTTATGACCCTGCGGTCGCCACAACCCTCCGGCTGCCGCCGGAAGCGCGGCTTGGCGGCTTTCGCCACATCGGTACCCCGGCCGAGCCCCGCCCTGAACCCCGTCGTCCTGCCCTCGACGCCCGTGTCAGCGAATGGACCGGCCTTCTTGCCGGCTTCAGGAGAAGCAGGATGATCTATGCCGCCAATGATGCGCCGCGCAGCGTGCTGCCGCTGCTGGACAATGCGCTGCTTTGGACCATGCAGGCCTGGGTGGTCGGCTATTGCCGGGACGGCGATGTCGCGGAACGTATCGCCGATATCTACGCCGAATTGGGTGCGCCGGAAGCCGCCGGCTATCTCGATGGCTTCATGTGGGTGCTGAGCCAGGGCGCCACCCGGTTGTTGGAAGTGAACTGCGTCTGCTGTGACATCGTCAGCGCAGATGAGCGGGCGCTGCTGGATGTCTTCGCCCTGGTACAGGAACGGCAGGAGGGCGAGGCCCTGGCCCTGCTGGCCACCATGGCCATGCCGGGCGCCGCCCTGGCCGCCCGCAGCAGTGCGCTGCGCCTGGTAGCGGCACTGAATGAGGCCGGGCACCACCTGCCCGAAAGCGGCGCCGCGCTCCGCCGCCACTTGCTGGTGCCGCCGCCAGGGAAGGTGGTCATGCCCATGCCGGGGCAGTTGCAATAGCTGCCCCATAGCTCCCCAAGTACCTTGTCCCCGTTCCTGGCTGCGTCACCAGCCAGGGGCGAGCTTTCGCGAAGGGCGGAAAAGCGGCTCTTCAGATGCCGCGTGGCGTCCCTCCGCCAGCGGGAGGCACGGAACAGGCATAACCGCGCCGAAGGTTCGTCCTGCACCCCCTCTGGAAGTTGTTGGGAAGTTGGAACAACATGATGCGTCCGGCTTGGTGCCGGAGGGGGAAGCGTGTTGAGGCCCGAAATAACGCAGGAAGAACGAGGTGGCCGCCTTTATCGATGGCTGGCCTATATGCCGCATCGCACCACGGAGGCGGCCGAGCGCCTGCGCAAGCTGGAAGGTATGGTGATGGCACTGACGCCATCCACGCCTCAGCCTGCTGCCCCCTTGCCACCGCCGGCTGTCTTTCCACTCGCGATCTATGCTGGCTACAGCCAGCAGGACCTCGCTATCTTCGACCGCTTCCGTGGCATTCGGCGGGAACCTGAGCCCGGCAGCATCACCAACTTCCTGGGCGTACGATGCGAACAGAGTTCGTATCAGGCTGCGAGCACCTGGACGAAAAGATGCTCGGCCTGCCGGTGCCGGATGATGGCTGGCATTCCGAAGCGATCGAGTGGATCGGGCTGCTCAAAAGCGTGCTCTCCGCTAGGGGCCGCTGGGTCTCCATGGAACTCGGTGCCGGCTGGGGCCCCTGGTCTGCCGGCGCGGCGGCGGCGGCGCGTCACCTCGGCATCGAAGACATCAAGCTCTATGCCGTCGAGGCCGACCCTGGTCATTACCAGTTCCTGTTGCGGCATATGCGCGACAATGGGATCGACCCTGCCGCGCAACGGCTGATCCAGGCGGCAGTCGGCCCCGAGGCAGGGAAGGCGCGGTGGCCGAAGGTCCATGATCCGGCCGGTGACTGGGGCTCGCGCCCCATGGATGCGGTGGGGCAGGATGGCCAGGACCATATCGGCCGGCACTTCGAGGACTGGCTGGATGTCGATATCGTTGCCATCGGCGACCTGCTGGAGGAGCAGCCGCTCTGGGACCTGGTGCATATCGATGTGCAAGGTTGGGAAGCCAGCCTCTGCGAAGCCGCCATTGAGCGCATGAACGCGAAGGTTCGCTACGTGATTGCCGGCACACATGACTCCAAGCTGCACGGCGACCTGATGGACCTGTTCTTTCGCCACGGCTGGGTGCTGGAGAACGAGAAGCCGCCGCGGTTCACTTGGCGGCAGGGCGCCAAGTCACTGGTGGCCATGACATCACATGACGGCACCCAGGTCTGGCGCAACCCGGCGCTGAGCAGCCCGGCCTGAAGCCGGGCTGCCCTCGGGAGATCAGACCCGCTCGAGCACCATGGCGATGCCCTGGCCGACGCCGATGCACATGGTGGCCAGGGCGTAGCGCGCCTTGCGGCGGTGCAGCTCGGCCACCGCCGTCATGACGATGCGGGCGCCGGACATGCCCAGCGGATGACCCAGCGCGATGGCCCCGCCATTCGGGTTCACATGCTCGGCGTCATCAGGCAGGCCGAGGTCGCGCATCACCGCCAAGGCCTGGGAGGCAAAGGCCTCGTTCAGCTCGATGACGTCGATGTCGGCGAGGGAAAGCCCGGCCTTCTCAAGCACCTTCTTGGTCGCCGGCGCCGGGCCGAAGCCCATGATGCGCGGCGGCACGCCGGCCGTCGCCATGGCCACCACGCGGGCGCGCGGCGTCAGGCCGTAGCGGCCGGCGGCGGCTTCGCTGGCCACCAGGATGGCGGCGGCGCCGTCATTGACGCCCGAGGCATTGCCGGCGGTCACGGTGCCGCCTTCCTTGCGGAAGGGCGTGCCGAGCTTGGCCAGGCCCTCCAGCGTCGTCTCCGGCCGCGGGTGCTCATCCTTCGAGAAGATGATCGGATCGCCCTTGCGGCGCTTGATCTCGACCGGGACGATCTCCTCGTCGAAGCGGCCGGATTCCATCGCCGCCTTGGCACGCTGCTGGCTGCGGAAGGCGAAAAGGTCCTGGTCCTGGCGCGAGATCTGGAAATCCTGCGCCACGTTCTCGCCGGTTTCCGGCATGGAATCCACGCCGTACTGCGCCTTCATCAGCGGGTTGATGAAGCGCCAGCCGATGGTGGTGTCATAGATCTCGGCGGCGCGGCTGAAGGCCTCGGTGCTCTTGCCCTGCACGAAGGGGGCGCGGGTCATGCTCTCGACGCCGCCGGCCAGCATGATCTCGGCCTCGCCGGACTTGATGGCGCGGGCGGCGGTGCCGGTCGCGTCCATGCCGGAGCCGCAGAGGCGGTTGATGGTGCTGCCGGCCACGGTATCCGGCAGGCCCGCCAGCAGGGAGGACATGCGGGCGACGTTGCGGTTGTCCTCGCCGGCCTGGTTGGCGCAGCCGAAGATCACGTCGTCCAGCGCCGACCAGTCGAGGCCGGGGTTGCGCGCCATCAGCGCCTTGATCGGGATGGCGCCTAGGTCGTCGGCCCGCATCGGCGCCAGCGTGCCGGCATAGCGGCCGATGGGCGTGCGGATGGCGTCACAGATGAAAGCTTCGGTCATCAACGTTTCCTCTTTTTCAGGCCGCCAGCCGCAGCTTGGCGCCGGTCTGCGCCTGCAGCGCCTCCAGCGTCAGGCCGGGCACCATGTCCAGCACCGTGAAGCCCTGCGGCCCCACCTCGATCACGGCCAGATTGGTATAGATGCGCGTCACCACGCCCAGGGCCGTCAGCGGGTAGGAGCAGCGCTCCACCAGCTTCGGCTGACCGTCCTTGGTGGTGTGCTCCATCAGCACCCAGAGCTGCTTGGCGCCGGCGGAAAGATCCATCGCGCCGCCCACGGCCGGGGCATTATCGGCCGCCGAGGTCGCCCAGTTGGCGATGTCGCCATTCTCCGCTACCTCGAAGGCGCCGAGGACGCAAAGGTCCAGGTGGCCGCCGCGGATGATGGAAAAGCTGTCCGCCTGATGAAAGATGGAGCCGCCCGGCCGCAGCGTCACCTGCTGCTTGCCGGCATTGATCAGCCAGGGGTCGGCCTGGTCCGGGGCAGGGGCGGGGCCCATGCCCAGCAGCCCGTTCTCGGAATGGAAGATCACCTCGCGCTCCGGCGGCACGAAATCGGCCACCAGCGTCGGCAGGCCGATGCCGAGATTGACGTACCAGCCCTCGGGGATGTCGCGCGCCATGCGTTCCGCCATCTGGCGGCGGGAGAGCGCCTGGAAGGACACGTCGTTCATGCCGCCTTCTCCTGCGCCGCCGCGCCATCGACCGGCACATGCACGACGCGGTTGACGTAGATGCCAGGGGTGATGACCGCTTCCGGCGGGATGCTGCCGAGTTCCACGACCTTGTTGGCCTGCACGATCGTCATCGTCGCCGCCGTGGCCATGACCGGGTTGAAGTTGCGGCCGCTGCTGCGGAAGGTCAGGTTGCCCCAGCGGTCCGCCAACTCCGCCTGCACCAGGGCGACGTCACCCTTCAGCGCGGTTTCCAGCACGCAGCCCTTGCCCTCGAATTCGGCGGTGGGCTTGCCCTCGGCCAGCAGCGTGCCGAAGCCGGTGGGGGTGTAGAAGGCCGGAATGCCGGCCCCGGCGGCGCGCAGCCGCTCCGCCAGCGTGCCCTGCGGCACCACTTCCAGCTCGATCTCGTGGTTGCGGAAGAGTTCCTCGAAAACCACCGAGCCGGCGCTGCGCGGATAGGAGCAGATGATCTTCCGCACCCGCCGCAGCTCCAGTAGCCGCGCCAGTCCGACACGACCGGCGCCAGCATTGTTGGCGACTACGGTCAGATCCTTCGCGCCCTGCTCGATCAGCCCGTCGATCAGCGCATCGGGCTGCCCCACGGAGCCGAAGCCGCCCACCAGCACCGTGGCGCCGTCCTGAATGCCCGCCATGGCTTCCGCCATGTCACGGACCTGCTTGTTGATCATGCCATCGTCCTCCCGATCGCTGACAGCGACGTTGACTCCTTTGGGCGATTTCCGCAACGCTGTGCGCTATGCGAACAGAACCGGACAGGGCTGACACATTGGGCGGCCTGGCGCGCGGACTTGCGGTCATTGAGGCCTTCAACCCGCAGCGGCCACGCGCCAGCATCGCCGATATCGCCCGCGCCACCGGCCTGACCCGCGCCGCCGCCCGCCGCTGCCTGCTGACGCTGCAAAGTCTCGGCTATGCCGAGTTCGACGGGAAGTTCTTCACCCTGACGCCGCGCGTGCTGCGGCTGGGCGGTGCCTATCTTTCCTCCACCGCCCTGCCCGAGATCCTGCAACCCGAGTTGGAAGCGGTGCGGGAGGCAGTGCATGAATCCTGCTCCGCCGCCATCCTGGACGGGCCAGACGTGATCTACGTGGCGCGCAGCGCCGCGCGGCGGATCATGTCGGTCTCGCTGGGGGTTGGTAGCCGGCTGCCGGCGCATTGCACCTCGCTTGGGCGCGCGTTGCTCTCGATGCTGCCGGAGACGCGGCTGGAGGCTTTCCTGGCCAACCTGCCGCCGGAGGCGGCCGGGCATACCCGTGTCGCCGTGGTGGCCGCGCGCACCCTCGGCCATGCCTTGGTGAATGAGGAACTGGAGCCCGGCCTGCGCTCGGTGGCCATGCCGGTACGGGACATGCGGGGCCGCTGCGTCGCCGCCATCAACATCGGCGCCCATGCCGGCCGCGCGACGGATGAGGTGGTGGAGACGCTCTTCCTGCCCGCCCTGCGCCGCGCCGTGGCCCGGCTGGCGGAGCGCATTCCCGGATAAGGAAAGGGCGGGATGGTTACCCATCCCGCCCTTGCTCGTTTCTTACGCCAGGAAGGAGCGAAGCGCCCGGCCCCGCCGGGACTGCTGCAGCTTCTTCAGCGCCTTCGCCTCGATCTGGCGGATACGCTCGCGGGTCACGTTGAAGGTGCGGCCCACCTCTTCCAGCGTATGCTCGTTCTCGGCACCGATGCCGAAGCGCATGCGCAGGATGCGCTCCTCACGCGGAGAGAGGCCGGAAAGCACGCTGGTCGCCGCGTCACGCAGGCTGGAACGGGCCGCCGCATCGAAGGGCATCACCGCGTTCTCGTCCTCGATCAGGTCGCCCAGGCGGCCGTCATCCTCTTCGCCGATCGGCGCTTCCAGGCTGATCGGCTCGCGCGCCAGGCGCTGCACCGTCCGCACCTTGTCGGCCGACATGCCCAGCTCACCCGCCAGCTCTTCCGGCGTCGGCTCACGGCCCGCCTTCTGGGCGAAGCGGCGGCTGGTGCGCGCCACCTTGGCCGCTGTCTCCGTCATATGCACGGGGACGCGGATGGTGCGGGACTGGTCGGCGATCGAACGCGTGATCGCCTGCCGTACCCACCAGGTGGCGTAGGTGCCGAACTTGAAGCCACGGCGCCAGTCGAACTTCTCGACCGCGCGCATCAGGCCGATATTGCCTTCCTGGATCAGGTCGCCAAACATCAGGCCGCGGTTGCGGTAGCGCTTGGCGATATGCACCACCAGGCGGAGGTTGGCCTGGACCAGCTCCTCCTTGGCGCGGCGCATCTGACGCTCGCCCTGGGCCACCGCATTGCAGACCTCGCGCAGGCGCGGCGCCGGCAGGCCGTTCTCGGTCTCCAGCTTGGCGATCTCGCCACGCACCTTCATCAGCTCGGCCTGCAGGTCCACCACCGGGGCGCCACGGCGGCGCGGCTTCTCCAGCTTCAGGATCGGCGCGATGGTATCCACGCTGCCGTCCCAGATCCGCAGAAAGTCGGTGGCCGAGACGCCGGCCGACTGAGCAGCGCGGGAGGCGCGGCCGTCCAGCGCCATCAGCTTCCGCTTGGCTTCGCGGACGGTGGCCACCAGCTGGTCCAGCCGCGCCGGGCGCAGGTGGACATTGGCCAGCAGGCTCGCCAGCTCCAGCTTCAGCGCCTGGGCTTCCTCGCCAGCAACCTGCGGCAGGCGCTTGCGGGCCTCGAACAGCGCCTCGAAGGAAGCCAGGACCTCTGGCTTCATCTTCTCTTCCAGGGTCGAGTGCAGGCCGGGCTCGGCCTCGTCGCCCTCTGGGCTGGCCTCGACGGACTGCGCGGCATCGGCGGCGGCCATGGCCTCCACTTCCACCATGTCGCGCAGCGGCGCCTGACCCTGCACCATGGCGTCGTACCAGGAGGTCAGCATGGTGAAGGTGCCGGGGTGCTCGCACAGGCCCGCCAGCATGTCGTCGCGGCCGGCCTCAATCCGCTGGGCGACGGCGATCTCCGCCTCGCGCGTCAGCAGGTCCGTGCCGCTCATCTCGCGCAGGAACATCCGCACCGGGTCATCGGTGCGGCTCATCGTCGCTTCGTCGACGTTGCCGTCCGAGCCCTGGCCGTCACGCGCCGCGGCGGCGCCATCCTCGGCGGAAACCTCGGTGCCTTCCTCGGCGTCCTCGGCCTCGTTCGGCTCCTCGTCGGGCTCGGGCTGGCCCTCGTCTTCCTCACCCACCCAGCGGCTGGGAGCCTCGGCGGGGGTATCACCCTCACGGCGGCCCCAGGCGCCTTCGTGGAAGTTCTCGTAGGAGCCCGTGCGCGCACGCAGGGTGGGCTCGCTTTCCACTTCGTCCTGATCCATCGCCGCCTGCGTAAACATCCCGTCCATGCTCAGACACGCGCCCTTTCTATCTTGGGGAAGCGGAGGACCGCCCCGCCGGCCGCCGGCACCCGGCCCGCCGACAACAGGACGCCCATCGCCGCAGGGGAGCGGGAAGGCATTCCGACATCGAGGGGAGGGCGCGATTCCGCGACCGGCGCCATACATAAGGAGTAAGACGACCGAACACACCCCTAAACTGTCATATTGCCTATTCGTTGCCGATGATCAGGCATGCGGAAAGAACAGGCACAGCGGGGCCATGGGTCAGACAAGGCCTGTTTCAGGCTTCCGCGCAAGCGGGACAAGCTGTCTTTGGCGCCTACGGGGCGGGGACGCAAGTGGTGGATGCGCCGCCGCGGATGATGCGGAAAAGAACAGGCTGCCTAGAGAAGCATCACCCCATGGCTGCGGGGAAACAATTTGGCTGCGCTGTGAACAGAATCCTGCTTGCTCATCCTGGCGGCCGGAGCGGAGAGTAAGACCCTTACCTCCTATCCTTCCAGCGGATGAAACGCTTGGCCGCCGAAGTTGAAGCAGACAGCAGTCTCCGTACCTTGTCGCGGGCTTCCAGCCTGCTGCGGCATCTGGCCGGCGCGCCCATGCGCTGCTGGCGGCTCACCGATCTCGCCATGGCGTCCGGCCTGCATAAGGCAACGGTACACCGCCTGCTGGGCGGGCTGATGGCGGAAGGCCTGGCCCAGTCCATCCCCGGCGGATACACGCTGGGGCCACAGGCCTGGCTGATCGGCCGGGCGGCGGCCCAGCGCTTCGACCTGAGCAGCTTCGGCACCCCTCTGTTGCGGCGAATCGCCGATGAAACCGGCGACGTGGCGCTGCTGGCGGTGCTGACCGGCCACCATGCCCATTGCGTGGCGCGGGAGGAGGGCGATTCGCCTATCCTGCCGACTTCCATCCGCGTCGGCGCGGTGCGGCCGCTGGGTTGCAGCGCCCATGCCCTGGCGCTGCTGGCGGCGCTGCCCGATGCGGAGATGGAGCGCGCCATCGCCGCCACCGCGCCGGAGCGGATTGGCCGTTATGCGCCCATCACCGACGAATACCTGCGCGCCGGCGTCGCCGAGACCCGCGCCCGGGGCTTTGCCGTGAACGAGGGCGTGATCGTCAGCGGCATGACCGCGCTGGCTGTGGCGGTGCGGGATGCCTGGGGGCGGCCGATTGCCGCCATCAGTTGCTCGGCCATCGCGGAGCGGCTGCTGCCCGAGCGTCGCCCTGATGTGGTGGCCCTGCTGCGGCAAGAGGCGCGGAAGCTGGAGGCGCGGCTGCATCCCGTCAGCGCCGAACCGGCCTGAAAGAATAATCACGCTCGCAAATCTGTGGAATCCGGTTGCTGCCCGAAGGCTGATCCGGGCAGCAGCATGCCACAGGCGCGCCTGGAAGGGTCGTAATAAGCGCGCATGGAATGGTGATTTGCAAATCAACACCAAAAGAATAGGGTAATAGGCGGATCACCCCCAAAGGCTGCCTGACCTTGCAGAGTTCCGCCATGTCCTTCGCCTTCGCGCCACGATCCTCCGGCGCCGACCTTGCCGCGCTGAGCAGGGACTTCGCGAGCCGTGCCGATGCGCATGACCGCGACGGCAGCTTCCCGCACGAGAATATGGCCAAGCTGCACCGGGCCGGGCTGCTGGCCCTGACGGTGCCGCGCCAGAATGGCGGAGCAGGCGCCGGCCTGACCGAGGCGGCGGGGGCCATTGGTGTCGTGGCACAGGGCTGTGCCTCCACCGGCCTGGTCTTCGCCATGCAACTGACCCACCAGGCGGCGCTGGCGCGCGAGGAGCTGGTGCCGCATGCATTGCGGACCCGCGTGGCCATGGATGCGGTGCGCGAGGGTGCGTTGCTCAATGCCTTGCGGGTGGAGCCGGAGATGGGCTCGCCCTCACGCGGCGGGCTGCCGCAGACCATCCTGCGGCGGCAGCCGGATGGCAGCCTGCTGCTGACCGGCCGCAAGATCTATTCCACCGGGGCGCCGGGTCTGGCCTGGATGCTGGTCTGGGCGCGCGACGATGCGGAAGAGCCGCGTGTCGGCCCGGTGCTGGTGCCCGCCCGCGCACCGGGCGTGCGGATCGTCGAGAGCTGGGACCACATCGGCATGCGGGCCACCGGCAGCCATGACGTGGTTTTCGAGGATGTCAGCCTGCCTGCCTCCCATGCCGCGGCCCTGCGGCCGCCGGCGGCCTGGCTTGGTACCGATCCGGGCTTCGGTAGCTGGAACGCCGTGACCCTCGGTGCGCTTTATTCCGGCATCGCACGGGCCGCGCGCGACTGGATCATCGGCTTTCTGCGGGAACGGGTGCCAAGCGGGCTGGGCAAGCCGCTGGCCACCTTGCCGCGCATGCAGGAGAAGGTGGGGGAGATCGAGGGGCTGCTGGCCGCCAATGCGCGGCTCATCACCTCCCTGGCCCATGACTACGACACTGGCCGCCCCGCCGCGATGACGGAAGCACATCTGCTGAAGGCGGTGCTGATCGAGAATGCGGTGCGGGCGGTGGAGATCGCTGCTTCCCTGGCCGGCAACCATGCCCTGAGCCGCCGCAACCCGATCGAGCGGCATCTGCGGGATGTGCTCTGCGGCCGCGTCCATGTCCCCACGTCCGAGGCGGCCCAGACTGCCGCCGGCCGCGCGGCGCTGCTGCCCTGAAACGGGGGGGAGGCCCCCTCAGGTCTCCTCGGCCGCCGGGGGCGTGGCGGCGGGGCGGCGCCAGTATTGCACCAGCTTGAAGCCAAGGTAGAGCACCACGGCCACTCCGATGGAGCCGAGCGCGTAGATCGTGCCCTTTTCCCCCAGCCAGCCGACGATGTACCAGCCGGCGCTGACAAAGGAGGCGGCCCAGAGGCCCGCCGCGATGAAATTCAGGCAGGCAAAGCGCAGCCAGGGCATCTTCGCCACGCCGCAGGCGGCCGAGGCCACGTTCCGGACGCCATAGACGAAGCGGAAGGTCAGCACGAAGAGGACGCCGTAGCGCTCCAGGAAGGAGATGGCGCTGGCCATCTTGCGTTCCGCGCCCGGAATCTTGCGCACGGCGCGGGTACCGTATTTTCGGCCCAGGGTGAACCAAAGTTGGTCTCCCAGGAAGGAGCCGATCCAGACCGACATCATCAGCAGCCAAGGGTCTATCAGGCCCGTGGCGCGTCCTGCGGCGGCCGCCAGCAACACAAAAGTCTCGCCTTCAAAGAAGGCCCAACCGGCGGCGGCCAAATAGGCCAGTGCACCCCAGTCCGCCCAGAACTCCGCCACTCGTATTCATCTCCCCGGCCAGAAGCGGATGGAAGGCGACGATGCCCTAAACAGGCCTCCGAAGGAATAACTCTCTCACAGCCATGTGAGCCTTTTCGCGACATGGCGCCAGTTTTGAGCCATGGGCGGAGGCAGTCGGCTCTTGCGGCTGGCGGAAGAGCGGAAAGGAGCAAGAGCCGCTGAGTTTCACTCGGTGATACCAAAAGGCTCATGCAACTCAGAGGGCGCGAATCGTGCGCGCCGGTGGCATCCGCCTGGCGCGACCCGCGACGCCTTGGCGGCCGATCGTGCTCCGGCTTGCGCGCCGAATGGGCGGTGCGGCCATTTTCCGCCCGGATTCCGGGCGCTTCCGTCCCTGAGAGCCTTGGCTTGGCCGATTACCGGGTTGCCCGCGTTTCACCGTGCTGATCATGATGCCACACCAAGAAGAAGGGGGGCTCACATGACCAGATGGATCGGGACGATGCTCGGCGTCGCCAGCCTGACCGCGGCAGCGATGCCGGCCATGGCGCAGGGCAATGGCCAGATCACCGTGATGGCTTACGGTGACTCTATCTTCAAGGACAACTACGTCTCGGCCGTGATCGAGCCTTTCCAGAAGGCCAGCGGCACGCAGGTGCAGTATTTCGCCAATCCCGGCAGCGCCCAGATGCTCGGCACCCTGCGGTCCCAGAAGGGCGACCCGCAGGTGGATGTCGTCATCATGGACACCACCACCGCCGCCCTGGCCTGCGCCGAGGGGCTGGTCGAGAAGGTGACGCCACAGCAGCTTCCGGTGCTGAACGACATCGCGCAGCAGGCGCGGGATGCCGGCGGCGAATGCGGCCCGGGCGTGACCTTCGACAACCTGGTCATGATCTACAACACCGAGAACGTGAAGACCGCGCCGACGGGCTTTGCCGACATGGCCGTCCCGCAATGGCGCGGTCGCGTTGGCCTTGGTGGGCCGCCGAATATCCAGGGCCTGGCGCTGACGGCCATCCTGGCCCATGCCAATGGCGGCAAGTGGAGCGACATCTCCAAGGCCCTGCCGGCGCTGAAGGCCATCGCCGCCAATACCCAGACCTTCGACCCGAAACCCGATGCCGTGACGGTGGTGGTCAGCGGGCAGGTGGACTTCACCACCAACTGGAATGCCCGCTCCCAGCTGGCGAGCATCCAGTCTAGGGGCCGCGTCGGCGTGGTGCTGCCGAAGGAAGGCACCGCCTTCCAGATCAACACCATCAACGTGGTTGCCGGCAGCAGGAACGCCGCCCAGGCGCGCGCCTTCATGGCCTACGCCCTGGGCACCGAGGCGCAGAAGGCCTTCACCGAGCGCGTCTTCTATGGCCCGACCAATACCAAGGCTCAGATCGCGCCCGAGGCGCTGAACCGCACCGCCATGGCGCCGCAATACCGCGACAGCATCGTGAACATCGACTGGGCCGAGATGCAGAAGCTGCGCGACAGCTGGAACCAGCGCTGGCGGCGCGAGGTCGTGACGGCGGCGCCGTGACCTTGGCTGCCACCGATAGCGCGCCGCATCTGCGGCTGGATGGCCTGGTCCGCCATTATGCCGGCGCGCCCGCGCCGGCGGTGGACCAGGTTTCGCTGGGCCTGCCACGCGGCGCGCTGCTGGCCCTGCTGGGGCCCTCGGGCTGCGGCAAGACCACCACGCTGCGCATGATCGCGGGGCTGGAGACACCGGATGCCGGCCGCATCATGGTCGGCGGGCGGGATGTCACCGCGCTGCCGCCGCACAAGCGGCACATGGGCGTGGTCTTCCAGTCCTACGCGCTCTTTCCGCACATGACCGCCGCCGGCAACGTGGCCTTCGGGCTGGAGATGCAGGGCATGCCGCGCGCCGAGCGCGCTCGGCGTGCCGAGGCGGCGCTGGAACTGGTGGGCCTTTCCGCCCTGGCCACCCGCAAGCCGCGCCAGCTTTCCGGCGGCCAGCAGCAGCGCGTGGCCCTGGCCCGCGCCCTGGCCATCGAGCCCGACCTGCTGCTGCTGGACGAGCCGCTCTCCGCGCTGGACGCCAAGCTGCGGGAAGGGGTGCGGGACGAGATCCGCGCCCTGCAGCAGCGGCTTGGCACCACCACGGTCTTCGTCACCCATGATCAGGTCGAGGCGCTAGCCATGGCCGACCTCGTGGCGGTGATGAATGCCGGCAGGGTCGAGCAGCTTGCCGCCCCCGAGGAGATCTTCGAGCGCCCGGCCACGCGCTTCGTCGCCACCTTCGTCGGCCGCGCCGCGCGCATCAGGGGCGTGCTGGAACCCGGCGGGGTGCTGCGGGCGGAGGGCGGCGCCGCGCTGCGCGCCGCC
>NZ_JACTUZ010000071.1 GCF_014490445.1 Pseudoroseomonas ludipueritiae | reverse complement strand
CGCCCGGCCTGCACCAGGCCGCGCCCGGTGCGCATTCCCGCCCGCAGCGCGGCAGTCTGGTTGCGCACCGCCTCCCCCAGCGGCACGCGGATATCGGCCGGCAGGCGGGAGGCGATTCGCCGCACCCGCCCCGCCTGCCCCACCGGCAGCGCCTTCTCGCGCAGCGGCGCGGCCGAGGTGGATTGCCCCTTGCCGGTCAGCCCGGCGAAGAGCGCCTCCACCTCCGCCCAGGCCACGGTGCGCAGCGTGCCGCGGATGCGGTCATGCCGGCAGAAAGCGATCTCCTGCGGCCGCAGCGCCACCAGGGCGCGGTAAAGCTCGAAGGACAGGCGCTGGATGCCGCTCGGACGGCGGTTCACCAGCGCCCATTCGAAGAGATCCTCGACATCGAGCCAATAGGTCATCGCGCGGCACAGGCCGCTGGCAAGATGGCCTCGGGGCTGCGTAGATGCCGGCCGGCGGCGGCCGGGCAGCGGAGGGGACGACAGATCATGAGATGCGCGATACGCGATGCCACCCATGGTGCCAAGCGCGAGCGGAGCCAGACCCCATGCACATCCTGCTGATCGGTGCCGGCGGCCATGGCCGCGCCGTGCTGGAAACCTTGCGCGACGCCGGCTGGCCGCCGCCCGCTGGAGTGCTGGACGACAACCCGGCCTCCGCCGGCTTGCCTGGCGTGCCGTTCCTGGGCCCGGTGGCGGCGGCCGCGGCCTTGCGGCGGCAAGGGCTGGAATCCGCGCATGTGGCGCTGGGCGACAACATGCGGCGGCAGGCGCTGGGGGAATGGCTCGCCGGACTGGGCTATGCGCTGCCCGTCATCCGCCATCCTTCCGCCGTGGTGGCCGGCACCGCCCGCATCGGGGATGGCAGCGTGCTGCTGCCCCGCGTGGTGCTGGGTGCCGCCGCCGAGGTGGGGCGGCATGCCATCCTGAACACCGGCTGCATCGTCGAGCATGATTCACGGCTGGAAGATGCCGTGCATGTCGCCCCCGGCGCCGTGCTGGGCGGCGGCGTGCGTGTCGGCGCGGCGGCGTTGGTGGGGCTGGGCGCGGCGCTGAAGCCGGGTGTGGCGATCGGCGCCGGCGCCGTGGTGGGCGTGGGCGCTGCGGTGATCTCCGATGTGGCGCCCGGGCTTTGCGTGGGCGGCACGCCGGCGGTGCCGCTGCGCTAACCACGGCGCGGCGCGCGGGCAGCAAGATCGCTGTTGCAGCCAGCGGAAATCCGGTCTGACATTCCAGCCTCCTCGCACAGGGAAGCGAAAACTTCGCGCTTTTGGCGCGGCATGTGCATACGATGGCATGGAGTGCAGCAGGAAACCGCATGATGCCCCTGACCGAATCGTCCGCTTCTGGATTCCGCCTCTCGCGCCGCGCCCTTCTGGCTGCCATTGCCGCCACCACTCTGCCCAAGGCGCAAGCATTCGCGCAGGAAAACTGGCCTTCGCGCCCCATCCGCTTCGTGAATCCCGGCCCGGCCGGCGGCGCCGGCGACGTGCTCGCGCGCCTGCTGTCGGAGCGCCTGAGCATCCGCCTGGGCCAGCCCGTGGTGGTCGAGGACCGCCCTGGCGCCGGCACCAATATTGGCATGACCAATGTCGCGCGCTCCGCCCCAGACGGCTACACGGTGGGGCTGGGCTCGATCGCTTCCAATGCCGTCAACAAGTGGCTCTACAAGAACCTGCCCTTCGATCCGGAAAAGGATTTCGCGCCGGTTTCCATGATGGCGCTGGTGCCGAACCTGATGGTGGTGCCGCCCAGCCTGCCGGTGCGGACAGTGGCCGAGTTCATCGACTATGCCAGGAAGCATCGCGGGCAGATCAATTTCGGCTCGGTGGGCGCGGGCTCCTCGCAGCATCTGGTGGGGGCGCAATTCGCGCTGACCACCGGCATCGAGATGTCCCACGTGCCCTATACATCCTCCGGCCAGCTCAATACCGACATGCTGGAAGGACGCGTGCAGGTGCTGTTCCAGTCGATTTCGGCGGTGGCCGAGATGGCGAAATCCGGCCGCATGCGCCCGCTGGCCGTCACGGGCAGCGAGCGCCAGCCCGCCTTCCCCGATGTGCCGACACTGCGGGAAGCGGGCGTGGATGTCACCGCCACCGGCTGGTTCGGCATGGTCACGCCCGCCGGCGTGCCGGAGCCGATCCTGGAGCGGCTGAACCGGGAAGTGGTGGCCTGCCTGAACGAGCCGGAGCTGCGGGCGCGCATCATCGAGCTGGGCTCGGTGCCGAAGCCCAGCACGCGCGAGGAATTCGCGCAGCACATGGCCCGCGAGACCGCGCGCTGGCGCGACGTGGTGAAGGCCACCGGCGCCTCCGCCGAGTGAGCCCGGGCGGAGGGGCGCCTGCCCCTCCGCGATTGCCGCTGGCCAGGAGCGGCCGCTTCATCATACCGTATTAGCAATAAAAATGCGGAGGTCGGGGAATGAAGCGCCTCATCGTTTGCTTCGACGGCACCTGGAACAGCGCCGACAGCCGCCGGGCCGAGACCAATGTGGCGCGCCTCGCCCGCGCCGTGCGCGCCACCAGCGGCGATGCGCCGCAACTGACGCTCTACCTGCGCGGCGTGGGCTCCACCGGCATCGCATTGCAAAAGCTGCTGGGCGGCGCGACCGGCGAAGGTGTGGATGACAATATCCGCTCCGGCTACATGTTCCTGGCGCAGAACTACGTGCCGGGGGACAAGATCTTTCTCTTCGGCTTCTCCCGCGGCGCCTTCACCGCGCGCAGCCTTGCGGGCTTCATGGCGGCCTGCGGATTGTTGATGCGGCAGAAGCTGGGCGACCTTTCCGCCGCCTGGGATTATTACCGCCATGAAGTCCACCGCTCCCCGGAGGATTTCTGCCGCAGGCACCATTCGCAATGCCACCAGGATATCCAGGTCGCCTTTCTCGGCGTCTGGGACACGGTGGGCGCGCTGGGCATCCCCGGTACGGTGCTGAACGAACTCACCGCCAAGGACTATGAGTTCCACGACACCACGCCCTCCCACATCGTCCGGATCGGCCGCCATGCCCTGGCGGTGGATGAGCACCGAGACGAATTCGAGCCCACGCTCTGGACCGGCGCGGCGCCGGAAGACTGCGACATCAGCCAGGTCTGGTTCGCCGGCGCGCATTCCGATGTGGGGGGCGGCTACCAGAACCGGCTGCTGGCCGATATTCCGCTGCGCTGGATGGCGCGGGAAGCCGAGGCCGCCGGGCTGAAGCTGGACTGGGAGATGCTGCCCAGGCAGGAAGACCCTTTGGCGCCCCAGCATGAATCGCGGCTGAACTGGTCACGCAAGGACCGGCTGACGCCGACCATCCGCCAAGTTAGGAACATGGAGCCCGAGGTGACGGTGCTGGAGCGCCTCTACCGCCCGATGGACAAGGACGGCAGGCCACTCGAGACCATCAATGAAAGCCTGCATCCGAGCCTGACGCAGCGCTTTGGCCGGCGGGTCACCCTGCTGGCCAATGACGCCGACAGCAAGGGCGAGAAGACCGAATACAGGCCAAAGAACCTGCAGCCTTTCTTCCCGCGTTAGCGCCTCAGGCTACCTCGTCCAGCGCGCGGAGCGAGGCGATCATGGAGGTGCGCATCAGGTAATCCTTGTGGCGGGCCGGATTTTCCGCCGTGGCACGCAGTTCGTCGAGCGAGGCGCGGCGCACGGCGGGGTCGCGCTGGTTCAGCGTGGCGCGGTTGCGCAGCGCCTGCTGCTGCACCACGTCCAGCGCCACCTTGCGCCGCTGCCGCTCATAGCGGCCCAGCAACACGGCATCGGCGCCCCGCCAGACCTGCCCCAGCTTCTCCGCCAGGTTGAAGGCATCATGGATGCCGCCATTCATGCCCATGCCGCCCAGCGGGTTGTTCACATGCGCGGCGTCCCCGGCCAGCAGGATACGGCCGCTGACATAGCGCTCCGCCACGCGCTCATGCACGCGATAGGCGGTGCGGTGGCGGATCTCGTAGTCGCCGGCCTTGGGCAGCACTTCCTGCATGCGCTGCTGGATGCGGGCATCGGAGAGCATCGCCTCTTCCGGCTCATTGGCATCGGTTGGCAGCAGCAGGCGCCAGAGGCTGGTGGTGCGCAGCAGCACGAACCATTCCTCCGGGTCGGAGATATAGGCGATATTGGTGAGGTCCGGCATCACCTCCTGATATTGGAAGGTGGTCGAGCAGGTCAGGTAAAGCTCGGGGATCGTCTGCCCCTCGAAGCCGATGCCGACCGCCTTGCGCACGGCGCTGCGCGCGCCATCGGCGCCGATCAGCCAGGAGCCTTGCAGCGACTCACGGGAACCGTCGGGGCGTTCGATCACCAGCGTCACGCCATCGGCATCCTGCGCCGCATCCACGGCGCGGGCATCGTACATGAAGTTGACGGCGGGGTTCTCGACCAACCGGTCACGCAGCAGGCGGGTCAGGCGCCACTGCTCGCATTGCAGGCGGTAGGGGTGCGCCGTCTCGCCAGCCAGCAGCGAGAGGTCGAAGGTGGCGACGGGGCCGTCGCGGCGGTCGCGGAACTGCCATTGCGGGCAGACCAGCCCCTGGTCCACCAGGATCTGCGACAGGCCGAAGCGGTCCAGCATATCCAGCGTCGGCGGATGGAAGGTGGAGGCGCGCAACCCATCGGGCAGGTCGCGCTCGGCCTCAACGATGGTGACGGGGATGCCTTCCGCCGCCAGCGCGGCAGCGGCCACCAGCCCGACAGGCCCGGCACCCGCCACCAGCACCGGTGCGCGCGGGCTGGCGGATTTCAGGACAGCGGGGGAAGCCAGATCATCAGCCAAGGGAATTCCACCTTTTCAGCAGTCGAAGGTTCGGCGGCGGGAAGGTCATCCGGTGAAGGCCTCCCCGCCGGAGGGGCTCAGCACCTGCCCGGTCAGCGAGGCCGCGGCAGGGGAAGCGAGGAAGGCGATGCTCTCGGCCACGTCGCGCGGCGTCGCCAGGCGGCGCAGCGGAGTGGCGGCCTCGCGCCGCGCGAAGAAAGCGGCATCGCCGCTGGCGGAATGCTCCGTCATGGGCGTGCGGATCAGCCCGGGGGCCACGGCATTGACGCGGATGCCGGCGGGGCCAAGCTCCACCGCCAGGGCGCGCGCCATGCCGATCAACGCGCCCTTGGCCACCGTGTAGTGCGGCATATTAGGCGAGCCACGCAGGGCGAAGAGCGAGGAGACGATCACCACGGCCGCGCCCGGCGCCAGGGCCGGCAGCAGCGCCTGGATCAGGAAGAAATGCCCCTTGGCATGGGTGCCGAGCATGGCGTCCCAGGCGGCTTCGTCCACCTGCGCGAAGGGAATGCCATGGCCGGAAATGCCGGCGCAGCAGACCAGCGCATGCAGCCGCCCATGCTGGCGCACCACCTCCGCCGCCCTGGCCCGCACGGCGGTGAGGTCGAGCAGGTCCAGTGGCAGGACCATGCCGTCGGTCTCGGTCGCCACGGCCGCCAGCCCGGCCTCGTCCCGGTCGCAGAGCAGCAGGGCATGGCCGGCATCGGCCAGGCAACGCGCGGTGGCGCGACCGATGCCCGAGGCGGCGCCGGTGACGAGCGCGAGGCTCATGGGGCGAAGCGGCCTCCGTTCACATAGATCACCTGCCCCGTCAGGTATTGCGAGGCCGGGCCGCTGAGGAAGAGCATCGGCGCCGCCACATCCTCCGGCTGCGCGATGCGGCGCAGCGGAATGGAGGAGAGCACCTTCTCGGCATGCGCATCGCCGAACTGCCTGATGAAGGCGCCAGGCTCGCCTTCCTTGCCGCCATGGCCGAGGCCGCCGGTGAGAAAGGCGGTCTCCACCGCGCCGGGGGCGACGGCATTGGCGCGCAGGCCGGGCGCGCCTTCCTTGGCCACCACCTTCATCAGCGAGACCAGCCCGCCCTTGGAGGCGCTATAGGCGGAGAAGCCCGGCTCCACAAAAGCATGCAGGCCAGAAGAGACGTAAACGGCAGCCGCGGCCGGAGACTGCTTCAGGAAGGGCAGCGCCGCGCGGGTGGTGGTGAAGGCGGAGACGAGGTTGATCTCCAGCACCGTGCGGATATCGGCCGTGGTCATCTCCGCCAGCGGCTTCAGCCCGGTGTTCATGCCGGTGAGGAAGGCGAAGACATCGATGCCGCCCCAGGCTTCTCCCACCTGCTCGATGGCATGGGTGACGGAGGCCTCGTCCGTGGCATCCACCGGCACGGCCTCGACGCCCGGCTCCGGCGGGCGCTCGGCCATGGAGGCCGGCAGGTCCAGCACGGCGACGCGGGCGCCGGCGGCCAGCAGGCCGCGCACATAGGCGCGGCCGATGCCGCCGCAGCCGCCCAGCACCAGGCAGCGCGCGCCGGTTTCCGGGCCCAGGCGGGTCAGGTCCATCCTCAGCCCTCGTAGAGCGAATCGAGGAGCTGCAGCTTGCCGTCCCGCACCTCGACAACATGGGCGGGCAGGCGGGCGGCGCCGTCGGGGTAGAACCAGGTGCGGCCCAATATGCCTTCCCAGTTCCAGCCCTCCATTTTCTGCATCTGGTCGCGGATGGCGACGCGCTCGGCCTTCAGCTTGCCGGGCTCGCCCGTCACCTGCGCGCGACGCATGGCCTCGGCATAGATCTGGAGGATGTCATAGGTCGCGGCATCGGTGTGGTGCGGGCTCTGACGCGGGTAGCCGGCCTGCTTCGCGCCCTCGGTGAAGCGGGCGGTGAAGCTGCGCGTCCGCTCGTTCAAACCGCTGTAGAAGAAGCTGGGATAGAGCACGCCCTCCCCATCCGCGCCGACCTTCTCCGGCAGGGTGGGGTCCGACATCACGCCGCTGCCGATCATGCGGCCCTTGTGGCCCTGGCGGCGCAATTCCTTCAGCACCTTCACCGCCGGCTCGATGGTGCCGCCCAGCACCACGATATCGGTGGGGCTGCGCATCAGCTCGCCCACCTGGGCGGACACATCGAAGGCCTGGATGGGGAAACCCACCGCCTTGGTCACCGGGATACCGGCTTCCTTGAAGGCCTGGGGAAAGACGCTCTCGCCCAGCGTCTTGGAGATGAATTCATCCGTCGCGTAGATGATGGAGGCATTGGACGTTGCCATGCCCTTGGCCTTCATCACCTTCAGCAGGCGGCGGAACTGGGTCAGTTCGTCCGAGGTGTCGCGGAAGGCGAAGGTCATCTTATCCGTGATGCCGGGCGCCGTGGCCGAGTTGGAGCATTGCACGATGCCCAGCCGCTCCCCGGCCGGGAAGGCCACGCGGCATTCGCCGGAGGATGCGGGGCCGAGGACGCAGAGCGCGCCTTCATCCTCCGCGAAGCGCCGCACCGCCACCTGTGCCTGGCGCGGGTCGCCGGCCGTGTCGAAGGTGGAGACGCGCAGCTTCTTGCCATTGACGCCGCCGGCCGCGTTGATGTCGGCCAGGGCCATCTCCACCGGGATCTTGTTGGTGATCAGCAGGGATTGCAGCGGCCCGGTGCCGACATAGGAAAAGCCCACCACCAGCTCATCCGCCGCCGCCAGGGCGGGGTTGCGCAGCGCCGGCAGGGCGAGCGCCGCCGCCGTGGCCGCCATCAGATCGCGTCGCTTGATCGCCATGATCCTGATCCTTCGCCTGGATGTGTCAGCCGGCGCCGAGATAGGCGCGTTGCAACCCCTCATCGGCCAGCAGCGAGGCCGCGCTGCCCGCCATCACCATGCGCCCGAGTTCCAGCACGGAGCCGCGCGCGGCCAGTTCCAGCGTCTTGCGAGTGTTCTGCTCCACCAGCAGCACCGCCATGCCGCCCCCGTTCAGTTCCCGCAGCAGGGAGAAGACGCGGTCCACCAGCAGTGGCGAGAGGCCGAGGGAGGGCTCGTCCAGCATCATCAGCCGCGGCTTGGCCAGCATGGCGCGGCCGATGGCCAGCATCTGCTGCTCGCCACCCGAAAGCACCGCCGCCGGCATGTCCCGCCGCGCCGCGAGATTGGAGAAGCGGTCGTAGATGGCATCCATCTCGCGCGGCAGGGTGGCGCGGTCCCGCCGCAGCCCGGCGCCCAGCAGCAGGTTCTCCTCGATGGTCATGGAGACCAGGATGCGCCGGCCTTCCGGCACCAGCACCAGCCCATCGCGGATGCGCTGCGGCACCGGGGCATGGGTGACCTCGGCGCCCGCGAAGCGGATGCGCCCGCCAGCCGGCTTCACCGTGCCCAGGATGGCCTTCAGCAGCGAGGACTTGCCGGCGCCATTGGCGCCCAGCACCGCCACGATCTCGCCTTCCGCCACCGAGAGCGTGGCCCCCGCCACCGCATGGGTGCGGCCGTAGCGGACATGCAGGTCCTCGACCTCAAGCAGCATCGGCGGCGGCCCCCGTGGCGGCGCCGGTGCCGAGATAGGCTTCCAGCACCTGCGGGTCGCGCTGCACCTCCTCCGGCCGGCCTTCGGCGATCTTCTGGCCGAAGTTCAGCACCACCACGCGCTCGCAGAGGCGACGAACAAAACCCATGTCATGCTCCACCACCAGCAGGGCGGTGCCGCCGCTGGTCAGGCCCTCGATATGCGCCAGCAGTTCCTCGCGCTCGGTGGGGTTCAGGCCGGCGGCGGGCTCATCCAGCATCAGCAGCCGGGCACCGGCCACGGCGGCGCGCACCAGTTCCAGCCGCTTCTGCACGCCATAGGGCAGGTTATAGACCAGCGCATCGGCATAGCGGGCGAGGCCCGCCGCCTCCAGCGCCGCCACGGCATCGCGCTTCCAGCGGTTGCGCGGCATCAGCCCCAGCGGTGCCAATTGGTCCCACCAGCGCCGGGCGCGCAGGTGCTGGCCCAGCATGATATTCTCCACCGCCGAGAGATGCGGCATCAGGCGGATATTCTGGAAGGAGCGCGCCATGCCATGCCGGGCGCGGCGCCAGTCCGGCAGGTGGGTGATATCCTCGCCGCCCATCAGGATACGTCCGGCGGTGACGGGATAGACGCCGGTGATCAGGTTGAAGACCGTGGTCTTGCCGGCGCCATTCGGCCCGATCAACCCGATACGCGAACCGGGCGCGACGGAAAGGCTGAAATCCTGGATGACCTTGAGACCACCGAAGGATTTCGAAACGCCATCCAGCGTCAGCAGATCCGCCATCAGCCGGCCTCCCGCTTGCGGCCGAAGAGGCGCGCGAGGCCATGGCGCGTCACCACGCCTTCCGGCCGCAGCGCCATGACGGCGATGATCAGCACGGCGAAGATCACGAAGCGCCATTGCTCGCTGCCGCGCAGCACTTCCGGCAGCAGCGAGAAGATGGCGGCGCCCACCAGCGGCCCGAAGGCGGTCTGGGTGCCGCCGATCAGCACGTAGAGCAGCGTATAGGTGCTGAGCATCAGGTTGAAGTTGGCCACCTCGATATAGTTGTAGTGGTGGCCATAGAGCGCGCCCGCCAGCCCGGCGAACCCGGCGCCGATGGTGAAGGCCATCACCTTCACCCGCCGCACATGGATGCCAAACAGCGCCGTCGCCTGCTCATCGTCATGGATGGAGCGCATGGCGAGGCCGAAGCGGGTGGAAAGGATATAGACCACCAGCAGCACGCCGCAGGCCGCCAGTGCGGCGATGGCCGGCATGTCGATGAAGCTGGTGACGGGATAGCCGGCGGCGCCGCCCACCGCTTCCATGTTGATCAGCAGGCCCGCCACGATCTCGCCGAAGGCCAGCGTCGCCAGCACCATATAGACGCCGCGCGTGCGCAGGATGGGAAAGGCCATCAGGCAGCCCAGCACCGTGCTGGCGGCGGTGCCGGCCAGCAGGCAAAGCGGCAGAGGCAATCCGTATTCCACATCGAGATAGGCGGAGACATAGGCGCCGACGGCCATGAAGCCCGCCGCTCCCAGGTTCAGCATCCCCGCCGCCGCCGGCAGGAAAACCGCATAGGCCAGCAGCAGGTTGATGGAGAAGAGGGCCAGGATGCCGGCGAGATAACCGCTCATGGCTCAGAACTTCCCCCGGCCGACATATGGCTTCCCGAACAGGCCTTGCGGGCGCAGCAGGATCAGCAGGAAGAGCGCGCCCCAAACCACTGGCTTGATGACTTTGGCGCCCAGGAAGAAGATGGTCAGCACTTCCAGCAGGCCGAGCAGCAGCCCGCCGGCGATGGCGCCCCAGACATTGCCGAGCCCGCCCACCACCATGGCTGCCATGGCGAAGGAGGCGATCTCGTCGCCCATGACATGCGAAACCTGCAGATAGTTCAAGGCAAAGAGCACGCCCGCCAGGGCCGAGAGCAGCCCCGCCACTACGAAGACCGCAGGGATCAGCCGGGGCAGGTCGATGCCGAGAAGCTGCGCCGTATCGGGGCTTTCCGCCACCGCGCGCAGCGAGCGGCCGAGCGAGGTGCGGCCCAGCACCAGCGTCAGCCCGAACACCAGCGCGAGCGCCAGCAGCAGCGAGACCACCTGCGGAATTGAGATCAACAGCCCGCCCAGGCGGATGCTGGTATCCTGCCAGGGGGAAGGAAAGCTGTGCAGTTCCGCCCCCCACTGGATCTGCACCAGGCCCTGGAACAGGATCAGGAAGCCGATGGAGCTGACCAGCGGAATCGCATGCTCGGTGGCATCGCCGAAGCGGGTGCGCATGTAGCGATAGGTAAAACGTTCCACCAGCAGCGAGGCCAGGATGCCGGCCAGCAGCGCCAGCGGCACGGCGGCGTACCAGGGCAGTGCGTATTGCACCATCAGCGCCCAGCTCAGCATGCCGCCCAGCATGAAGATGCCGGGGATGCTGAAGTTGAGGAAGTTCAGCATGCCGATGACAAAGGTGAAGGAGACGGCCACCAGCGCATAGAGGCCGCCCAGCATCAGCCCGTTGATGATCTGCTGGAGAAGGATCATCCGATATGCCCGGCGTGGTGTTCCAGGTACCAGTCGGCGATCTCCTCCCGCGTCGCCCACCAGACATCCGGGAAGCCCTTGGCGTAGGCGATGAAGTCGCGCAGCGCGCGGATGCGGAAGGGCTGGCCGATGACATGCGGGTGCAGGCCGATATTCATCAGTCGGCCGCTGGTGGCGCCCTCCCGGTACAGCTCGTCGAACTGTTCCTTGAAGACACGGAAGGCGCCATCGACATCCTTGCCCTGGCGCAGAAAGACCGTGAAGTCATTGACTTCGGAAGTATAGGGGATGGAGACCAGCGGCCGGCCGCATTCGGTGCGGATCAGATAGGGCTGGTCGTCGTTCAGCAGGTCGGTCAGGAAGGAGAGCCCCTCCTCCGCCAGGATATCGGCGGTGTTGGGCGTGGAGCGCAGCGAGGAGGAGAGCCAGCCGCGCGCCTTCCGGCCCACCACCTCCTCATAGACCCGCAAGGTTTCGCGAATCACCTGCCGCTCGCCCTCGATGTCGAACTGGTAGTTGGAGAGCAGGTCGGTCTGCACATAGTTATGCGCGACCAGCTCCCAGCCCCGGTCGATGGCATGCTGCACCACCGCGCGGCGCTCCAGCCCCATCTTGGCATTCATGGTGCAGGAGGTGGGCACCCCGGCCTGCTCGAAGCATTCGAACATCCGCCAGACGCCGACGCGCTGGCCATATTCGCGCCAAGTCCAGTTCGGGTTGTCATAGACATTGCCCGGCAGGGTATCGGTGATGATGGAGGGGCCGCCGGGATAGAAAGGCTTGTCGGTGTCCTTGGTGCGGTCCCAGTACTCGAAATTGGTCGTCAGCATCAGGGCGATGCGGGCGCCATTCGGCCATTTCAGAGGCTTGCGCGCCGGCATCGGCACGAAATCGTACTGCACCCCGGAGATCCCCCGTTGCCGCATTGATCGGGATCATTGTGTACAATTTTTTTTGGGTGCGCAGCCTAAAAATGGCAGGAAGGCCGCTTTAAGGCGGTTTTTCGCCGGAGCCATGTCAGCTTTATGAGCTATCACTGCCCTCATTGTGCACAACGGTAGTCAATTTGCGCTCCAACTCCGCCATCAGCCCCGCCGGCCGCGTGGCGTTCAGATGCGCGCCCATCATCAGCCCCGCCCATTCCGGGTTACGGGCGGCCAGGGCCTCGATGATGTCGCGGTGCTGGCGGTTGGAGCGGGCGATATTCACCCATTCCTGCATCCGGTACTGCTTCAGCAGCACCAGCGGCACCTGGAAGGCCCAGCCCAGCATCCCCTCCAGGCGGCGGGAGCGCGCGGCGCGCACCACCACCGTATGGAATTCGGTGTTCAGCGCATGGAAGCGGAGCGTGCGGGCCTCAAGGTCCGTGCCGCTGCTGTCGAGCGCCTCCATCTCATCCGCCAGTTGCTCCAGCGCCGTGATTTCCTCGGCGGTGATGCGGGTGGCGGCGCGCGTGGCGGCGAAACCCTCCAGCGTGGCGCGCAGATGATAGACCTCGTGCAGATCGTCGCTGGTGATCTCGGCGACAAAGGTGCCGCGGTTGCGCGTGCTTTCCACCAGCCCATCGGCCAGCAGGCGGCGCAGCGCGTCGCGTACCGGCGTGCGGCTGACGCCGATCTCGCCCGCCAGCATCTCTTCCCGCAGCGGCGTGCCAGGGGCGAAGCTGCCGTCCATGATCCGCTGGCGGATGCTCTGATAGGCGCGTTCCGCCGCGTTCGACATGGCTTCTTCCCGTTCCATGGCGTGGCCACGCCAGCTTCAACACAAGGACCATAGCATGTTGCAGGACCGCGTCGTGATCGTCACTGGCGGCGGGCGGGGCCTCGGCCTCGCCATGGCGCGGGCCTTGCTGGCCGCCGGCGGGCGCGTGCTGATCACCGGCGCCCGCGCCACCGCCGAGCTGGAGGCAGCGGAACGCGCGGCGGAGGCGGAACACGGCCCCGGCCGGCTGGCCGCCATCACCGCCGATGTGACACGCCCCGCCGATTGCGCCCGCGCCGTCGCCACCGCCCTGGAGCGCTTCGGCGCGCTGCATGGCGTGGTGAACAATGCCGGGCGCGGCATGCGCCTGGTCAGCGAGCGCTTCACCACCGAGCCTGTGCCCTTCTGGACCGTGCCGCCCGAGACCTGGGCGCTGATCACCGACATCAACCTCAATGGCGCCTTCAACATGGCCGCCGCCGCCATGCCGCATCTGCTGGCGCAGGGGGATGGGCGCATCGTCAATATCTCCACCAGCGATCAGACCATGGTGCGGCGGGGCTATGCGCCCTATGGCCCCAGCAAGGCGGGGCTGGAGGCGGCCTCCCGCTGCTGGGCGCAGGATGTGGCGGGCACGGGCGTGACGGTGAATGTGCTGCTGCCAGGCGGCGCCGCGAATACCGAGCTGCTGCCCGGCGGCGCCAGCCGGCGCGGCGCCGACGGCAACCTGCTGGACCCCGCCCTGATGGGTCCGCCCATGGTCTGGCTGGCTTCCACCGCCTCGGCGGGCGCCAATGGGCAGCGCTTCATCGCCCGCCTCTGGGACAGCGGCCTGCCGCCGGAACAGGCCGCGGCCGCCGCCCGCAGCGCGCCGGTGGAGAAACCCGCCATCATGTGAAAAGGCCCTGGCGAGCTTTCTCCCCAGGCTCTCGCGGCCTAGCCTGCGCCGCCAGGAACGAACAAGGGAACCGTCATGCCTGCCATCGAGGCCATCGCCGCTGCGCGCTCCTTTCTTTTTGTCCCCGGAGACCGGCCGGAACGCTTCGGCAAGGCCCTGGCCGCCGGGGCGGATCAGGTGATCATCGACCTGGAGGACGCGGTGGCCCCCGCGCGCAAGGAAGAAGCCCGCGCCGCCATCGCCGCCTGGCTGCCCACGGCGCCGCGCCCGGTGCTGCTGCGGGTCAATGCGGCCGATTCGCCTTACCTGGAGGCGGATCTGGCGCTGGTGGCGCATGCCTCGGTAGGCGGCATCCTGCTGCCCAAAGCCGAGTCGCCCGCCGCCCTCGCCCGGCTGCACCAGGCCGCGCCGCAGGCGGCGCTGATCCCGCTGGTGGAAACGGCGCGCGGGCTGGCCGAGGCCGCCGCGCTGGCGGCGGCGCCGGGCGTGGTGCGGCTGGCCTTCGGTTCGGTGGATTTCCAGCTCGACCTCGGCATCCCGGAGGAAGGGGCGCCGCTGGCCGCCTTCCGCTCCCAGCTCGTCTTCGCCTCCCGCCTCGGCGGCGCGGCTTCCCCGGTGGATGGCGTCACCGCCGCGCTGGACAATGCCGAGCTGCTGGCAGCTGACACGACCCGCGCCCGCGCCTTCGGCTTCGGCGGCAAGCTCTGCATCCATCCGAAGCAGGTGGAGGCGGTGAATGCCGGCTTCATGCCGAGCGAATCCGAGATCGCCTGGGCCCGCCGCATCGTCGAGGCCGCCACGGGCGGCGCGGACAATGCCGCCCTGGCCGTGGAGGACGAGATGGTGGACCGCCCGGTGATCCTGAAGGCGCAGGCGATCCTGGCCCGGGCCTGAGAGCGTTCAGCCGGGGCCGAAGACCGGCAGGAAGCCCTCGCCTTCCCGCCGCACGCGGGCGCAGCCGCAGTTGCGGAAATGCGCCGGCACCAGCAGCGCGCCCTCATCCGCCGCGCATTCCAGCAGGTCGCGGCGGGTGGCGATGGCGGCCTGGGGGTCGGTGCAGACGCGGCTGGACCATTCGGGCCGCAGCACCTGCACCGGCGAATGGATGGCATCGCCGCAGAAGATGGCGCGGGCGCCGTTGCGCTCCAGCCGCAGGCCCATCTGGCCCTTGGTATGGCCGGGCAGCGGCACCAGGGTCACGCCGGGCGCCAGTTCATGGCCATCCTCCACCGTTTCCACCAACCCGGCTTCCAGCACCGGCAGGAGGCTGTCGGCATGGGAGCCGTGGTTGACGCCGGGGTCCTGTTGCGCGCGCCCCATCCACTGCGCCAGTTCCCGCTTGCCGATGAGGTAGCGGGCGCGCGGGAAGGTGGGCACCCAGCGGCCATTCAGCAGACGGGTGTTCCAGCCGACATGGTCGGCATGCAGATGGGTGCAGAAAACCACGTCCACCGCTTCCGGCGCCACGCCGACGGCGGCCAGCCGCTCCAGGAAGCCGGTGGCGCTGCGCTCATGCCAGGCGGGATGGTTGGGGCGGGACTTGTTCTCGCCGACGCAGGTATCCACCAGCACCACCAGCCCGGCCACCCGCAGCAGCAGCGCCTGCACGCCCAGCAGGAAGGTGCCCCCGGCGAAATCCACGTGGTCCGGTTCCAGCAGGGCGCGGTGCGGCAGCAGGGCATCGAGGTCGCAATCGGGCAGAAAGCCCGCGGGCAATGCGAAGCGGTCGATATCGGCGATGACATCCACCACCGCGTCCCCGATGCCGAAGCGCATATCGGCTTCCCCCTGTTCCTGGCGTGCGGAAAGGCTAAGCCGGTGGTTCGGCCCCGTCCAGCCGGCGCAGCAGCAGGGCGTTGATGGCCTCCGCCGCCTCGAACTGCACCCAATGGCCGGCGCGGGGAATGACCTGGAAGGCCGCCCCCGGCAGCGCCGCCGCCAGCGCCGCCTCGCGCTGCTCCATGAAGGGATAGGCGATGGCGTCGCGCTCGCCATAAACCATGGCCAGCGGCGCCCGGATGCCAGGCAGCAGGCGCCGCAGCGCGCCCTCGGTCACGAGGCCACGGCTGTTCAGCCGCGCATGGTCGCTGTTCCATTCCTGGATGCGCATGGCCAGGGCGTCGATCCGCGCCGGGTCGCCGATCATCAGCATGGCGAGGTTGGCGCGATGCGCGGCCCGCCGTTCCTCGCCCTGCTTGTCCCGCACCTTCGCCAGCCGCACCGGCACCCGCGCCAGCCCCATGCCGCCGGCGCCCAGCAGCGTCACCGAACGCAGCCGCGCATCCGCCGCCGAAGCGATCTGGCCGGAGATGATGGCGCCAAAGGAAAAGCCGGCGAGGTCGTAGCGCGCCGCCTCCCCCACCAGGGTCCGGAAGCCCGCCATGATCAGCGCGGCATAGCCCGGCAAATCGGTGCCCGCCCGTGGCGGCGCCGATTCACCCAGGCCCGGCAGGTCCGGCGCCAGCACGCGGCGGCGCGTGGCCAGGGCCTCGACATTGCGCGCCCAATGGCGCCAGGAGCCAGCGCCGCCATGCAGCAGCAGCATCGGCGGCGCATCCGGCTCGCCCCATTCGTGCCAGACCATGCTGCCGGCGCCGCAAGGCAGCGCATGGCGGCGGGAGGCGGCCTCCAGCCGGTCCGGCAGCGTGATGTCCTCGGGCGCGATGGTGTCCATCTCAGGCATCCGCCACCAGGGCGGCCTGGTTGCGGATCTCGGGCACCGCCGTGATCTCCCAGAGTCCGCCGCGCGTCAGGGGGCCGATGGCCTGCAGGCCGGGCACGGGCTGCCCCCCGGCATCCAGCAGCGTGCCATCCGGCCCCGCGATCTCCAGCCCCAGGCCCAGCGGGTCCGGCCGCGCCAGCCCGGCTTCCAGCAGCGCCGGCACCGGCGCCGCCTCCCGCCAGCCGCTGCCGCCATCGGGGCCGATGCAGAGGATGATGCGCGCCACGGAAAGCCGCCTTTCCCCGCCGCCACGCAGGCGCAGGGTGGCGGAGGCACTGCCATCCGGCGCCGGCTGCCATTCGCCCAGCCGCGCCGCCAGGGTTTCCAGCATGCCGGAAGCCCGCTGTTCCGCCACGAAGCGCGCCACCGAAGGCGCCAGCCGGTGCCGGTGCAGGTTCCAGAGGCTGCGGCCATGGCGCAGGAAGCTGGCGCGCTGTTGCAGGCTCCAGCCGCGCCAGATGCGCTGCACATGCGGCCGGATGCCGTCGATCACCGCCTGCCAGGGCCGGCCTGCGGCGGCGGCCTCGGCCATGGCGCGGCGTAGCAGGGCGCAGAGCGCCACGGGGCTGGCGCCTTCCGGCGGCTCCACCGGCCAGGGTGGCGGCAGGGGGCCGGCGAGATGCGCCAGCGGCAGCCAGCCGTGGCGGGAGATGCCGGTGACCTTGCCCCGGTGGCAGCGCCGCCGCAGCGAGAGCAGCATATCCACCATGGTCAGCCCCATGCCGACCAGCAGCACGGGGGCCTCGGGGTCGATGCCTTCCAGCGTCGCCGGGTCCCAGGGATTGCCGGCCAGATGCGGCAGCGCGCCAGCACCCGGCTTGGCGGCGAAGCCGCCCACCGCCAGCACCACGCGCTTCGCCCGCCAGGATTCGCGGCCGGCGCGCAGGCGGAAGCCGCCTTCGGGTAGCCGTTCCACCGCCTCCACCGGCTGGCGCAGCGGCTGGATGGTGGCACCGGCGCCTTCGATGGCGGCGGCCAGTTGTTCTTCGAGATAAGCGCCGAAAAGCTGGCGCGGCGCGAAGATGGGGCCACCTTCCGGCGGCGCTTCCGGCGCATCGGGGCGGGTGGCCAGCCATTCGGTGAAGCTGGCGGGCTGCGCGGGCAGCAGGCTCATGCCGCCGGCGGGCACGTTCAGCACATGGCCGGGGTCGGTGGTGCCATAGGCCAGGCCGGGCCCCAGGCGCGGCCCGGCTTCAAACAGCGCGATGCGCGCCCCGGGCGGCAGTTGGGCCCGCCATTGCAAAGCCAGCGAGGTGCCGGCGAATCCGCCGCCGATCACGGCGGCATCGAAGAGTGGCTCGGTCATGCTCAGCGCCGCGGCGGGTCGCGGGAAAGGCCGCGCGCCGCCAGCTCGGCCTCATAGGCCGCCCAGCGCTCCGCCTGCTCCTCCCCCAGCTGGCGTAGATAGGCCCAGCTGTAGATGCCGCTGTCGTGCAGGTCGTCGAAGATCAGTCGCACCGCGTAATGCCCCACCGGCTCCAGGCGGATGATGCCGACATGCCGCCGGCCAGCCACCCATTTACGCTGTTCTGGCCCATGCCCCTGCACCTCGGCCGAGGGGCTTTCCACCCGCAGGTACTCGGCTGGCAGGCTGAAGCGCGCGCCATCGGGGAAGGTGACTTCCAGCAGCTTCTCGGCGCGGCGCAGGCGCAGCTCGGTGGGGGCGGCGGACATCAGTCCAGCCGGCGCGCCTCGTCCGGCAGCATGATGGGAATGCCGTCGCGGATGGGATAGGCCAGGCCCGCCTTCTCGCTGACCAGCTCGCCGCGCTGGCGGTCATAGACCAGCGGGCCCTTGGTCACGGGGCAGACCAGGATCTCCAGCAGGCGGGGATCCACGGGGCCGCCGGCGGGCGGCGCGGAGGCGGGGGTGTCGGTCGGGGTGCTCATGAAGCCTGACTCCTGCGCCATGCCGGGCGGGCCGTCAACTCGCAACGCCGCGCAACCCGATCAGACCGGGCGCGCCGGCCCTTCGCTGGAGGCGGCGCCGATCCGCAGCAGCGCCGTCAGCAACTCGGCGCGCCGGCGCGGGCCTGGGGCCAGCAGCAGCGCCTGCTTCTCCCGCCCATCGAAGGGGCAGATCATGGACAATGTGGTGACGAGATCCACCAGCGGGACGCGCTCAATGGCGGCGCGGTCGGCCTCGATCTGGCGGGCGGCGAAATAAGGCCAGAGGGCGGCCAGCAGCGCCGCGCGGTCCGGCTCCTCCTCCGGCGGCTCCAGGTCCGCCAGATAGGGGGAGAAATCGGCCTGCACGCGGCGATAGCCGGCGGGGTGGTCCGGCAGCTCCTGCGCCACGTCGTAGCGCAGCAGGCCGAGCAAGGTGATCAGGTAGCGCCCGTCCCCGGTCTCGGAGAAGGAGGCGATGCGGCCGAGGCAGCCGGTGCGGTAGATGGTGGAACGCCCCGCCACGCGCGGAAAGGCCGGGTCCGGCAGCACCATGCCCAACAGGCGGCCGGCGCCTAGGGCATCCTCCACCATCGCCAGGTAGCGGGGCTCGAAGATATTCAGCGGCAGGCGGCCGCCGGGCAGCAGCAGCGCGTCCTGCAGCGGAAAGATCGGGATCTCGGCCGGCAGGCGGGTGGGCCCGCTACGGGGGGCGGTCATCGCCAGGCCGGGCCTTCGCCCGCCCCGCCGCGCCGGTGCCGCCCGCCAGCCATCCCGCCCCTCAGCGGAACAGCAGGGTGGAAAGGCCGCGCCGCGCCTTCACCGTGGCCGGGTCCATCGGGCCCCAGGCCTCGAAGAACTTCAGCAGCTGCTTGCGCGCCGCCTCGTCGTTCCAGGCGCGGTCGCGCTTGATGGCGGCCAGCAGCGCCTCGGCGGCCTCGGCCCGGCGTTCCATGGCATTCAGCGCCACCGCCAGCTCGATCCGCGCTTCGTGGTCGTCCTCGTTGGCGGCGAGGCGGGATTCGAATTCGGACAGGCGCTCCCGCGCGCGGCGGCCCTCGGCGGCCAGTTCCAGGGCGCTGCGCACGCCCGCCACCTCGGCATGGGTGCGCAGCTTCTCCGGCACCTGGTCCAGCACCGCCAGCGCCTGCTCCTCCTGCCCCAGGTTCATCAGGGCGCGGGCCAGGCCGGCATAGGCCTCGGCATTCTCCGGCTCCTGCTGCGCCAGGGCGGCGAAGATTTCCAGCGCCATCTGGTGGTCGCCCTGCTCGGCGGCGGCCTTGGCCTCGGCCAGCAGGTCGGCGCCCGGCATCTGGCCGCCGGCCACCTTCAGCAGGCCCTCGATGAACTTCTTCACCTCGGATTCCGGCAGGGCGCCTTGGAAGAGATCGGCGATCTGGCCCTGCCAGAAGGCCACCACCGTGGGCACCGACTGCAGCGGCAGACCCATCTGGGAGAGCTGCTGCACCAGCGCGCGGTTCTGGTCGATGTCGATCTTCACCAGCCGCACGCGGCCGCCGGCGGCGCGCACGACCTTCTCCAGCGTCGGCGTCAGCTGCTTGCAGGGGCCGCACCAGGTGGCCCAGAAGTCCACCAGCACCGGCACCTCGCGGCTGGCCGCCACGACATCCTGCATGAAGCCCTTCTGGTCGCTGTCCTTGATCACATCGGCAGCGGCGGGGGCGGGATTGGGGTTGAGGCTCGCGTCCATGGGAAACATACCGGCTTTCAGAGATCTCGCTCCCGCATAGATGCGCGCCCCTGGGGCGGAAGCAACCCCAGGCGCCCCCTGCCGCCGGCCTGGAGGCCACCTTTCATGGCCCCGGCGGGGCGGATAGGGTCGCGGGCCTCGCAACAGCCCGGAGCCCGCCATGAGCCTCGACAGCGTCCGCACCTTCCTGGCCGAGCACGCGCCCGACCTCGAGATCCTGGAAACCGCGGCGCGCACCGCCACCGTGGCCGAGGCCGCCGCCGCCCATGGGGTGGAACCGGCCCAGATCGCCAAGACGCTGTCGCTGCGGGTGGGGGAGCGCGTGCTGCTGGTGGTGGCGCGCGGCGACGCCCGGCTGGACAACAAGAAGGCCAAGGCCACCTTCGGCGGCAAGCCGCGCATGCTGGGGGCGGAGGAGGTGGTGGCGCTGACCGGCCACCCGGTGGGCGGCGTCTGCCCCTTCGGGCTGGCGCAGCCGCTGCCGGTCTATTGCGACCTTTCCCTGCGCGAGTTCGAGGCCGTCTGGCCGGCGGCGGGTTCGGTCAACAGCGCGCTGCGCATCGGGCCGGAGCGCATGGCGGCGCTGGTGGGGGCGGAATGGGTGGATGTCTGCCAGACAGTGGCGGTGGCCACAGAGGAAGCCTGAAGAAAAATCGTCATGAAGCGATAAGGAGGGGGTTGCGCCGGCCCTGCCCGCATGGCAAATGCCCGCCCACGCCGAACGGAGCGCGGGCGTAGCTCAGGGGT
>NZ_JACTUZ010000070.1 GCF_014490445.1 Pseudoroseomonas ludipueritiae | reverse complement strand
CGACCCGCGCTTCCGCCACCTGCGCCGCCCCGCCGCCGCGCAGGATGCCGCCGGCTGGCTGGCGCATTGGCGCGATTGGCTGGGCGGGAAGGCCCGCGGCGGCGTCACCGGCTTCCGCTGCCTGCTGCCGGATTGGGTGGAGGCCGCCACCTTGCGCGACCTCGCCGCAGCCGTGAAGCAGGACGCGCCGGATGTGCTGCTGATCGCCTGCCTCGGCCAGCCCCGCGCCGGGCTGCGGGAAGCGGGCTTCGACCTGCTGGCGCCGGCCCTGCCCTGGGTGGATGTGCTGGAGGCCGGCACCGCCGCCTGGGCGGGCGAACTGCCGCTGCTGCCCATGGCCGAGGCGCCCGAGGCCCGGCGCCTGGCCAACCGCTGGGGCAACCGGCGGCTGGCGACGCAGGCCCTGCACCGCGCCATCCGGCTGGCCGCCTTTTCCGGCCCTGGCTGGCTGCTGCCGGCAGGGATGGAGAATGGCGCGCTGCACCGTGGCTCGCTGCCACCGGCGGAGGATGCCGCACCCCGGATCGACCTCTCGGAGGCGGTGCGGGAGGCCAATGCCGCGCGCGCGGAACTGCCCGCCGTCAGCACCGGGCCGCTGACCAGCCTGCTCTCCGCCCCGCATGCGCCGGTGGCGCTGCTGCGGGAAGCGGAAGGCAAGCAGGGCCGCGCCCTGGTGGTCGCCAATGCCTCGCTCACCAAGCCCCGCCGGCTCGCCGCCGGCCAGATGCTGGGCCTGCTGCCCCGGCCTGGCGCCGTTGCGCCGGATCTGCTCGACGCCGAGGGGCGCCTGCTCCTGGCCCCCGCGGAGGTTCGCATCGTGCCAATCCATGACTCGGCGCCCGTGCGCCTGCCCCTGCCCGAAAGCACCGCCGCCGCCACCGAGGCCGCCATGGCATCGGCGCGTATCGCCATCGAGAACCTCCAGCCCTCGGTGGACGAGGGCCGCTTCCCGGTGAAGCGCGCGGTCGGGCAGGCGGTGACGGTGACGGCGGATATCTTCACCGATGGCCATACCAAGCTCGCCGCCCGCCTGCTCTGGCGCCCGGCGGACGAGGATGGCTGGCGCGAGGTGAAGATGACGGCGAAGCCGAACGATGTCTGGCAGGCCAGCTTCGTGCCCGACCGCATCGGCCGGTACATCTTCACGGTGGAAGCCTGGATCGACGTCTACGCCGCCTTCGAGAACGAGATCACGAAGAAGCACGCCGCCGGCATCGACATCTCGCTGGAGCGCCGGGAAGGCGTGGCGCTGTTGCAGGCCGCCGCCGGCCGCCTGGGCGGCGATGGCGGCGACCTGGCCCTGGTGCTGGAGAACGAGCGCGACGCGTCGCATGAGCAGGCCGTGGCGCTCTTCACCCTGCCCCGCACCCGCGCCGCCATGGAGCGTGCCGACGACCGCCCCTTCCGCGCCCGCGCCGAGCCGGTGCCGCTGGACGTGGAGCGCCGCGAGGCCGGCTTCGCCGCCTGGTACGAGATCTTCCCCCGCTCCCAGACCGACGACCCCAGCCGGCACGGCACGCTGCAGGACGTGATCGCCACGCTGCCGCGCGTGAAGGCCATGGGCTTCGACGTGCTGTATTTCCCGCCGATCCACCCGATCGGCCGCAAGAACCGCAAGGGCCGCAACAACACGCTGACGCCCGGCCCCGACGATGTCGGCAGCCCCTACGCCATCGGCTCGGAGGAAGGCGGGCATGACGCGCTGCATCCGCAGCTCGGCACGCTGGAGGATTTCCGCGCGCTGGTGGCCGCGGCGCATGAGAACGGCATGGAACTGGCGCTGGACTTCGCCATCCAGTGCTCGCCGGACCATCCCTGGCTGCGCGACCACCCTGACTGGTTCGACTGGCGCCCCGACGGCTCCATCCGCTACGCGGAAAATCCGCCGAAGAAATACGAAGACATCGTCAACGTCGATTTCTACAAGCCGCAGTCCATTCCCTCCCTGTGGCTCGCGCTGCGCGACGTGGTGCTCTTCTGGGTGAAGGAAGGCGTGAAGCTCTTCCGGGTGGACAACCCGCACACCAAGCCCCTGCCCTTCTGGGAATGGATGATCGGCGAGGTGCGCGCCCGCGCGCCGGAAGTGGTCTTCCTGTCGGAAGCCTTCACGCGGCCCAAGGTGATGTACCGCCTGGCCAAGGTGGGCTTCAGCCAGTCCTATACCTACTTCACCTGGCGCAACACGCGGGCGGAGTTGGCGGAATATATCCAGGAACTGAACCTGCCGCCGGTGCGCGATTTCTTCCGGCCGCATTTCTTCGTCAATACGCCGGACATCAACCCGGTCTTCCTGCAACAGACGGGGCGCCCGGGCCACCTGATCCGCGCCGCGCTGGCATCCACGATGTCCGGCCTCTGGGGCGTCTACAACGGCTTCGAGCTGTGCGAGGCGACGCCGCTGGCCCCGGGCAAGGAAGAATACCTCGACAGCGAGAAATACGAGATCAAGGTCTGGGACTACGACCGCCCCGGCAACATCATCCCCGAGATCACGCAGCTCAACCGCATCCGGCGGGAGAACCCGGCGCTGCACACGCATCTGGGCACCACCATCCTGAATGCGCAGCACGACAACATCCTGCTCTTCCTGAAGCAGACGCCGGAAGGAGAGAACGCCATCCTGGTCGCCATCTCCATGGACCCGCGTAACGCGGCGGAAAGCTGGATCGAGCTGCCGCAATGGGCCATGGGCCTGCCGAACGGCTCGCCCCTGCATGTCGAGAACCTGATGCCCGGCGGCTTCGGCGAGGAACGCTGGGAAGGCACCCACCGCCACCTGCGGCTCGACCCCAATTCCGGACTGCCCTTCGCCATCTGGCGCCTGCGCGCCGCCGATAAGGCCTGACCATGCCCGACGCCAATGCCAACGTCATCACCGTGACGCACGCCCATCCCGAAGACCCGATGTGGTACAAGGATGCGGTCATCTATCAGCTCCATATCAAGAGCTTCTTCGACAAGAACAACGACGGTGTCGGCGATATCCCCGGGCTGATCGACAGGCTGGACTACATCGCTGAGCTTGGCGTCGATGCCATCTGGATGCTGCCCTTCTATCCCTCCCCTCGGCGGGACGATGGCTATGACATCGCGGATTACACCTCCGTCCATCCGGAATACGGCACGATGGAGGATATCCGCCGCCTGATCGACGAGGCGCATGCGCGCGGCATCCGCGTCATCACGGAACTCGTCATCAACCATACCTCGGACCAGCACCCCTGGTTCCAGCGCGCCCGCCATGCGCCCAAGGATTCGCCGGAGCGCGACTTCTACGTCTGGTCCGACACAGACGA
This sequence comes from Pseudoroseomonas ludipueritiae, assembly GCF_014490445.1. Classification (GTDB taxonomy): domain Bacteria; phylum Pseudomonadota; class Alphaproteobacteria; order Acetobacterales; family Acetobacteraceae; genus Pseudoroseomonas; species Pseudoroseomonas ludipueritiae. The sequence goes on along the minus strand of NZ_JACTUZ010000070.1, from coordinate 17,357 downwards.
GAAGTATGACGGCACGCGCATCATCTTCCTGGATACCGAGAAGTCCAACTGGACCTGGGACCCGGTGGCCGGGCAGTATTTCTGGCACCGCTTCTATTCCCACCAGCCGGACCTGAACTTCGACAACCCGGCGGTGATGGAGGAAGTGCTGAATGTCATGCGCTTCTGGCTGGACCTCGGCATCGATGGCCTGCGGCTGGACGCCATCCCCTATCTGATCGAGCGGGACGGCACCAACAACGAGAACCTGCCCGAGACCCATGTCATCCTGAAGCGCATCCGCGCCGCGCTGGATGAGCATGCCAGCGGCCGCATGCTGCTGGCCGAGGCCAACCAGTGGCCGGAGGACACGCAGCAGTATTTCGGCGATGGCGACGAATGCCACATGGCCTTCCACTTCCCGCTGATGCCGCGCATGTACATGGCGATGGCGCAGGAAGACCGCTTCCCCATCACCGACATCCTGCGCCAGACGCCAGCCATCCCCGAGAACTGCCAGTGGGCCATCTTCCTGCGCAACCATGACGAGCTGACGCTCGAGATGGTGACCGACAAGGAACGCGACTACCTCTGGAACACCTATGCCTCGGATAAGCGGGCGCGCATCAACCTCGGCATCCGCCGCCGCCTGGCACCGCTACTGGAACGCGACCGGCGGCGCATCGAGCTGATGAATTCGCTGCTGCTTTCCATGCCCGGCACGCCCGTGATCTATTACGGCGACGAGATCGGCATGGGCGACAACATCCACCTTGGCGACCGCGACGGCGTCCGCACGCCCATGCAATGGTCGCCCGACCGCAACGGCGGCTTCTCCCGCGCCGATCCGGCAGCACTGGTGCTGCCGGCCATCATGGACCCGATCTACGGCTACCAGGCCGTCAATGTCGAAGCCCAGGCGACCGACCAGCACTCGCCGCTGAACTGGATGCGGCGCATGCTGGCCGTGCGCAAGCGCCACCAGGTCTTTGGCCGCGGCAGCTTCGGCTATCTCTATCCCGGCAACCGCAAGATCCTCGCCTATCTGCGCGAATATGAAGGCGAGACCATCCTCTGCGTCTGCAATCTCTCGCGCACCGCGCAGGCGGTGGAGCTGGACCTTTCTGCCTATGCCGGCCGCGTGCCGGTGGAACTGGTGGGCGGCGCCTCCTTCCCGCCGATCGGCCAGCTCACCTACCTGCTGACGCTGCCGCCCTATGGCTTCTATTGGTTCTATCTCGCGACGGAGGCCGCCTTGCCCACCTGGCACACCCCGGCTCCAGAGCCGATGTCGGAACTCTCCACCCTCGTGATGCGCAACAGCCTGGCGGAGGTGCTGGAAGGCGGCCAGCGCCGGGTGCTGGAACGCGACGCGCTGCCGCAATACCTTTCCCGCCGCCGCTGGTTCTCCGGCAAGGCGGGCGGCGGCGTCGCGCCGACCCTGGCCTTCACCGAGGTGCTGAAGAGCCCCAGGACCGAGATCCTGCTGGCCGAGGTGGAAGCCGCCGATTCCCACGGCACGGCGCGTTACTTCCTGCCGCTGGGCATCGTCTGGGAGGACGAATCCTCCGCCGCCCTGCCGCAGCAGCTGGCGCTGGCGCGCGTCCGCCGCGGCCGCCGCATCGGCTGGCTGACCGATGCCTTCGCGCTGGATGCTATGCCCATGGCCGTGCTGCGCGGCCTGGCGGATAGCGACGTGATGCCGCTGCAGGATGGCGAGATGCGCTTTGTGCCCACCTCGCAGTTCGACATCTCCGCCATCCCCGAGGACGCGGAGATCCGCCGCCTCTCGGCCGAGCAGTCCAATTCCTCCCTGATCATCGGGGAACATGCGGTGCTGAAGCTGGTGCGCCGCGTGACGGAAGGCATCTCGCCCGAGACGGAGATGACCCGCTTCCTGACCGAGCGCGGCTTCGCCCAGACGGCGCCGCTGCTGGGCGAGGTGGTGCGCGTGACGCCCGATGGCACGCCGCGCACGCTGGTGGTGCTGCAGGGCTTCGTGCGCAACCAGGGCGACGGCTGGGGCTGGACGCTGGACTTCCTCCACCGCGCCGTGGAGCAGATGGCCGTCACCGATTCCTCGGCGGCGGAGCAGGAGGATGCCTTCGCGGGCTACAGCGTCTTCGCCACCGCGCTGGGCCGCCGGCTGGCCGAGATGCATGCCGTGCTGGCCGAGGCGGAGGGCGACGAGGCCTTCACCCCCGTCCCCGCCGGCCCGGAGGATGGCCGGCAATGGGCCGAGGGCGCCCGCGCCCAGCTTTCCGCCGCCTTCGATGCCCTGGCGCGCGTGAAGACCTGGGAGCACCCGGAGGATGCCGCCCGCGCCGAATACCTGGCCGCCAACAAGGATGCGCTGATGGGCGCGCTGGACGGCCTGGCCAGTGCCGTGCCGGGCTCGCTCCGCACCCGCATCCACGGCGACTTCCACCTGGGCCAGGTGCTGGTGGTGCAGGGCGATGCCTGCATCATCGACTTCGAGGGTGAGCCCGCCAAGACGCTGGAGCAGCGCCGCGCCAAAACTTCGCCGCTGCGGGATGTGGCGGGGCTGCTGCGCTCCTTTGACTATGCGGTGGGCGCGGCGGGTCCGGGCCAGGCCACGACCTCCGGCGCCGTTAACGAGCGCCGCGGGCCGATGCTGGAGAATTTCCGCACCCATGCCGCCGGCGCCTTCCTGGAGGCTTACCGGATGGTGCATGAGGCCGCGCCGCGCCGCTGGGCCGAGCCGGGGGCGGAAGCCGCGCTGCTGGACCTGTTCCTGATCGAGAAAGCGGCCTACGAGATTTGTTACGAGGCTGCCAACCGCCCCACCTGGATCGGCATTCCGCTTCGCGGACTGGAAGAACTCGCGCGTCGCGTCACGGAAAAGGACACCCAGCATGGCTGACCTCGATCTCGATCCCGGTGCTCTCGCCGCCCTGGTCGAGGCCCGCCACGGCGACCCCTTCGCGGTGCTGGGCCCGCATGACGTGGCCGGCGGGCGGGAACTGCGGGTGCTGGTGCCCGGCGCCATGGGCGTGCAGGCCGTCAGCGGCGGGGAGGTCAGCACCCTCCGCCCGGTGCATCAGGCCGGGCTCTACGCTGGCCGCATCCCGCCCGGCCCCTATCTGCTGCGCATCGACTGGGGCAATGGCGAGGTGCAGGAGACCGAGGACCCCTATTCCTTCGGCCTGCTGATCAGCGATTTCGACCTGTATCTGCTGAGCGAGGGCACGCATCAGGACATCGCCACCTGCCTGGGCGCCCAGCCCATGGAGATCGATGGCATCAAGGGCGTGCGCTTCGCCGTCTGGGCGCCGAATGCCCGGCGCGTTTCCGTGGTGGGCGACTTCAACTCCTGGGACGGCCGCCGCAACCCGATGCGCAAGCGGGTGGAGGGCGGCATCTGGGAGCTGTTCATCCCCCGCCTCACCCCCGGCGCGGTCTACAAGTATGAGCTGCTGGGGCCGGAAGGAAACCTGCTGCCGCTGAAGTCCGACCCCTTCGCCTGGCAGGTGGAGGCGCCGCCTGCCACCGCCTCGGTGGTGGCCGATATCGCCGCCATCCCCAAGGCGCCGCACCGGGAGCGGCCGGCCAACCAGGCGGCCGAGCCCATCTCGGTCTATGAAGTGCATGCCTCCTCCTGGGCCCGTGCCGACGGCGACATGGCCCTGGGCTGGGAAGAGCTGGGCGACAAGCTGATCCCCTATGCCGTCGAGATGGGCTTCACCCATCTCGAGTTCCTGCCGATCATGGCGCATCCCTTCGGCGGCTCCTGGGGCTACCAGCCGCTGGGGCAATTCGCGCCGCATGCGCCCTTCGGCCCGCCCGAGCATTTCGCCCGCATGGTGCAGCGCTGCCACGAGGCCGGGCTCGGCGTCATCCTGGACTGGGTGCCGGCGCATTTCCCGTCCGACCAGCATGGCCTCGCCATGTTCGACGGCACGCCGCTCTACGAGCATTCGGACCCGAAGGAAGGCTACCACCGGGACTGGAACACGCTGATCTACAACCTGGGCCGGCGGGAGGTGCGGAACCTGCTGATCGGCTCCGCCCTGCACTGGCTGGAACGCTATGGCGTCGATGGCCTGCGCGTGGATGCCGTAGCCTCCATGCTCTACCGCGACTACAGCCGCAACGAAGGCGAGTGGGTGCCCAATATCTACGGCGGGCGCGAGAACCTGGAAAGCATCGCCTTCCTCCAGGAACTCTCCCGCGTCATCCAGCAGCGCTGCCCCGACCGGCTGCTGATCGCGGAGGAAAGCACCGCCTTCCCCGGCGTCACCCGCAAGCCGGATGACAACGGCGGGCTGGGCTTCGACTTCAAATGGAACATGGGGTGGATGCACGACACGCTCCACTACATGCAGACCGACCCGCTCTACCGCCGCCACCACCACGGCGAGATGACCTTCGGCCTGGTCTACGCCTTCTCCGAGAAGTTCATGCTCCCCCTCTCCCATGACGAGGTGGTGCACGGGAAAGGCTCGCTGATCGGCAAGATGCCGGGGGACGAGTGGCAACGCTTCGCCAATCTGCGCGCCTACCTTTCCTTCATGTGGACGCATCCGGGCAAGAAGCTGCTCTTCATGGGCGGCGAGATCGCGCAGGAGCGGGAATGGAACCACGACCGCTCGCTGGACTGGCACCTGCTGGACGACCCCCGGCATGCCGGCGTGCAGCGGCTGGTGCGCGACCTCAACCGCCTTTATCGCGGCACCCCGGCCCTGCATCAGCGGGACTGCGTGCCGGAAGGCTTCGCCTGGTCGGTCATCGACGATGCCGCCAACAGCGTCTTCGCCTATCTCCGCTTCGGCGAGGATGGGGAGAAGCCGGTGCTGGTGGTCTGCAACTTCACGCCAATCCCGCACCAGGGCTATACGGTCGGCGTGCCCATGGCCGGCGCGTGGCAGGAGGCCTTCAACTCCGATGCCGCGATCTATGGCGGCAGCAACATGGGCAATGGCGGCGTGGTGCAGGCCACGGAGGAGCCCTCCCACGGACAGCCCGCCTCTCTCAGCCTGACGGTGCCGCCGCTGGCCACCATCATCCTGACGCCGCCCTGAGGTGAAACTGCTGGAGTAGTCTGTTGCCCCTTCTCGCTGACCGGCTTCTGCCGGGAAAGCCCGACCCGCTCGGGGCCGTCTGGGACGGCCTCGGCGTCAATTTCGCGATCTTTTCCGCCCATGCGGAAAAAGTGGAACTGTGCCTCTTCGACCCTTCCGGCCGCAAGGAACTGGCGCGGCTGGAACTGCCGGAATGCACTGACGAGGTCTGGCACGGCTACCTGCCCGAGGCGCGCCCCGGGCAGGTCTATGGCTACCGCGCCCATGGCCCCTATCAGCCCGAGCATGGCCACCGCTTCAATCCCAACAAGCTGCTGCTGGACCCCTATGCCAAGCAGATGCAGAGCAGCCTGCGCTGGACGGATGCGCTCTACGGCTACCGCGCCCATGGCAGCCGCGCCGATCTGGGCTTCGACCGCCGCGATTCCGCCGCCGCCATGCCCAAGGCGGTGGTGACGGACGACGCCTTCAACTGGGGCGACGACCGCGCGCCGAACGTCCCCTGGGACCGCACCCTCATCTACGAGACGCATGTGCGCGGCCTGTCCATCCTGCGCGACGACCTGGCGCCGCGGGAGCGCGGCACCTTCGCCGCCCTGGCCGACCCGCGCGTTATCGAGCACCTGCAAAAGCTCGGGGTCACGGCGGTGGAGCTGCTGCCGGTGCAGGCCTTCGCGCAGGACCGCTTCCTGGTGGAGAAGGGCCTGCGGAACTACTGGGGCTATTCCACCCTCTCCTACTTCGCGCCGGAGCCGCGCTACCTCTCCCAGGGCTCGCTGGACGAGATCCGGGTGGCCATCCGCCGCCTGCATGGCGCCGGCATCGAGGTCATCCTGGACGTGGTCTACAACCACACCTGCGAGGGCAGCGAACTCGGCCCCACCCTCTCCTGGCGCGGCATCGACAATGCCAGCTACTACCGCCTGCGGCCGGGGCAGGAGCGCCGCTACATCGACGAGACCGGCTGCGGCAATACGGTGAACCTCTCCCATCCACGCGTGCTGCAGATGGTGATGGACAGCCTGCGCTACTGGGCCACCTCCTTCCGCGTCGATGGCTTCCGCTTCGACCTCGGCACCACCCTGGGGCGGGAAGGCACGGGCTTCGACCCCGGCTCCGGCTTCTTCGACGCCATCCGCCAGGACCCGGTGCTGTCGCGCCTGAAGCTGATCGCCGAGCCCTGGGACATCGGCCCCGGCGGCTACCAGCTTGGCAATCATCCACCCGGCTTCTCGGAATGGAACGACCGCTTCCGCGACGACGTGCGCCGCTACTGGCGCGGCAATGCGGGTATGCTGCCGGATCTGGCGGCGCGCCTCGCCGGGTCCTCGGAACTCTTCGACAAGCGCCGCCGCCGGCCCTGGGCCAGCGTCAATTTCATCGCGGCGCATGACGGCTTCACGCTGCAGGACCTCGTTTCCTTCACGGAAAAGAACAACCTCCGCAACGGCGAGGACAACCGTGACGGGCACGGCGAGAATTTCTCCGCCAACTGGGGCAAGGAAGGCCCGACGCTGGACCCGGTGGTGACGGCGCAGCGGGCGCGCATCAAGCGCGCCATGCTGATGACGCTGCTGGCCAGCCACGGCACGCCCATGCTGCTGGGCGGGGATGAATTCGGCCGCACCCAGCAGGGCAACAACAATGCCTATTGCCAGGACAACGATGTCTCCTGGCTGGACTGGACCCTGGCCGGCAGCGAGGCGGGAATCGAGCTGTCGCATTTCTTCGGCCGCGCCGCCGCGCTGCGTCGCGCGCATCCGACGCTGCGCAGCGCCAACTACCTGCATGGCCAGGACTTCCCCCTGCTTGGCGTCGCCGATGTTGCCTGGTTCGGCCAGGATGGCCAGCCCATGCGCCCCGAGCAATGGCGGGTCCCGGAAGCCCGCACCCTGGCGCTCCGCCGCGCGGCGCGGGTGGAAGGCGGGGTGGAGGTGACGCTGCTGTTGCTCAACAGCTCCGCCGAGGATCAGGAGTTCACTTTGCCGGAGCCTGCTTTTCCCTGGCGCCTCGTGCTCGACAGCGCGGAACCGGAGGGGGAGGAACGCGTTCTCCAAGGCGCCATCGACACGGTGGGCCGGCATTCCGTCCGGCTGCTGGTGGCCTTCGTCGCGCAAGAGGATTCGGCATGAGCACCAGTCTTTCCTTCGGGGCCATTCCCCTGGGCGGCGGCACCACCCGCTTCCGCCTCTGGGCGCCCGGGCACCAGGCGGCCGAGGTGCTGCTGGACGGACGCCCCTCCATCCCGCTGCACAAGCGGCCGGACGGCTGGTGGGAGGCCGAGGGAGAGGCGCCGGCGGGAACACGTTACCGCTACAAGCTGGGCAATGGCATGGAGGTGCCGGACCCGGCCTCCCATGCCCAGGATGGCGACGTGGACGGCTGGTCCCTGGTGACGGACCCGAATTCCTACCAATGGCAGCACCCGGACTGGAAGGGCCTGCCCTGGCCCCGCGCCGTGGTCTACGAACTGCATGCCGGCCTCTACGGTGGCTTCCGCGGCGTCATCGCGGACCTGCCGCGCCTGGCGGCGCTCGGCGTCAACACGATCGAGCTGATGCCGGTGAATGACTTCGCCGGCCTCCGCAACTGGGGCTATGACGGCGTGCTGCCCTATGCGCCGGACGAGACCTACGGCACGCCGGACGACCTGAAGGCCCTGGTGGATGCCGCGCATGGCCACGGGCTCTCGGTCATGCTCGACGTGGTTTATAACCATTTCGGCCCGGCCGGGAATTACTGGGGCAGCATCGCCCCGGTCTTCTTCCACCAGGACAAGAACAACCCCTGGGGCCAGAGCATCGACTTTTCCCGCCCGCAGGTGCGCGACTTCTTCATGGAGAACGCGCTCTACTGGCTGACGGAATTCCGCTTCGACGGCCTGCGGCTCGATGCCGTGCATGCCATCGAGGACGATACCTTCCTCCCCGAGCTCTCCGCCCGCATCCGCGCCGCCACCGAGGGCCGGCACGTGCATCTGGTGCTGGAGAACGAGCGCAACGACGCCACGCTGCTGGAGAAGCATTTCGACGCGCAGTGGAACGACGATGTCCACCACTGCCTGCATGTGCTGCTGACCGGCGAGCACGACGCCTATTACATCGACTATGCCGACGATCCCGCCGGCCACCTCGCCCACGCGCTGTCCACCGGCTTCGTCTACCAGGGCAATGAATCCCGCAACCTGGGCCATGCGCGCGGCAAGCCCAGCGCGCATCTGCCGCCCAGCGCCTTCGTCAATGCGCTGCAGACCCACGACCAGGTCGGCAACCGCGCCATGGGCGAGCGCATCGCGCAGATCGCGCCGCCGGAAGGCGTGCGGGCGGCGCTGCTGCTGCTGCTGCTCTCCCCCCAGGTGCCCATGCTTTTCATGGGCGATGAATGGGCCAGCGAGCGCCCCTTCCTGTTCTTCACCGGCTTCCAGACCGAGGAACTGGCGGATGCGGTGCGGGAGGGCCGGCGCCGCGAATTCGCCCGCTTCCCCGCCTTCGCGGACCCGGAGCGGCGGGAGAAGATCCCCGACCCCAATGCCATCTCCACCTTCACCGCCAGCCGCCCGGACCCGGCCGAGCGCCTGCTGCCCAAGCACGCGGCGGTGGAGGAATTCGTCACCAGCCTGCTGCGCCAGCGCCGCGACATCCTGGGCGAGCGGCTGGACGGCACCACCAGCCTGGAATCCGACAAGCTGGGCGAGAAGGGCGTGCGCGCCCAGTGGCGGCTGGGCGATGGCGCGGTGCTGACGATCGCGGCCAATTTCGACAACAACCCGGTGCCCTGCCCCACCGGCCCCGGCACCCTGCTGGCGGAATCGCGCGAGGGACTGGCCGCCGCGCTGGAGGCCGAGGGCCTGGGCGGCCTCGGCGCCGTCGCCTGGATCGCCACCGAGGACCGTATCGCGGAGACCCTGTGGTGAGCGACGCGGCCCTCCAACAATTGGCCCGCGCCGCCGGGCTGATGGCCGAATGGCGCGATGCCGCCAACAAGCCGATGGTGGTCGAGCCCGATGCCCTGCGCGTGCTGCTGGGCGCCCTGGGCCTGCCGGCGGACACCGACGCGCAGGTCAAGGAAAGCCTCGCCGCGCATCGCCACGCCACCCGCACCACCCTGCCGCCGCTGGTGACCGCCGAGGCCGGCGGCCCGGTGGCGCTGGACCTGCCCGCCGGCCGCTACCGGCTGGAAGCCGCCGATGGCGCCGCCGCCGAGGGCGTGGTGGAGCCCGGCAAGCCCATCACCGCCCCCACCGAGCCCGGCTATTACACGCTGGAAGCGGGCTCCCGCCAAGTGGTGCTGGCCGTGGCGCCGGTGCATGGCCACCGCATCACCGATGCCTGCCCGGAGGGCCGCGCCTGGGGCCTGACGGCGCAGATCTATTCCTTGCGGCGCGGCTCCGACCAGGGCGTCGGCGATTACGCGGCGCTGGAAGGGCTGGCCGGGCCGGCGGCGGCGTTGGGGGCGGATGCCATCGCCATCAGCCCGGTGCATGCGCAATTCTCGGCCGACCCCAGCCGCTTCAGCCCCTATGCGCCTTCCTCCCGCGCCCGGCTGGATGTGCGCCATGCCTGCCCCGGCGACATCCTGGGCGAGCCCTTCGACCCGCCGCCGGAACTGAAGGCCGAGCTGGCGCGGCTGGAGGCGATGGAGCTGGTGGATTGGCCCGCCGCCACCCGCGCCCGCCTCGCCGTGCTGCGGGATGCCTTCACCGCCTTCCGCCGCAGCGCGCCGGAGGCCTCCCGCGCGGCCTTCGATACCTTCCGGGCGGAGGGCGGTGCCTCCCTGCACCGCCACGCGGTGTTCGAGGCGCTGCATGCCGCCCAGCTCGCCGAGGGCCGCTGGCACTGGCGCGAATGGCCGGCGGATCTGCGGGACCCCGAATCCCCCGCCGTCGCCGCTTTCGCGGAAGAACAGGCGGAGGAGGTGGAATACCACGCCTTCCTGCAATGGCTGGCCGACCGTGGCCTTTCCGCCGCCCAACGCGCGGCGCGCGAGGCCGGGATGCGCATCGGGTTGATCGCGGACCTCGCGGTGGGCGTCGATGGCGGCGGCAGCGATGGCTGGAGCCGGCAGGCCGAGATCCTGCAACAGGTGGAGATCGGCGCGCCGCCGGACCTCTTCAACGCGCGCGGCCAGGGCTGGGGCATCACCTCCTTCTCGCCGCAGGGGCTGCGGATGTCGGGCTTCGCGGGGTTCCGGGAGATGCTGGGCGCCGCCTTCCGCAATGCCGGCGGCATCCGCGTGGACCATGTGCTGGGCCTGCGCCGCCTCTGGCTGGTGCCGGAGGGCGCCAGCCCCAAGGACGGCGCCTATCTGCGCTACCCGCTGGAGGACATGCTGCGGCTGGTGGCACTGGAATCCCACCTGAACAAGGGCGTCGTCATCGGCGAGGACCTGGGCACCGTGCCCGCCGGCTTCCGCCCCCGGCTGGAAAAGGCCGGGCTCGCCGGCATGCGGGTGCTGTGGTTCGAGCGCGACGGCAAGCGCTTCAAGTCGCCGCTGAAATGGACCGCCGGCGCGGTTTCCATGACCTCCACCCACGACCTCGCCACCGTGGCGGGCTGGTGGCAGGGGCGGGACATGGAATGGCGCCAGAAGCTGGACCTGAAGCCGCTGGAGAAGGAGGAGAACCGGGAGGCCGAGCGCCGCGCGCTCTGGTCCGCCCTAAAGGCTTCCGGCGTGGCGCAGGGCAAGCAGCCAGGGAAGGAGGACAGCGCCGCCGTGGCCGATGCCGCCGCCGCCCATATCGGCCGCGCCGCCTGCCACCTGGCGCTGCTGCCGCTGGAGGATGCCCTGGCGGCGCCGGAACAGCCCAATCTGCCCGGCACCATCGAGGAGCATCCCAACTGGCGCCGCCGCTTCGAGGCGCCGGTGGAGCGCATGCTCTCCGACCCTGCGGTGGAGAACCGGCTGCGCGGCCTCGCCCGCGCGCGGCGGGCGGAATAGCGCCTCAGGCCCGCTGCCGGGCCTTGCTGAGGTCCGGCAGCAGCACCACCAGCAGCCCTACCAGCGGCAGCAGGGCGCAGAGCTGGTAGACCAGCCGGATGGAGGTGGCATCGGCCACCACGCCCAGCACGGCGGCACCGATGCCGGCGAGGCCGAAGGCCAGCCCGAAGAAGATGCCCGAGACCAGCCCCACCTTCCCCGGCAGCAGTTCCTGCGCATAGACCAGGATGGCCGGGAAGGCCGAGGACATCAGCAGCCCGATGATGATGGTGAAGGCGCAGGTCATGCCCAGCCCGACATAGGGCAGCCCCAGCACGAAGGGCAGCGGGCCGATGATGGAGATCCAGAGCACTGCCCGCCGCCCGAAGCGGTCCCCCAGCGGCCCGCCGAGGATGGTGCCCGCCGCCACGGAGGCGAGATAGGCGAAGAGGTAGAACTGCGCCTGCTGCACCGTCACCCCGAAGCTGTCGATCAGGTAGAAGGTGTAATAGCTGGACAGCGAGGCGGTATAGACGTTCTTGGAGAAGGTCAGCGCCACCAGCACCAGGATGGCGCGCCGCACCAGCCCGCTGGGGAACTTGGCCGGCAGCACGGAGCCCGCCGTTTTCGGCGCCCGCTGCCGCTCCCGGTACCAGCGGCCGACGAAGCCCAGCACCAGCATGCCCGCCAGCGCCACCAGGGAGAACCAGGCGATGCTGGCCTGCCCGCGCGAGATCACCACCAGCGCCGCCAGCAGCGGCCCGATGGCCTGCCCCGCATTGCCGCCGACCTGGAACAGCGACTGCGCCGCGCCGTGCCGCCCGCCTGACGCCATGCGTGCGACGCGTGAGGCTTCCGGGTGGAAGATGGAAGACCCCATGCCGATCAGCGACACCGCCAGCAGCAGCACCGCGTAGCTGTTGGCCCAGGCCAGGATCAGGATGCCCAGCAGGCTGAAGCCCATGCCCGCGACCAGCGAGAAGGGATGCGGCCGCCGGTCGGTGTAGAGCCCCACCACCGGCTGCAGGATGGAGGCCGTCATCTGGAAGGCGAGCTGGATCAGCCCGACCTCGCTGAAGCTGAGGGCGAATTCCTCCTTCAGGATCGGGTAGATGGCCGGGATCATCGACTGCATCAGGTCGTTCATCAGGTGCCCGGCGCTGACCGCGAGCAGGATGCCGAGCGCCATCTGGCCTCCACCGGCGAGGGGTGGAAGAGTGGCGGCGGCGGGATTGTCGCGGGGCATAGCGGGCTCACTGGAACGGGATGGTGTCCGGTCTTCGCGGACTGGCCCGGCTATCGGGCGCGGCCATGCTGCCAGAGAAGGCGGCGGCTGCGCCAGACAGGGGGCGGCCTTCCGGCCCGGGGGTTTCCGCTTTGTAACCTCGCCCGGTTCGGCCGCCTGCCATGATTCGGCCGCGAAGCTGCAACCCGCGCTGCGGCGGTGCGTCATGGAGCCACGGTGAGGAGGTTTCAGCATGACGCAGCCCGTATCCAGCACGCCGCGCGCCACCGCGCGGCTGCAATTCCACGCGGGCTTCACGCTGGATGACGCAGTGCCGGTGGTGCCCTACCTGGCCCGCCTGGGCATCAGCCACCTCTACGCCTCGCCCATCCTGCAGGCGCGCGCCGGCTCCACCCATGGCTACGACACCACCAGCCACCAGCACGTGAACCCCGAACTGGGCGGCGAGGATGCGCTGCGCCGGCTGGTGGCGGCGCTGCGGCAGCACGGCATGGGCCTGCTGCTGGATATCGTCCCCAACCACATGGGCGTGGGCGGCGACGACAACGAGATCTGGCTGGACGTGCTGGCCCATGGCCCCGGCAGCCGATACGCCCAGTTCTTCGACGTGGACTGGGAGTCGGACGACCCGGCGCTGCACGGCAAGATGCTGGCCCCCTTCCTGGGCAAGCCCTATGGCGAGGCGCTGCGCGATGGCGAGCTGAAGCTGGCCAGGCGCGGCCCCACCGGCATCGCCGTGGATTACTTCGACAACCTCTTCCCCATCCGCCCCGAGGACGCGCCCGAGGCCCTGGCGGAGATGGAAACCCTCAACGCCGATAGCGACGAGGCCCGCGCCCGGCTGCATGAGCTGCTGGAACGCCAGCAATTCCGCCTTTCCCACTGGAAGCTGGCCTCGGAGGAAATCAACTGGCGCCGCTTCTTCGATGTCACCGGCCTCGGCGGCGTACGGATCGAGGTGCCGGAGGTCTTCGAGGAAAGCCACGCCCTGATCCTGCGGCTGTATGCCGAGGGACTGATCGACGGGCTGCGCATCGACCATGTGGACGGCCTGTCCCAGCCCGGCGCCTATTGCCGCAAGCTGCGCCGCCGCATGGCCGCCGCCGCCCGCCAGCGCCCGGCCGATGCGCCGAAGGTCGAGCCTTATATCGTCGTCGAGAAGATCCTGGCCCCCGGCGAGTCCATGCCCGCCGACTGGCGGGTGGACGGCACCACCGGCTACGAGTTCATGGACCAAGTCTCCGCCGTGCTGCACGACCCGGCTGGCGAGGCGCCGCTCTCGCTGCTGTGGAAGGAAGTCTCCGGCAGCGCGCGGGATTTCCCGGCCGAGGAACGCCTCGCCCGCCGCCAGATCCTGCGCGACAACCTGGCCGCCGAGCGCGAGGCCTGCGCCCGTGCCCTGCACCGCATCGCGCGCTCGGACATCATGACGCGGGACATCCCGCTCGCCGTCATCCGCCGCGTGCTGACCGAGATCCTGGTGCATTTCCCGGTCTACCGCACCTATACCCGCGCCGGCCGCGCCACCTCGCAGGACGCCACGGTGATGCTGCGCGCCGTGGGCGCCGCCCGGGCCAATCTGCCGGTCTCGGACCACGATGTGCTGGACCACCTCTACCAGTGGCTGGGCGAGGAACGCATCCGCCAGATGCCCGCCCCGCTGCGCCGGCTGCGGCTGGTGGCGCGCGCGCGCTTCCAGCAGCTTTCCTCCCCCACCGCCGCCAAGTCGGTGGAGGATACCGCCTTCTACCGCTACGGCCGCCTGCTTTCCCGCAACGAGGTCGGCTCGCATCCCGACGAATTCTCGCTGCCGCCGGAGGAATTCCACGCCGCCTGCCAGGAGCGGCTGGCGCGCTACCCCGGCGCCCTGCTCGCCACCGCCACGCATGACCACAAGCGCGGCGAGGATGTGCGGATGCGCCTGGCCGTGCTCTCCGAGGTGCCGGACGAATGGGCCGCCGCCCTGCGCGGCTGGCTCAGGGAAGCGGAGCCGATGCAGCAGGCGCTGGAGACCGGCCCCGCGCCCGAGGGCGGCGATGCCGCCATGCTCTTCCAGATGCTGGTCGCCTCCTGGCCCCTGGGCCTGCGGCCGGATGACCGCGCCGGCATCGCCGCATGGGCGGGGCGCCTCGCCGGCTGGCAGCAGAAGGCGATGCGCGAGGCCAAGCGCCGTTCCGGCTGGAGCATGCCGGACGAGGATTACGAGAATGCTTCCCGCGACTACATGGACGGCGTGCTGGACGGGGACGCCCATCCTTCCCTGCTGCACGGCGTCGCGGCCTTCGCCGCCCGCATCGCCCCCGCCGCCGCGGTGAAGAGCCTGGCGCAGACCACCCTGCGCCTGACGGTGCCCGGCGTGCCCGACCTCTACCAGGGCACCGAATACTGGGACGAAAGCCTGGTGGACCCCGACAACCGCCGCCCGGTGGATTTCGCGGCCCGCGCCACGGCGCTGGAACAGGCGAAGGACGCCACCGCCCTGCTGCCGCACTGGCAGGATGGCCGCGTGAAGCAGGCGGTGATCCACGCCCTGCTGCGGCTGCGGCAGCAATGGCCGGACCTTTTCCACCAGGGCAGCTATGATCCCCTGGAAGGCACCGGGCCCAGGGTTGGCGAGCTGCTGGCCTTCCGCCGACGGCATGGGGAGCAGGAGTTGCTGGTCGTCGTACCGCTGCGCGCGGCGCCGCTGATGGGCGGGGCCACCGCGCCGCTCTTCCCCGCCGGAAGCTGGAACGGCACCCAACTGCCGCTGCCGGCGGGCGATGCCGCTTGGCGCTGCGTCTTCAGTGGCCGGGAAGCCGGGGCGGGAGCATCGCTGCCGCTGGAGTGGCTGGAACAGCGCCTGCCCCTGCTGGTCCTGCAACGCGGCTGCTGAGGCCGGCCTCGGGTTCGGTTGCGCCGAGCCCGATCACATTTTGCTTACAACTTCAGACGTTGGTTAACGCTTAACTCATGCACGTCTCACGTGCATAATCCGGATGCAAGGATCGCGACACGGTGGTTGTTCCCGGCGGCACCCGAACGGTCTGAGGCTGGAGTAGCATGGTCAGCAGTCTGACAAGGCGGAGCTTCGCATTCCTGGCGGCATCGGTCGCCTGGGGCGCATCGCGGACGACCACCCACGCCGAACTGGGCCTTTCCTATCCTCTCCCCAGCTCCGCCGAGTGGGCATTGTTCCGCAGCCGCTTCATCACTCCCGGCGGGCGCATCATCGACACCGGCAACGGCGACTCCTCGCATTCCGAGGGCCAGGGCTGGGCCTTGCTGATGGCCGAGGCGTATGACGACCGCGCCACCTTCGACCGTGTGCTGGCCTGGACCCGCCGGGAACTGAAGCGGCCCTATGATTCCCTCCACGCCTGGCGCTGGATGCCCGGCCGCCCTATGGCGGTGGAGGATGGCAACAACGCCACCGATGGCGACATCTTCATCGCCTGGGCCCTCGCCCGCGCCGCGCGGCGCTGGCACCGGCCGGAGTTGCGGGAGATCTCCGACGCCATCTGCGCCGACCTCGTCCGCCTCTGCGTGCGGGAAGTCGCCGGCCGCACCGTGCTGCTCCCCGCCGCCGCGGGCTTCGAGCGCCGGGACCATGTGGTGGTGAACCCTTCCTACTACGTCTTTCCCGCCCTGGCCGACCTCGGCGCCGTGGCCGGCGGCCCCTGGATGAAGCTCTACAACGACGGCCTGCTGCTGTTGCAGGAAGCGCGCTTCGGCCGCTGGGGCCTGCCGGCGGACTGGGTGCAGCTTTCCCGCCAGGGCGGCCGCCCGACCCCCGCCAGCGGCTGGGCGCCACGCTTCTCCTACGACGCCATGCGCGTGCCGCTCTACCTCGCCTGGGGCGGCCTGGCCTCGGAGCCGGCGGCGCGTGCCGCCGCGGCCTTCTGGACCGGGGCCGGCCTGCCCTACAAGCCGGCCTGGACCGAGTTCCCCGGCGACAAGCCGGCCTCCTACCCCATGGGCCCCGCCCATCGTGCCATCGCGGCGCTGGCGCAATCGCCGGCCGGCCCGGTGGAACTGCCCTCGGTGCGGGAGGCGCAGGATTACTACGGCGCCGCCCTGACCCTGCTCTCCCACGTCGCGCTGGCGGAGCGCCTGCCCTCGCTTGCCTGACCGGAGATCGCACCTCGGCAAAGCATCTTGTGGTATGACGAACCTGGCGGCACAAGCACGCATGGGAGAGTCATGACAATGCCGCTCACCATTCCGCCGGGCCGCCCTACGGCCAAGAATCAGCCGCCTTGACCCACAAGCGGGTCGCAAGGCGCGCGGCATCCCTGGGCCGCAGCGCCATCCTGTCCCGCCGCCTCGGCCTCGCCGCGCTGGGCGTGACCACGCTGTTGCTGACCGGCGGCGTCACCCTCTCCCTCGCCATGGATCGCGTCGCCACCGAAAGGCAGGTGATGCGCGAGATCGGCGTCATGGCCGACAATGTCGCTGCCCAGGCCGGCGCCCTGCTCGGCGGGCTGGACCAGGCGCTGCTGACCCTGGCGCAACTGGAAGCCGCCGGCCTGCCGCGGGGCGTGGTGGCCGCAGCCCTCGCCACGCAGGAAGGCACCCTGCCCAACGGCGTGGTGCTGGCGCTGCTGCAACCCGATGGCCTGCCGGATATCGCCACCGAATCCGGCCGCCGCCGCCTCGTGGACCTGGAGCATGGCATCCTGGCCCGGGTGGCGGCTTCCCTGCCCACGGAGACCCAGGCCGGCCCGCCGATGCTGGATGGCCCGCTGCACAGCGCCTTCGGCGACCTGCTGACGATGATCCGCCGCCTGCCCGATGGCCGCGTCGCCCTGGCGCTGCTGCCGCTGCGGCTGCTGGAAAACTTCTTCAACCGCCTGAACCTGCCGCCCGGCGGTTCCATGGTCCTGCTGGACCACGACAACCACCTGATGGCCCGCATGCCGCCCGGCCCGCCGGAGGCGATCGGCCTCAATATCCTTGAACTCCCCCGGCAGGCGGCGCGGGAGCAGCCGGAGCAGGGGTGGAACGGCCGCGTCGTCTCGCCCATCGACCAGATGAACCGCTTCACCGCGATGCGGCCGGTGCCAGACCATGGCATCTCGGTGGCCGTGGGGCTGAGCGGCAGCGACGCGCTGGCCCAGTGGGCGCGGCGCGCCTGGCTGGGCGGCGGGCTGACGGTGCTGGCCCTGGCCACCGCCGGCCTCGGGCTGCTGCTG
>NZ_JACTUZ010000007.1 GCF_014490445.1 Pseudoroseomonas ludipueritiae | reverse complement strand
GGCGGTGCGGGCCGCTGAAGCGGGGGCCGAGGCCACCGCCGCCATGCGCCCCCGCCTGGGCCGCGCCAGCTACCTCGGGGACCGTGCCATCGGCGTGCCCGATGCCGGCGCCGCGGCGGCCGTGATCTGGTTGCGGGCGCTGTCTCCCTTCGTCAGATAAGGCAGGATGGCCTTCCGGCTGGAGGGCCGCCATCCCCCTGGGTTATCCTGCGCCAGAGCTGAACGAAGGATGCGGCATGGCGCGAATTCTTCCGGTGGCATCGTTCGACTGCGTGGTCTTCGGTGCGACGGGCGACCTGACGATGCGGAAGCTGCTGGCGGCCTTGTACCACCGCTACCGCGACCGGCAGTTTCCCGATACCAGCCGCATCATCGCCGCGGCGCGCAGCGGGCTGGAAACTGAGGGTTTCCGCCTGCGGGCCGAGGCGGCGCTGCGGCAGCATGTGAGCCCCGCCAACCTGGACGAGGAAACGCTGGGCGCCTTCCTGGCCCTCATCCACTACCGTCAGGTCGATGCCCTCTCGGACGAGGGATGGGAGGCGCTGGTCGCCACGCTCGATGAGCGGCCCGGGCAGGTGCGGCCATTCTACCTGGCCACCTCGCCTGAACTCTACGGCCCGATCTGCCAGCGTCTGGCGAGGCATGGCGGCTTCAATGCCCTGTCCCGCGTGGTGCTGGAGAAGCCCATCGGCCACGACCTTGCCTCCGCCCGCGCCATCAACAAGGCGGTTGGGGAAGTCCTGCCGGAATCGCAGATCTTCCGCATCGACCACTACCTCGGCAAGGAGACGGTGCAGAACCTGCTGGCGCTACGCTTCGCCAACCCGATTTTCGAGCGGCTGTGGAATGCCGATGTCATCGACCACGTGCAGATCACTGTCTCCGAGGTCGTCGGGGCAGAAGGGCGCGCGGGCTATTACGACCGCTCCGGCGCCCTGCGGGACATGGTGCAGAACCACATGCTGCAACTGCTCTGCCTGCTGGCGATGGAAAGCCCGCTCTCGCTGGACACGGACGCGGTGCGCGACGAGAAACTGAAGGTGCTGCGCGCGCTGCGGCGGTTTGAACCGCATGAGGTGAACAACTTCACCGTGCGTGGCCAGTATGTCGCGGGTGCGGCCGAGGGGCGGCCGGTGCCCGGCTATCTTGCCGATATCGGCAGCACCGAGCGCAGCATGACGGAAACCTTCGTGGCGCTGAAGGCGCAGGTGAATTCCTGGCGCTGGGCGGGCGTGCCCTTCTACCTGCGCACCGGCAAGCGGTTGCCGCGCAAGATGAGCGAGATCGTGGTGCAGTTCCGCACGCCGCCCTTCAGCGTCTTTCCGCGTGACCAGCACGACCTGCAGCCCAACCGCCTGCTGATCCGCCTGCAACCCGAGGAAGGCATGCGGCTGGAGATGATGACCAAGGAGCCTGGCCCCGGCGGCCTGCACCTGCGCCCCACCGGGCTCGACATCAGCTTCGAGAAAACCTTCGGGCAGCACTATCCCGATGCCTATGAGCGCCTGCTGATGGATGTGGTGCGCGGCAATACCACCCTGTTCATGCGGCGTGACGAGGTGGAAGCCGCCTGGGACTGGGTGGAGCCGGTGCTACATGCCTGGGCGGAGCGACCGGAGGCGCCGCGCCCCTATGTCGCCGGCACCTGGGGGCCCACGGCCGCCATCGCCATGATCGAGCGCGATGGCCGCACCTGGTATGAGGGCATCGAGTAAGCCGGGCGGCATCCGGAGCATGTTGATGGCTTTGTCGCCGTCAACACGCTCCGGCACATCATAGGATCAGTCGATGGTGGCGCCGGCGCGGCGGCCGATCTCGCCCCACCGCTTGGTTTCCTCCGCGACGAAGCGGCGGAATTCCTCCGGCGAGCCGGGAGCCGCGCGCGCACCCTGCTGCTCATAGGCGGAAACCAGCTCGGGGTCGCGCAGGGCCTCGGTTGCCGCGCTGTGCAGCAATTGCTGGATCGGCGCCGGAGTTCGGCTCGGCACCATCAGCCCATACCAGTTGACCGGCGCGACATCCGGCTGGCCTGCTTCGGCCAGGGTCTGCACCTCCGGCAGCAGCGGCGAGCGGGCGTCACCAGCCACGGCGATGGGCCGCAGGTCACCCGATTGCACCTGCGCGAGCAGCGCCGGCATATCGGCGAACATCATCTGCACCTGCCCGGCCATCAGGTCGGTCACGGCGGGCGCGGCGCCGCGATAGGGAACATGCACAATGTCGATATCTGCGGCGAAGCGCAGGGATTCACCGGCCAGATGCGGCATGCTGCCATTGCCGGAGGAGGCGAAGTTCACCTTGCCAGGATTCTTCTTGGCATAGGCAATCAGCTCCGCCAGGTTCTTCACCGGCATCTTCGGATTGACTGCCAGAAGCTCCGGCATCAGCGCCACCAGCGTGATGGGCGCGAGGTCCTTCTCGACATCGTAAGGCATCTTCGGCATCAGCGTCGGCGAGATGGCGATGGCGCCGGCACTGGTGAGCACCATGCTGGTGCCATCCGCCAGGCCCTTGGCCACCGCGTCGGTGCCGACGACGCCGCCGGCGCCGGAGCGGTTCTCGATCACCACATTGCGCTTCAGGCGCGGGCCCATCTTTTGGGCCAGCAGGCGTGCCAGCAGGTCATTCGGCCCGCCGGGCGGGAAGGGGACGATGAGGCGCAGCGGCACGTCCGGCAGCGTGGCGGCACCCTGCGCCAGCGCGGGGGCGGAGAGGGAAGGCTGCAGCAGCGCCGTGGCGCCGAATGCGGCGCCGAGCGCGGTGAACTGACGACGGTTCATTAAGGTTTCCTCCTGAAAGCAGCGAATGAAGACGAAAGGCTCTAGCCGCCCGCCACCCCTTGGGTATTGACGTAGAGAGAATAGATGGAACGGCAGGAAGCCATGAACAGGCGGTTCCTGGCGCGGCCCCCGAAGCAGAGATTGGCGCAGCGCTCCGGCAGGGCGATATGGCCGATGGCCTCGCCGGCCGGCGAGAAGACGCGCACCCCGTCCAGCTCCTCGTCGCCCATGCCCCAGCCGCACCAGAGATTGCCATGCACATCGACCCGGAAGCCATCGGGCGTGCCGGGTCCGGCCTCGACCAGGACCCGCCGGGCGCCAAGCCTGCCATCGGCCTCCACATCGAAGGCCAGAATATTGCGCGGCCGCGCGCGGGATTCGATGACGTAGAGCTGCTTCTCATCCGGGGAGAAGGCGAGGCCATTGGGGCCGTTCACATCCGCCGCCACCACGGTGGCTTTGCCGGTGACGCCGTCGATGCGGTAGATATTCGCCGGCAGCTCCTGCTCCGCCGCGAACCCCTGGTAATTGCTGACGATGCCGAAGGGCGGATCGGTGAACCAGATGGAGCCGTCCGACTTCACCACCACATCGTTAGGCGAGTTCAGGCGCTTGCCTTCGAAGCGGTCCAGCAGCACGGTGATGCTGCCGTCGTACTCCGTGCGCGTGACGCGGCGGCCGCCATGCTCGCAGGTGATGAGCCGGCCCTGCCGGTCGCGCGTATTGCCATTGGCGAAGTTGGAAGGGCCGCGGAAGGTGCTGACGGAGCCGGTTTCCTCCTCCCACTTCAGGATGCGGTCGTTCGGTACGTCGCTCCAGAGCAGGTAGCGGCCATCGCCGAACCAGACCGGCCCCTCCGCCCAGCGGTAGCCGGTGGCGAGGCGCTCCACGGCCGCGAGGGGCAGCCGGTAATGCTCGAATTCCGGCCGCAGGACGCGGATGGCCGGATCGGGGTAGCGCTGGCTGGGCTCCCACATGGTCAGGCGAGTTCCGGCGCGAAGGCCTCGGGCAGGCCGATCTGGAAAGTGTTCAGCGTCATCGAAACCATGCCGTAATAGCCAAGGATGCCGACCAGCTCGACCATGCCGCGTTCACCCAGCGCCGCGACACCCTCGGCATAAAGCGCCTCCGGCACCTCGCGCGTCTCCAGCAGGCTGGTGGAAATGGCATAGACGGCGCGTTCCTGCGCATCGCGCAGCGGCGGCGGACGCCGTGCCGCGATGGCCTCGATGGTGGCGGGGTCCATGCCCGCCTTCAGCCCCTCGCGCTTATGCACCGTCCATTCGTAATGGGAGGTCCAGTAACGGGCGGTGATCAGGATGGCCAGTTCCGAGAGCGTGGGCGGCAGCGTCGTCTGGTAGCGCAGCACCTCGCCCAGGCGCTGGCCGCGCCGGGCGAATTCCGGGCTCTGCACCCAGGCCGTCATCGGCGCGGGCACGCGGCCCCGGATGCCGGCGGCCGCTTCGGCGCAGACTTCTCGCTGCTCCGGGGTCATTGCATCCTCGGCGGGCAGGGCAAGGCGGGGCATGGCGTTTCCTTCTTGTCTAGCGATCGGTCTTGGGCAGCAGGTCGGGTGCCGCGGTGGCCTCGATGCGCGCGGCATCGCCGCCAAGCCCCCGGGTCACCTGCAATGCTTCCCGCAGCACCAGCCGGCGGCAGAGCATCTCGACCTCGGGCGTGAAGCGGTAGAGCGGCACGGAGATGCCGATGGAGCCTGCCACCTGTCCTGTGGCCCCGAGCACCGGGGCAGCGGTGGAGGCCAGCTCCCGGTGCCGTTCCCCCTTGGTGACCACCGGCAGCAGCGGTGGGGGCTCGGGGCCCTCGAAGGCGATCAGGGCGCGCCCGTGCGCGCCGCGCCCCAGGGGCTGCACCTCGCCGACGCGGGCATAGTCGCGCACGATCTGCGGTGAATCCAGGCGGAAGGCGCAGCGCCGCTGGTCGCGATCCCGCACGAAGAAGGTGGCGCTTTCGTCGCTCTCCTGGCGCAGCCGTTCCAGCGCCGGCGGTACATGGTCTTCCAGCCGCAGAGATCGGCGGAAGAGATCCCCCAGTTGCATCAGGGTGGGGCCCAGCAGGTAGCCGCCATTCGGCAGGCGTTGGATGAAGGCTTGGCTTTCCAGCGTCTGCAGCAGCCGCAGTGCCGTGGTCATGTTGAGACCGACACGGCGGGAAAGCTCGGCCAGCCCCAGTGGCTCGTCTTCCTCGCGGAAGGCGCAGAGGAGGGCCAGGGCACGGTCCACGGCGCGGACATTGCCCTCGTTCAGGCCAGTGGGCTTCTCGGCCTCGGGTTTCGCGGCGGCGCGGCTGCGCCCTAGGCGCGGGGTGCTGGGTGGCTTGCTCACCCCGGCATCATAGCGGCGTTCCTGGTTTTCGGAAGTGTGTTGCGCCTGGTGGAAGTGACGTCTAGCTTGCGCGGCGGGGCTGGCCCGGTGCCTGCCAGACTGCAAGGAAGAACGATGCTGAACAGGTTCGCGGACAAGGTCGTGATCGTCACCGGGGCCGGCTCCGTCGGCAGCGGCTGGGGCAATGGCCGCGCCGCCGCCGTGCAATTCGCGCGGGAGGGCGCCGCCGTCTACGGCGTGGACCGCAACCTCGCCGCCATGGAAGAAACGGCCGCGCTGATCGCCGAGGCGGGTGGCCGGTTCATGCCAGTGGAATGCGACGTGACGGACAGTTCCTCCGTGCGCGGCATGGTCGAGGGCTGCCATGCCCGCTTCGGCAGGATCGATGTGCTGGTCAACAATGTCGGCGGCTCCGCACCCGGCGGCCCGGTGGAGATGCCGGAGGAAGTCTGGGACGCGCAGGTGGACTTCAACCTGAAGAGCGTCTTCCTGACCTGCAAATACACGCTGCCGATCATGGAGGCGCAGGGGCAGGGCGCCATTGTCAACCTGGCTTCCACCTCCGGCATCCGCTGGACCGGGGCGGCGCAGGTGGCCTATGCGGCCTGCAAGGCCGGCATCATCCAGTTCAGCCGTGTGGTGGCCGTGCAATACGCGCCCAAGGGCATCCGGGTGAACACGGTGGTGCCGGGCCAGATGCACACGCCGATGGTGGAAGTCCGGCTGGCCAAGCAGCGCGCCGGTGGCGATGCCGAGGCACTGATCAAGCAGCGCCTGGCGCGCATCCCGCTCGGCTTCGCGGGGGATGGGCGCGATACCGCCAATGCCGTGCTTTTCCTGGCTTCGGATGAAGCGCGCTTCATCACCGGCACCGAGCTGGTGGTGGATGGCGGCATGTCCGTGCGCTGCGGCTGAAGCAGGGCTAAGCCGGCGGGCCGACGCGGTTTCGGTGGAACCGCGGATCAGCACTTCGCCTTGGCCAGGACTTCATCATGGAACGCGCCGAGGTGCCGCAGCAGGGCGGCGGGAGCCTCGGCGGCGGTGAAATGCGCCGCATCGACCTCGGCGAAGCGGCTGCCGGGGATGCGCCGCGCCGCGCGCCGCACCAGTTCCGGCGGGCGCACGGCATCCCGCGTGCCAGCCAGCAGCAGCACAGGGCAGGCGAGGACGCCCAGCAGGCTTTCCACCGCCACCTCCAGCAGCGCCTCATTCTGGCGGGCAAAGCCATAGGGGTCGTTGGCCAGGTAGCGGGCGCGGTAACGCGCGCGGGCCCCGGAGCCATCGGGCGGCCAGGAACGGTCCAGGGTAATGGGCAGGGTGGCGCGCAGCCCCTGCTCCTCGGCCTGCCGGGCGCGGTCCCGCATCAGGCCAGCGCGGGCGGGGTCGATTTCCAGCGCGGGGTTCAGCAGCGCCAGGGAGGCCACCTCCCCAGGTCGCCGCGCCGCCAGCATCACCGCCTGCGCGGCCCCCATGGCGGCGCCCACGAGATGAAAAGGCGAGTGCAGGCGCAGGGCCGCCAGCAAAGCATCGAGGTCGGAAACCAGGGTCTCCAGGCCGAAGGGCTGGCGTGGTTTCTCCGACCCGCCGGCGCCGCGCTGGTCGTAGCGCAGCACGTGGAAGCGGCGGGAGAGTTCCGGCACCACGCCGTCCCAGCTTTCCAGGCTGCCGCCGATCTCATGGATCAGCACCAGAAGCGGCCCTTGACCCTGCAGCGTGTAACGCAGGGAGACGCCGTTCACCTCCGCCCAGTCCACGATGCCGTTTTCCTTCCCCTGCCGCCGCCATTCGCGCAGGTGACCTAATGCGGCGGGGCGCCATACACAAAAGCCCTTCTTCTATGGCAAACCATACCGCCACGGCATGGATGGGGAGCCACGATGGACCTGCGGGCGCTGCGCTACTTCCTCTCGGTGGCCCAGCTGGGTGGCATCACGCGCGCGGCCCAGGCGCTGAACGTCGCGCAACCGGCCCTGAGCCGGCAGATCCGCAAGCTGGAAGAGGAGTTGGGCGTCACGCTGCTGGTCCGCCGCCCACGCGGGGTGGAACTGACCCCGGCCGGCGCCCGCCTGCTGGAGCGTGCCGAGGCGGTGTTCCGGTCCCTGCGGGAAACGGCGGAGGAGCTTCGTTCCGACACCCTGGCGGGAACGGGGCGCCTTTCCCTGGGGGTGCCGCCCGCCATGGGGGTGATGCTGGTGCCGGAGGTGATGCGGCGTTTCCGCGCCACCTTGCCGCGGGCGGCGCTGCATGTGCGGGAAGGCGTGGGCCACTGGCTGGTGGAATGGGTGCTGGAGCAGCGGGTGGACCTGGCGCTGGTCCATAATCCGCCGCGCCTGCCGGAACTGGAGGTGGAGCCGCTGATCGTGGAGCGCATGGTGCTGGTGCTGCCACCTGCCGGCACTCCGGCGGACTGGCCGGTGCCGCCCGCAGGGGAGATCAGCCTCGCCCAGGCGCTGCAACTGCCGCTGATCCTGCCAACCCACCCGCATACCAACCGCCTGCTGCTGGACAGCGCCCTGGCGCGCGGCATGCAGCCGGTGCGCCCGGCCATGGAGGTGGACAGCGTCAGCATCACCAAGGCCATGGTTGGCGCCGGCCTGGGTGCCACCATCCTGACCCATGCCGCCGTCCATGCCGATGCCTTGGCCGGCCGGTTGCGAGCCTCGCCGATCGGACGCCCGCCGCTGATCTCCAGCCTCGCCCTGGTCAGGCTGCGGCGGCGCGCGGCGAATCTCCTGCTGGAACCGACCGGCGCGCTGATTCGCGAAACGCTCTCCCGCTTCGCCAGGGAAGGTATCCTGCACGGCGCGCTGGCGACATCGCATGTGCTGGGCGGAAGCGAAGCAAAAGGCTAGGCGCCAGCACAGATCGTGGTGAGGTGCCGCTGCGGAAGGAGGGAGCGGCATTGACGCCCTGCCATGGCCTGCCAGACTGCTTGAGCCGGCACCGCCACTCCATGAGTGCCGGAGCAACAGCCTGAAGGGAATGTCCGGATGCAGAGCAACGCGGTCTACCCCGACCTCGCCGGCCGAAGCGTCTTCATCACAGGTGGCGGCAGCGGTATCGGCGCTGCGCTGACCCGCGCCTTCGCCCACCAGGGCGCGAAGGTTGCCTTTGTCGATATCGCGGAAGAAGACAGCTCGGCACTGGTGCGCCAGATTCGCGGCGAAGGGGTGACGCATGAACCAAAGTTCATCCGCTGCGACCTGCGCGACATCGCCGCCCTGCGCGCCTCCGTGGAACAGGCCCGGCAGGCGCATGGCGACATCACCGTGCTGCTGAACAATGCCGCCAATGACCAGCGCCATAAGCCCGAGGACGTGACGCCGGAATACTGGGACGAGCGCATGGCGATCAATCAGCGCCCCATGTTCTTTGCCGCGCAGGCCGTCATTCCCCAGATGCAGCACGCGGGCGGCGGCGCCATCGTCAACTTCGGTTCCGTTAGCTGGAAGCTGGGGCAAGGGGGAATGCCGGCCTATACCATGGCGAAGGCTTCGGTGCATGGCCTGACGCGTGGCCTGGCGAGGGACTACGGCAAGCAGAATATCCGCGTGAACACACTGGTTCCCGGCTGGGTCATGACCAAGCGGCAGCTGACGCTCTGGGTCACGCCCGAGGCGGAGAAGCAGATCGAGGCCGGCCAGTGCCTTGCCGGGCGGGTGATGCCGGAGAATATCGCGGACATGGCGCTTTTCCTCGGCTCGGCGGCTTCCTCCATGTGCTCCGCCCAGGAATTTGTTGTGGATGGTGGCTGGACCTGACATCAGCCTTTCCAACGAATGACGGAGACGTGAAGACCGAAGCGTGTTCTTCCCAGTCTCCAGCTTGCTCTGCTAGCCTTCCTCGCAACAGCCGGTCCGGCTGCCATAAGGCCCGCCAAACAAGGGCCGCGAGGACGTTCAGGAGAGAGCATGAAACGGCGCAGTCTGCTTGCCGCCCCGGCGGCGCTTGCCCTGGCGGGTGCCCCCCGTGTCCTGCATGCGCAGGAAAAGAAGACGCTGGCCTTCGTCGTCAACGTTTCCGCCGATTTCTGGACCATCGCCCGGCGCGGCATCGAGAAGGCGAACCGGGAACACCCCCAGTTCAACATGGAGATGATCGTGCCCGGCCAGGCCAGCGCCGCCGAGCAGCGCCGTATCGTGGACGAGCTGCTGGCGCGCAAGGTGGCCGGCATCGCCATCTCCGCCATCAACCCGGGTAATTCCACCGAGATGCTAAACCGCGCCGCTGCCCAGGCGGTGCTCTTCACCACCGACAGCGATGCACCGGCCAGCAACCGCGTGGTCTATATCGGCACCGACAATGTCGCCGCCGGGCGCGAGGCCGGGGCGCAGATGAAGAAGGCACTGCCGAATGGCGGCAAGGCCATGCTCTTCGTCGGCACCATGGATGCGGACAACGCGCGGGAACGCGTGCAGGGCATCCGTGAGGCGCTGCAGGGCGGCAATATCGAGGTCGTCGATATCCGCACGGACGAATCGGACATGGCCCGTGCCAAGCGGAATGTCGAGGATGTCCTGGCCCGTTATGCCGATATCGACCTGCTGGTTGGCCTCTGGGCCTATAACACGCCCCAGATCTACCAGGCGGTGAAGGGCGCCGGGCGCGAAGGCCGCGTGAAGGTCGTGGGCTTCGACGAGGACGGGCTGACGCTGCGCGGCATCGCTGATGGCACCATCCATTCCACTGTGGTGCAGCAGCCCTTCGAATTCGGCTACCAGAGCATGGTCGGCATGGTGAAATACCTGAACAACGACCGTGACTTCATCCCGGCCAGCAAGCAGATCATTATCCCGACCCGCATCATCGACAAATCGAATGTCGAGGACTTCCAGAAGCAGATGCGGGATCTGCTGCGCACGCGGTAGGAATGGACGCGAGCATGGCGCCGGGCCTTCCATTGCTGGAACTGGAGGGAATCGGCAAGAGCTATCCCGGCGTTCGCGCCCTGGATGGCGTCGACCTGCGCCTGCACGCGGGCGAGGTTCTGGGGCTTGTCGGCGAGAATGGCGCCGGCAAGTCCACCCTGATGAAGATCCTGGGTGGCGTCGTGCCACCCAGCGAGGGGCAGGTGAGAATTGGCGGCCGCGAATACCCGGCCCTGACGGTGGCCGAGGCCAGCGCCGCCGGCATCGCCTTCGTGCACCAGGAACTCAACCTCTTCGATAATCTCGATGTGGCCGCCAATGTTCTTTTCGGGCGGGAGCCCCTGCACGGCGGCCCGCTGCGGCTGCTCGACCGCGCGGCGGCGCGGGCCCGCGTGACGCCACTGCTGCAACGACTCGGCGCCGACTTCGGCCCTGATGCGCGCGTGGCGGAACTTTCCATCGCGCAGCGGCAGCTTGTCGAAATCGCCAAGGCGCTGGCCGCCGAGGCACGGATCATCATTCTCGACGAGCCAACATCGTCGCTGACGCTGTCGGAGACGGCCCGGCTGCTGTCCCTGGTGCATGAACTGCGGGCCAGCGGCACCGGCATCATCTACATCACCCACCGGCTGGGCGAGATCATCGACTGCGCCGACCGCGTCGTTTGCCTGCGGGACGGCCGCATGGTGGGGGCGCTGGCGCGGGAGGAGATCAGCCACGCCGCCATGATCCGGCTGATGATCGGCCGTGATCTGCGGTCGCTCTATACCCCACCCGCACGCATGCCCGGCGAGGGGGGGCTGGAACTGCGCGGGCTGCGCACCACGGCTTTTCCGGAGCGGGCGCTGGACCTGCATGTCCGCCCCGGCGAGATCCTGGGCCTGGCGGGGCTCGTGGGCTCGGGCCGCACCTCGCTCGCCCGCACCCTCTTCGGCATAGATCCGGCACTGGGGGGCGAGATCCTGCTGGACGGCAGGATTCTCACGATCCGGGAGCCGGCGCAGGCGGTCGCGGTCGGCATCTACCTGGTGCCGGAAGACCGCAAGGCGGCCGGATTGGTGCTGGACCTATCGATCGTGCAGAACGTCACCCTTGCCAGCCTGCCCTCCTATGCGCGCCTGGGGCTGGTGGACCGTGCGAGGGAAGACGAGGCGAGCGAGGCGCAGCGCCAGTCCCTGCGCATCAAGGCGCCATCATGCGCCATCAAGGCCGCCACGCTCTCGGGCGGCAATCAGCAGAAGGTGGTGCTGGGCAAATGGCTCAGCATGTCCCCACGCGTCATGCTCTTCGACGAGCCGACACGCGGCATCGATGTCGGCGCTCGCGGCGAGATCTACGCGCTGATGCGGAAGCTGGCGGATTCCGGTGTGGCCATCCTGATGATCTCCTCTGACATGGAGGAGGTGATCGGTGTCAGCGACCGCATCGCGGTGATGCATGAAGGCCGCGTGAGCGGCATGCTGGAGCGCAATGCCTTCAGCGAACAGGCGGTGCTGCGGCTGGCCATCGGCCAGACCGAGGAAATCCATGCCAGTGCGGAGGCTGCACATCCATGAGCAAGAAGGAACTCGGCCTCGGCCTGCTGCTGATCGTCATCGGCGGCATCACGGCGGCATTGAACCCGCTGTTCCTCTCGGGCACCAATCTGCTGAACATGGCCAATCTTATCGGCCTCTTCGGTGTCTTCAGCATCGGGCAGGGCATCATCATCATCACCGGTGGCATCGACCTTTCGGTGGGCTCGATGTTCGCGCTGCTGGGCGTGATCCTGGTGGACCTGCTGGTGAACTTCGAAATGGCCTGGCCACTGGCGGTGCTGGTGATCCTGGCCGCTGGCGTGGCGCTGGGCCTGCTGCACGGGCTGCTCGTGACGCGGCTGCGGCTGCAACCCTTCGTGGTCACCCTTTGCGGCCTGCTGATCTATCGCGGCATCGCGCGCTACTATACCCAGGACGGCACCATGGGCTTCGGCTATGCCACCGGGGACCTGGATACGCTGACCTGGCTGGCCTCCGGCCGCAGCTTCGGCGTGCCGAACCCTTTCATCATCCTGCTCGTGGTCGCGGCCTGCATGGCGGTGCTGCTGCACCGCTCCGTCTTCGGGCGCTATCTCTACGCCGTGGGACGGAATGAGGAAGCGGCGCGCCATTCCGGCATCCGCACCAATGCCGTCATCGCCGGGGCCTATCTGATCGGCGGCGGGCTGGCGGGGCTCTCGACGGTGCTGCTGGTTTTCTATACCAGCTCCGTCTCGCCGTCCTCCTTCGGCAACTTCTATGAGCTCTATGCCATCGCGGCGGCGGTGCTGGGCGGATGCTCGCTGCGCGGCGGGGAGGGCAGCATCCTCGGCATCGTGCTGGGCACGGTGTTGCTGCAGATCCTGCAGAACCTGGTGAATATCCTTGGCATCCCCTCGTCGCTCAACTTCGCGGTGATGGGGAGCGTCATTCTGCTTGGCGTCATCGCCGACCAGCAGTTGAGCCGGCGGAAACAGGTGGCGGCCCTCAGCCGCACCCCGGCGCCGGTAGCATCCCCGGCGGAGTAGCCTTCCATGCGGCGATGCCCCGGCGCATCGGGGCATCGCCACCAGCTCATTCTGCGGCCATGGAAGCGGCCCGGCGGGCCGGCTGGCGATCCAGGATCAGGATCAGCAGGATCGACATGACGGGCAGCGCGGCCATGAAGAGCAGGCCGTAATAGTCGCCGCCACTGGCATCCTTGATGATGCCGAAGACCTGCGGGCCGAAGTAGCCACCGAGGTTGCCGACGGAATTGATCCAGGCAATGCCCGCCGCGGCGGCGGTGCCGCTGAGGAAAGCGGTAGGCAACGACCAGAAGATCGGCAGCGCCGCGAAGATGCCGTAGCTGGCCAGGGCCAAGCCCAGCAGCTTCAGCACCAGCCCGTCATTGCTGGCCGCGATCAGCAGCCCGGCCGTGGCGCAGGCGGCGGCGAAGATCGTGGTCCACTTCCGCTCCTGCAGGCGGTCGGAGAAGAAGCCCCAGAGCACCATGGTCACCGCGCCCACCGCATAGGGGAAGGCGTTGAGGAAGCCGAGCTGGACATTGGAAACCTCGCCCAGCGCCTTGATGATCTGCGGCTGGAAGAAGCCCAGGGTATAGAGCGGCGAGACCAGCCCCAGGTAGACCAGGCCATAGCCGATGACGCGCGGGTTCAGCAGCGTCTGCCACCATTCGTAGCGCACCACGGCCTCGCGCTGGCGCTCTTCCTCACGCAGCGTGCCTTCCAGCCAGTCCTTCTCCGCCTGGGTCAGCCACTTCGCCTCGGAGGGCCGGTCCGTCAGGTACCACAGCACGCCGAAGGTCAGCAGGATGGCGGGAATGGCCTCGACGATGAACATCCACTGCCAGCCATGCAGGCCCCAGATGCCGTCCATGTTCAGCAGATAGCCGGAAACCGGCGAGCCGAGCGCGGAGGAGAACGGAATGGCGAACATGAACCAGCCGACGATCCGCCCGCGATAGGCCGAGGGGAACCACAGCGTGAGATAGAAGATCACGCCAGGGAAGAAGCCCGCTTCCGCAGCCCCGAGAAGCACCCGGATGATATTGAAGCTGGTTTCACCCACCACGAAGGCCTGGGCACCGGACAGCAGGCCCCAGGTGACCATGATGCGGGCGATCCACATCCTGGCGCCGAAGCGGTTCAGCGCCAGGTTGCTTGGCACCTCGAAGACGAAATAGGCCAGGAAGAAAATGCCGGCGGCGGTGCCGAAGGCTGTGGCTGAGAGGCCGAGATCGGCGCGCATGGCCGGGCCGGCGAAGCCGACATTCACCCGGTCCAGGTATGAGACGAAGTAGCAGATGATCAGAAACGGCAGCAGGCGCCACGCGATCTTTCGCATGGCACTGCGCTCGACATCACTCTTCACGCTTGGCGAACTGCCTGAGGCAGGTGTCTGGCCATAGGCTGCAGCCATGGCGTTTCCCCTAAAATAAGCTTGCTTTCACTCCGGCACAGCGCCGGCGGGACAGATTTTGAAGCGGATTGGTCCCAGCGTCGATAGGAGCAGGACGTGGAGAAGGGTCCGATTGTTCCTTTTGAACAAACGGAAGCTCGATTACGACATTTCCCGTATCGGCGCTTTGTTCACGGATGAGGGCAGCGGCCTGGCCCATGGTGGCGGCGCCCGGCCCTCAGGCCGCGCGCCGCCTGATAGGTCAGCCGTGCCGGATCGCGATGGTCTTCAGCGAAGCGAAGCTGTAGAGCGCCTCGAACCCCTTCTCGCGCCCGTGGCCGGAGCGCTTGACGCCACCGAAGGGAAGTTCCACGCCGCCGCCGGCGCCGTAGTTGTTCACGAAGACCTGCCCGGTCTCGATGCCGCGCGCCATGCGCAGTGCGCGGCTGCCATCGGCCGTCCAGACACCGGCGACGAGGCCATAGTCGGTGCCATTGGCGAGGCGCAGCGCCTCGGCTTCATCCTCGAAAGGAATGACGACCTGCACCGGGCCGAAGATCTCTTCTTGCGCCAGCCGGCTGCTGCCCTGCGCGCCGGAGACCAGAGTCGGCGGCACGTAGTAGCCACCGGAGGGCGCCTCGGCGCCGATGCGGCCCTGGGCGGCGATTTCCAGCCCATCCTGCCGGGCGGCGTCCAGGTAGCCCTGCACGATCTCCTGCTGCCGGCCAGAGACCAGCGGCCCCATGTCGAGGTCGGACATGGCGGTGCCGACGCGGAGAGCGCTGTAGCGCTCCGCCATGGCGGCCAGCACACGGTCATGCACCGAGCGCTGCACGAGGATGCGGGAGGCGGCGGAGCAGGTTTGCCCGGCGTTCTGGATGCCGGCATTGACCAGGAAGGGCAGGGCGGCGTCGAGGTCCGCGTCGGCGAAGACAATCTGCGGCGACTTGCCGCCAAGCTCCAGCGTCACCGGCACGGCGTTCTTCGCCGCCGCCGCCTGCACCAGCCCGCCGACCACCACGGAGCCGGTGAAGGAGATATGGTTGATGCCGGGATGCGCCGCCAGGGCCGCGCCGGCTTCCTCGCCGGTGCCGGAGACGATGTTGATGGCGCCGGCCGGGAAGCCCGCTTCCTCGGCGATGCGCGCATAGGCCAGGGCGGTGAGGCAGGCTTCCTCCGCCGGCTTGATCACGACCGCATTGCCCATGGCCAGCGAGGCGGTGACGGAACGGCCGATGATCTGCATCGGGTAGTTCCAGGGTACGATATGGCCCGTGACGCCCAGCGGCTCATAGATCGTCAGCACGGTATAGCCATCCAGATAGGGGATGGTGTCGCCATGCAGCTTGTCGGCGGCGCCGGCATAGAACTCCAGGTAGCGCGCCAGGGCCAGCGCATCCGCCTTGGCCTGGCGCAGCGGCTTGCCGACATCCAGGGCTTCCAGCCGCGCCAGCTCATCCGCCCGCTCCAGCACGATGCGGGACATGATGGAAAGCAGGCGGCCGCGCTCGGTGGCCGTCATGCGGCCCCAGGCGCCACGGCGGGCTTCCTGCGCGGCGGCCACGGCGCGGTCGATATCACCGGCGTCGCTGCGCGCGATCTCGGCGAGGCGTGTTCCATCGGAGGGATTCAGCAGCGGCATGGTTTCGCGGCCCAGGGGCTCGCGCCATTCACCGCCGATGAGATTCTGCCGCGTGTCGAACGAAACGGCTTCCATGCATTCTCCTCCGGTCACTGGGGCCGGCAGGCGCCGCCCGGCGGAGGAAGTATCGCCAATGGCACGAATTGACCATACCGGCGCCCCGCGCCTCACCATCCGGCTGGGAACAACCGGATGTGCTCGCGGCAGGGGGACGGCCGGGTGGTGAGCGCGAGATCACGTCACACGTGGTTTGGTGATTCAGTTCGGAATCAGACAGAAGTTCGCTGTGGCAGCGGTGGATGAACCCTTCCGCGGCACAGCCATGACGCGATCTGCCCTGCGGCACCGCTTCAGCGCAGAAAGGCCGAGAGGGCGGAGACTGTGTTCACCCAGCCAAGCACGCCCGCCATGTCGGGAGCGTCAAAGGCCACGGAAACAGCATCCAGTCGCTGTGCGACGGGAATGATGGCTGCCAGATCGGCCAGGGCCGGGCTGGTCAGCGTGATCTCCAGCCGGAAGGGACCCGGCATGACGAAAGGCTGGAGCGATGCCGTGCCGGCCTCGCGTACCGCCGCTTCCGCCGCCGCGCGCAGGCGCTCCCGCGCCAGGCTGGGGGCGATGGCGCGGGCGGCGCGGGCACCCAGCGCCTGCTTGGTGATGACACGATGCGCCTGCGGGAAGTGTTCGCCGCATTCCTCGGCTGTGCGGTCGTCGCCGGAGAGCAGCAGCACCGGCACGCCCATGCTGCCGGCATAAGCACCGTTCAGCGTGGCCTCCGAGCAGAGCTGGCCATTCACCCGGATGGCGCCGAAGGCAAAGCCGTTCACCGTATGCGCCAGCACACCCTGGCGGCGCGCGCCAGTGTGGTAGCCGAGGAAGAAGGCGCCTCCGAAGCTGGCATCCAGCCCGGCGCACATATTCGCCGCCTTGGGCTTGCCGAGGATCAGCTCCGCCCGCGGGTCCAGCAATTCGGGGATGATGTTGGTCATCGGCCCGTGGCTGTCATTGACCAGCACCTCGGTGGCGCCGCCGGCAAAGGCGCCGTCGATGGCGGCGCTGACCTCCTCGGTCATCAGCCGCCGCGCCCGCTCGTATTCAGGGTTGCCCGGCTGCCCCTGCTGCGGAGAGACGACGCCGGCGACGCCCTCGATATCGGCCGAGATATAGATCTTCATGACCCGTCCTCAGGGCCGCAGCTTCTGGTCCAGCGCGTCGCGCAGCCCGTCGCCCAGCAGGTTGAAGGCCAGCACGATCAGAAAGATCGCCAGACCGGGGAAGAAGGTCAGGTGATCCGCAACGCCCAGGTAGGAACGCCCATCCGCCAGCATGGCGCCCCATTCCGGGGAGGGCGGCTGCGCGCCGAGGCCGAGGAAGCTCAGCCCCGCCGCCACCAGAATCGCCGTCCCCATGCGCAGCGAGGTGGTGACGATGATGCCGGGCAGGGTGCCGGGCAGGATATGCCGCAGCACCAGCTTCAGTCCCTTCACGCCAATGCTGCGCGCCGCCTGCACGTAAAGCGTCTGCTTAACCGCCAGGGTGCTGCCGCGCACCACGCGGGCATAGATGGGGATGCTGAAGACCGCGACGGCATAGATCACGTTCGCCACGCCCGGCCCCAGAAGCGCCACGACGGCGATGGCCAGCAGGATGCCGGGGAAGGCCAGCATCACGTCGCAGAGCCGCATGATCAGGCTGTCCACCCAGCCGCCGAAGAAGCCGCTGACCAGGCCCAAGGTCACGCCCAGCACCCCGCCCAGCAGCACCGAAAGGAAGCCCACGGAGATGGAGATGCGGGCGCCCCAGATGATGCGGCTGAAGATGTCGCGGCCATAGGCATCCGTCCCCGCCCAGTGCAGGGCGGAGGGACCGGCGAGGACATTGTTGTAGTCCGGCTCCGCCGGGTCGAAGGGCGCGATCCAGGGCGCGGCGATGGCCGCCACGATCACCACCAGGATCAGCAGGCCCGCCACCAGCGCGACCCGCTGGCGCAGCAGCCGGCGCCAGAACTCGGCCAGGGGGGAGCGGATCTCCAGCGGCACGGCGGTGCCGCTGTCGAGATCCGTGTCGGTGATATCCTCCATGCGGGTCTCGCTCATCGCAGGCGGATCTCCGGGTTCACGACGGCGTAGAGCTGATCCACGACGATGTTGATGATCACGAATTCCAGGGCGAAGAGCAGGATCAGCGCCTGGATCACGGGGTAGTCGCGGTAGGAGACGCTGTCGATCAGCAGCCGCCCCAGGCCGGGCCAGGCGAAGACCGTCTCGATGACGATGGCGCCGCCCAGCAGCGAGCCGAATTCCAGCCCCGTCATGGTGATGACCGGGATCAACGCGTTGCGCAGCGTGTGGTGCCAGACCACCCGCCGCTCCGGCACGCCCTTCATGCGCGCGGTGCGCACGTAATCCTCCTGCGCCACCTCGACATAGGCGGAGCGGGAGAAGCGGGCCAGGATGGCGGCCACAGTGGTGCCCAGGGTGAAGGAAGGCAGGATCAGGCTCTTCCAATCGGTGTAGCCACCGGTGGGCAGCCAGCCCAGCCGCACCGAGAAGATGTTGATCAGCAGCAGCCCCATCCAGAAGGAGGGGAAGGAGATGCCCGACACGGCAAAGACCATGCCGAGCCTGTCCTGCCACTTGCCGCGCTTCACGCCCGAGATCACGCCGATCAGCACGCCGATCACGGTCGCCCAAAGCATGGCCACCACCGTCAGCCAGAAGGTCGGCATGAAGCGCTGGCCGATTTCCTCGGCCACCGGAAGCTTGGTCTTGGTGGAGCGGCCGAGATCGCCCTGGAGCGTCTGGCCGAGATAGCGCAGGTACTGCTCCCAGATCGGGCGGTCCAGGCCCATCTCCTCCCGGACCAGGGCCACGTCCTGCGCCGTCGCGTCCGGCCCGGCCACCAGGCGCGCCGGATCGCCCGGCAGCAGGCGGACAAAGGCAAACACAAAGATCGACACCGCGACCAGAACGGGCACGGCGCCAGCCAAACGGCGCAGGGCGTAGCCAAGCATCAGGAGAGAGCCGCTTCCTCGATGAGCAACCCGCCGTCAGGGAGACGGTGCAGCCCGCTCAGGCGCTTGCTCCTGGCCGACAGCACATTCTCCACGCCCAGGAAGATCCAGGGCGCATCCTTCCAGATCAGCGCCTGGGCCTGCTTGTAGAATTCCTCGCGCTTGGCCGGGTCAGCCGTGGCAATGGCGGCTTCCAGCGCCTTGTCCACCTCGGGGTTGCTGTAATAGGCGGTGTTATACAGCTTGGGCGGATAGCCCTGGCCCCACAGCAGCGGACGCAGGCCCCAGTCGGCATCGCCGGTGGAGGAGGACCAGCCGCCGTAGTACATCTTGAGCTGGGCGTCTTCCGGCTTCTGCACGGACCAGATGCGGTCGTTCAGCACGCCCGCTTCCATCGGCAGCACGGTGACCTTCACGCCCACGGCCGCCAGCTGCTGCTGCATGAACTGCATGCCGCGCTGGGAGAGCGTGTTGTTGTTGGCCCACATCTCCGTCTCGAAGCCGTTCGGGTAGCCGGCCTCGGCCAGCAGCTTCTTGGCTTTCGCGACGTCGTAGGGATAGGGGTCCTGCTTGCTGTAGAAGCCCAGCTTAGCCGGGATCGGCGCGTCCAGCGGCACGGCGAAGCCGTTGTAGACGATCTTGGCGAAGGCTTCCTTGTTCACCGCATGGTTCAGCGCCTGGCGGACGCGCACATCGTTGAACGGCTTCTGCATGCAGTTCATCGAGACATAGCGCGCGATGATCGAGGGGCTGTCCACGATCTCGACATTCGGGCTGCGCTGCACCACCGGCGCCATCTCGGTCGGCAGCGGGTAGATGAACTGCGCTTCGCCGGCCTGCAGCATGGCGATGCGCGCGCCATTCTCGGGAACGGAGCGGAAGGTCACGCTCTGCACCTTGGGCAGGCCCTGGCGCCAATACTTCTCGTTCTTCTTGGTGCGCAGCGTGTCGGCGTTCCAGGAGACGAAGGTGAAGGGGCCGGTGCCGACGGGGTTGCGGTTGATCTCCTTGCCGAACTGCGCGATGGCCTTCGGGCTCAGCATCATGCCGGCCGGGTGGGCGATGGTGTTCACGAAGGCGCCGAAGGGCTCCTTCAGGTGAACGCGCGCGGTCTGCGGATCCACCACCTCGACACGGTCGAGCATGGCCAGCAGGCTCTGGCGCTTCAGGCGGTTCTCGGGGTTGGCGACGCGCTCGAAGTTCACCTTCACCGCCTCGGCGTCGAAGGGCGTGCCGTCATGGAAGGTGACGCCCTGGCGCAGCTTGAAGGTGAAGACCTTGGCCGCCTCATCCGCCTCGTAGCTCTCGGCCAGCACGGGGACGAGCTTCATGTCGGCGTCGAAGCCATAGAGGCCCTGGAACATCAGCCGGCAGGCGGATTGCGAGAGCGTGTCGTTGACATCCGCCGGGTCCAGCCCGGTCAGGTTGTCCGGCACGCCCACGACCAGGTCATTGGCGGCGGCCTGGGCCGGCGTCACATGTCCCAGCCAGGGCAGGGCGGCGGTGACGCCCAGCGCCGCCATCAGGCTGCGCCGGGGGAGAGAGGGAGAATGGGTCACGGGGTCCTCCTTGTTCAATACAGGCCGCCGATACGGTGCCGCGCGACATAGTGGTCAGGGCCGACAGGCACCAGCGGTGCCACTTCCGGCGGGTCGTCCGGCCGGCGCAGCGGGCTTGGCACCTCGCTGTCGTCCAGGCCGCGGTCATGGCCGCGCCGGGCGGGGTCAGGCACCGGGACGGCCGCCAGCAGCCGCTTGGTATAGGGATGCTGCGGGTCGTTCATGACGGCCTGACGAGGCCCGATCTCCACCACCTGGCCCAGGTACATGACCGCGACCCGGTGGCTGATGCGCTCCACCACCGCCATATCATGCGAGATGAAGAGATAAGCCAGCCCCATCTCCTGCTGCAGCCGCATCATCAGGTTCACCACCTGGGCGCGGATGGAGACATCCAGCGCCGCCACGGCCTCGTCGGCGATGATCAGGCGCGGCTCGGAAGCCAGGGCGCGGGCGATGCAGACGCGCTGCCGCTGGCCGCCGGAGAGTTCATGCGGGTAGCGGCGGGCATGTTCGGGGCCGAGGCCCACCTGGGTCAGCAGCTGCGCCACCCGGTCCTGCACCGCGCGGCCTTGCAGCAGGTTATGCGTCAGGATCGGCTCGGCCACCGAGAAGCCCACCGTCAGGCGCGGGTCCAGCGAGGCGAAGGGGTCTTGGAAGATGAATTGCACCCCGCGACGCAGCCGGGCTTCCTTCTGACGGTCCAGCACCGTCACATCCTCTCCGGCGAAGCGGATCTCGCCGGATTGCGGCTGTTCCAGCCGGATGATGGAGCGCCCGGTGGTGGATTTGCCGCAGCCGGATTCACCCACCACCGCCAGGGTTTCACCCGGGCGAATACTGAAGCTGACCTGCTCGGCGGCATGGATGCGCCCGGCGACCTTGCCCAGCCAGCCGCGCCGCACGTCGAAGCGGGTGGTCAACCCACGCAGTTCCAGCACCGGCTCGGCCTCGGGCCGCACGGTATCCAGCGGCTGCGGCGCCGGCGCCTCCGGCATGGGGAAGGGCACGGGCAGGGGCTGCTCCGCCAGGCTGCCCAGCACCGGCACGGCATCCAGCAGCCGCTTGGTATAGGGGTGCGAGGGCGCGGCGAAGATGCGGTTGACCTCGCCTTCCTCCACCTTCCTGCCCCGGCGCATCACCACCACGCGGTCCGCGATCTCGGCCACCACGCCCATGTCATGGGTGATGAAGATCATGCCCAGGCCGGTTTCCTGCTGCAGGGAGCGGATCAACCGCAGCACCTGCGCCTGCACGGTGACGTCCAGCGCCGTGGTCGGCTCATCCGCGATCAGCAGGCGCGGACGGCAGGAGAGCGCCATGGCGATCATCACGCGCTGGCGCATGCCGCCGGACATCTGGAAAGGGTAACGCTCAAGCTGCCGCGCCGCCTCGGGGATGCGGACCTTCTCCAGCAGCCGCTTGGCCTCCGCCAGCGCGGCGGCACCGTCCATTCCCTGGTGCAGCCGGATGGCCTCGGTGATCTGCTCGCCGACCTTCAGCACCGGGTTAAGGCTGGTCATGGGCTCCTGGAAGATCATGGCGATCTCCGGGCCGCGCAGGCGCCGCATGGCTTCCGGCGTCTCGGCGGTCAGGTCGCGCAGGCGCCCCTCGCGATCCTGGAACTTGATTTGCCCGGATACAATCCGGCCGCCCGCGTGGTCGATCAGGCGTGTCACCGCCAGGGAGGTCACGGATTTGCCGGAACCGCTTTCCCCCACCAGCGCCACCGTCTCCCCCGGCGCCACCGTGAGGTCCAGGCCTTCCACCGCGGTGAAGTCGCCGAAACGCACCGTAAGGCCCGAGATGCGGAGAAGTGTCGGAGGTGTGGCGGAGGATAGTGGCACTGGATCAACTCGTCCCCTGAAGCGGGGCGCCTATAGATCCACTGGCAGCCAGAGCCAAATCGCTTCCAACCGCCACGACAGTGCCCTTCCGCCCGTACCCCGGCCGGAGGGCAAGGGTCTGTCATGCCGCGAAGGACCTGCGGCCCGGCCCGGCATGACGTACCGGATGGTTTATTCCACGCGGATGCCAGCCTTGTCGATCACTCTGCGCCACTTCATGGATTCCGAGTTCAGGATCTCGCCAAGCTCTTCCGGTGTGCTGGAAACCGGGGGGCTGCTGCCCGCCAGCCTCATGGCTTCCTTGAGGCCAGGATCGGCAAGAACCTTGACCAGGGCGGTATTGAGCCGGTCGATGATCGGCCGGGGCGTGCCGCTGCGGACGCAGATATAGTTCACCACCGTCACCTCGAAGGCGGGCAGCGTTTCCCCGATGGTGGGAACATCCGGCAGCTCCGGCATCCGCCGCGCGCTGGTCACCGCGATCGGGCGCAGGTTGCCGGCCTGGATCAGCGGGATCATGGCGCCATAGGTGTCGATGGACATGGTGACACGGCCGCTCGCCACGTCCTGCACCGCCAGGCCGGTGCCGCGATAGGGCACATGAGTCATCCGCAGCCCCGCTTCCATGCAAAGAAGCTCCCCGGCCAGATGGCTCCCGGCGCCGATGCCGGAGTTGGCATAGGAAAGTTGCCCCGGACGGGACTTCGCGAGCGCGATCACCTCCGCCACCGTCCGCGCCGGCACATCCCGGTTCACCACCATCAGGTAGGCGCCACGCGTCAGCAGGCTGACCGGCGCGAAATCGGCGGCCGCGTCATAGGGCAGGGAGGGCATCAGGATCGGGTTGGTGATCAGCGGTCCTGGCGTGCCATAGAGCAGCGTGTAGCCATCGGCCGGGGCCTGTGCCACGGCGGCCGTGCCAATGGCGCCCCCGGCGCCGCCCCGGTTTTCGATGACGATGGACTGCCCCAGCTCGGCCCCCAGGGGAGCCGCCACGAAGCGCGCCGTGGCATCGGCGCCGCCGCCCGGCACGAAGGGCACCACCATGCGGATGGACCGGGCCGGATAGGCCTGCGCCTGCACAGGACCTATGCGCAAAGTAGCAGCCATGCCCGCCGCCCCCGCCATGGCCAAGCGGCGCGAGATGCCGGCGCTCATCGGCCAGCCTCCTGGAGGAGGCATGAGGGCGCAGGCCAGATCTTCAGCACTATCATGGCGTTTCCTTTTCTGGCGGCCGTGCTGGCCGTCCTTCCCTTCCCGACCGTCCGGTCGGTTTGTGAGCGACAGTATCGTTCCGGGTTTTTACCACGCAACCAAAAGCAGGCCGCCGCGGCGCCTTGCGGGGCAGGACGGAAGCGGCATAGGCTGCTACCGAACGATCGGTCGGTCTGCGGTCGTGCGGAGAGCACCCTCAAGGGTGCCGCTGGAGGAATCATCCGATGTTTCGTCAGGATTGGCCGAAAGGCCGGGCCCGCCAAACGTGCCGCCTGTTGCTCGCCATTCTGACCCTGCCGACCGGCGCGGCGGCGCAGACCCTGACCATGGGGATGGGCTCGCCCGTCTCCTCGCTTGATCCGCATTACCACCAGCTCCGCTCCAACAGCGAAGTGTCGCAGATGCTGTTTGACGCGCTGATCATCAGTGATGCGCAGGCGCGGATGCGGCCTGGTCTGGCGGAGAGCTGGAAGCCGTTGGGCGACGACGGCTGGGAGTTCAAGCTGCGCCCCGGCGTGACATTCCACAACGGCGCGCCCTTCACGGCCGATGATGTGGCCTTCACGCTGGAGCGTATTCCGCAGATCAGCGGGCCCGGCGCCTCCTTCAGCACCCATGTCCGTCCGGTGCGGGGCGTGGAGGTGGTGGATGCGCAGACCATTCGCCTGCGGACCAACGGCCCTTACCCGCTGCTGCCGGTCTATTTCAGCCAGGTGATGATGCTGAGCCGGCAGATCCACGCCAATGCCGCCACGGCGGACTTCAACAATGGCAAGCTGGCCATCGGCACCGGCCCTTTCCGGCTGGTGTCCTATACGCCGGGAGACCGCATCGTCTTTGCCCGCAACAGCAACTATTGGGGCGAGGCCTCGCACTGGGCGCAGGTCAATTACCGCTTCATCACCAACAGCGGCGCGCGCATGGCGGCGCTGATGGCGGGCGATGTCGATTTCATCGACCAGATCCCGACTGGCGACATGGACCGCATCCGCAAGGACAACCGCTTCCACGTGGCGGAAACCACCAGCCTGCGCAGCATGTACATCACTCTCGACGCCACGCGCGAAGGGCAGGTGCCGCTGCTGGCCGACCATGCCGGCGCACCGCTGGAGCGCAACCCGCTGGCCGACCCGCGTGTACGCCGGGCGCTGTCGCTGGCCATCGACCGGCAGGCCCTGGTGGACCGGGTGATGCAGGGCATGGCCGTGCCCACGGGGCAGTTCATGCCGCCCGGCAGCTACAGCCATATCCCCGACCTTCCCGTTCCCGCCGCCGAGCCGGAGGCGGCCAGGAAGCTGCTGGCCGAGGCCGGCTATCCGCAGGGCTTCCAGATGACCCTGGCCGGTTCCAACGACCGCTACATGAACGATGCCCGGGTGGTGCAGGCCGTGGGGCAGATGTGGACGCGCATCGGCGTGCGCACCACGGTGGAGGCGCAGCCCTATGCCGCCTTCATCGGCCGCGCCACGCGGCGCGAGATGCCAGCGGCGCTGCTGAGCTGGGGCAACTCCACCGGCGAAGTCTCGGTGCTGCTGAGTTCCGTCTTCAGCACGGTCGATGCCGGGAAGGGGCGAGGCGCGGCCAACCGCATCCGCTATTCCAACCCGGCGATGGACCGGAAACTGGAGGATGCCGAGATCCAGTTGGATGATGCCAAGCGGGAGGCCCTGCTGCGGGAAGCGAGCCGCATCGTCATCGAGGATGGCGCGGTGGTGCCGCTTTACATCCAGAAGGCGCTCTGGGCCATGCGTGCCGGCCTGACCTACGAGGCGCGGGTGGATGAGCGCAATGACCCGAATGGCGTGCGTCCGGCGCGTCCTTGATGCCACGGCGCCGGCGCGGGCCGCATTCCAGGCCGCCACCGGCGCCAGCCAGCCATGACAGGTGAAGGGGAGATGAGTGGTGCACAGGCTTGAGAAGCTGTTCCGCCCGGGTTCCATTGCCGTGGTCGGCGCCTCAGGCGACCCGGCCAAGCTGGGCGGGCGCGTGCTGCGCCACCTGACGAGCTTTGGCTATTCCGGGCGCATCTTCCCCATCAATCTCAGCGGCAAGCCCGTGCAGGGACACCCATCCTGGCCAAGCGTGCTGGGCCTGCCTGAGGTGCCGGACAGCGCCCTGATCGTGCTGCCGGCACCGCTGGTGGCCAGGGCGCTGGAAGATTGCGCCACCAAGGGCATCCTGCAGGTGCAGATCCTCTCCTCCGGCTTTGCCGAGGAAGGCGGCGAAGGCCCCGCGATGCAGGAGGAACTGGTGCGGATCGCCCGCCGCCACGGCATGCGCTTCACTGGCCCCAATGCCCTGGGCAGCATCAGCCCGGCGGATGGCTTCTTTGGCACTTTCTCCAGCCTGCTGGACACCGCGCGTCCCGGGCCGGGGCGCATCGGCGTCGCGACCCAGAGCGGCGCCTACGGCTCCCATGTCTATGCCGCCGCCAGCTTCCGTGGCCTGGGCATCAGCCGTGCCATCGCCACCGGCAACGAGGCGGATCTCGATGTCGCCGATTGCATCGACTACCTAGTTGAGGATGCGGGCACCACCGTCATCTGCGCCGCGCTGGAAGGGTGCCAGGATGGTGGGAAGCTGCGCCGTGCGCTGCTGAAGGCAGCGGCGGCCCGGAAGCCCGTGGTCATCATGAAGGTCGGCAGCACCGAGGCGGGCGCGGCGGCGGCGGCCACCCATACCGGCTCCCTGGCCGGCGAGGACCGGATCATCGACACCGTCTTCCGGGAATGCGGCGCCTATCGCGCCGCTTCCATCGAGGAGATGATCGACATCGCCTATGTCTGCGCCACCGGGCCACGGCCGCCTTCGCGCGATGTGGGTATCCTCACCCTCTCCGGCGGCATTGGCGTCCTGATGGCGGATGCCTGCATCGGGGCCGGGCTGGCGCTGCCGCCAATGCCGGCTGCCACAATGGAAGCCATCCTTGAGATCCAGCCAGTGGCGGGCGGGCGAAACCCGATCGACACCACGGCGCAGCTCAACCGTGGCCTGCAGATCTTCGAGGGCATCAGCCAGGAGATGATGCGCGGCGCCGATCTCGGCACCGTCATGGCTTATATGGCGCATCTCGGCCGCAACCTGGAACGCTTCCCGCCGCTGGAGCAGTCGCTGGCGGCGCTGCGGCGGAACTTCCCCGACCGCCTGGTCGTGGCGGTCATGACGCATGTGGAGGAGATCCGCCTGAGGCTGGAAGCCCTGGGTATTCCGGTCTTCGAGGACCCGACGCGGGCGGTGAAGGCCGTGGCCGGCGCCACCTTCTCGCGCATCCTGCAACAGGCGGCCATGTCGGCCCCGGACGTGGCGAGGGCAGCGCCCCTGCGCCTGGAAGCCGGCAACGAGGCCGCGGCCAAGGCCGTGCTCGGCGCCGCCGGCATCCCGGTGCTGCCCGAACATGCCTGTGCCAGCCCAGAGGAAGCACAGGCCGCGGCCGAAATGCTCGGCTATCCGGTCGTGATGAAGATCCTGTCCGCCGATATTCCGCACAAGACCGAGGTCGGCGGTGTGCTGCTGAACCTGGCCAACGCCGCGTCGGTCACCGAAGGCTTCCACGAGCTGCTGCGCCGCGCGAAGGCGGCGAAGCCCTCGGCCCGGCTCGACGGTGTCCTGGTCGCGCCGATGGTTCGCGGCGGCCTGGAGACCATCATCGGCGTGCAGCGCGACCCGGTCTTCGGGCCCATGGTGATGTTCGGGCTCGGTGGCGTGGCTGTGGAACTCTTCAGCGACGTGGCCTTCGCCACCGCGCCGCTTACCCCGGCGCGGGCGGAAGCGCTGATCGATGCCGTGAAGGGGGCAAGGCTGCTGGAAGGCTGGCGCGGTTCCCGCCCGCTGGACCGCCGCGCCCTGGTGGATGCGCTGTGCCACATCTCGGAATTCGCGGTGGCGCATGAGGATTCCGTCGCCAGCGTCGAGATCAATCCGTTCCTGGTGCGGGAGGAGGGCGCCCTTGCCCTGGACGCGCTGATCGCGCCACGAGAAGAGGCGGCGCAGCCCATGGCCGTGGCGGACTAGGACAGCCGGCCATCATGGCTGGCGGGAGAAGGACGCTTCCAGGAAATCAAGGAAGACCCGCACCCGCTGGCTCAGGTGGCGCTTGCTTTGATAGACGGCATAGATCGTATCCTTCATCAGCGCGTCGTGGTCGGGAAACAGCCTGACCAGGCGCCCGGCGGCCAGATGCGAGGCGATCTGGAAATCCGCCAGCCGCGCGATGCCGGCCCCGGATAGCGCCAGTGCCATCAGCATCTGCCCCTGATTGGCGGTGACGCTGCCTCGCGCGCGGATGCGCTGAGGCGAGCGCCCGCCGTCCTGCAATGTCCAGGTGCTCCAGGGCATCTGCTTGTTGAAGTTCAGGCATTCCCGGTTGGCCAGCTCGGCGGG
This sequence comes from Pseudoroseomonas ludipueritiae, assembly GCF_014490445.1. GTDB lineage: Bacteria > Pseudomonadota > Alphaproteobacteria > Acetobacterales > Acetobacteraceae > Pseudoroseomonas > Pseudoroseomonas ludipueritiae. The sequence continues at coordinate 64,939 of NZ_JACTUZ010000007.1, read as the reverse complement.
GCTGGCCGGCATGCCGTGCTCCTCCAGGTAGGCCGGCGCGGCGCAGATGACCCAGCACATATCCATGACCGGCCGTGCCACCAGGGAAGAGTCCGGCAGATGGCCGATGGAGATCGCTACATCGACACCACCTTCCAGCAGATTTCCTGGCTCGTTGCTGAGCAGGAATTCAAGCCGAAGCATTGGATGCTGGCGGCGAAAACGGGGCACCAGCGGCGCCAGCTTGTGCACCGCGAAGGTGGGCACGGAACGGATGCGCAGCACCTCATGTGCCGCCACGCCGGTGACGGCCATGGCCTCCGCATCTTCCACCGCCGAGATGGCGCGGCGGGCGGCGGGGTAGAAGGCCTCGCCTTCCGGCGTCAGGGCCAGGCTGCGGAGGGAGCGGTTGAACAGCACCACGCCCAGGCGGTTCTCCAGGCGCGCGATCAGCTTGCTGACGGCGGAAGGCGAGAGCGAGAGGGAGCGGCCGGCGGCGGAGAAGCCGCCATCCTCCACCGCGCGCACGAAGACCAGCATCTCCCCCAGACGGTCCACGCCATCTCCTGTGACGAAAATTCACATCTGCTTGGAAGCTTCGGAAATTGCCGAGCCGGGGGCAAGCCCCTAACGTTCCAGCAGGCCCTGGCGGATGCTCATGCGCACCGGGCCCAAGACGTCCGAAGCAAAGCAAGAACATTTCAGGGAGTTGCGCATCATGACCAGCGCGCAAGCGACGCTCGAGCGGCCGGTGGCCCGGGATTCGGCGGTTCTCGACGCGATCATCGTTGGAGCGGGTTTCGCCGGCCTGTACCAGCTGCATTCACTGCGCGACAAGCTGGAGATGAATGTCAGGGTGCTGGAGGCCGGTGAAGGCGTCGGCGGCACCTGGTACTGGAACCGCTATCCGGGGGCGCGCTGCGATTCCGAAAGCTACTACTATTCCTTCTCCTTTTCCGACGAGTTGCAGAAGGAATGGGACTGGAGCGAACGCTACCCGAAGCATTTCGAGATCCGCCGCTACCTCGATTTCGTCGCCGACAAGTTCGACCTGCGGCGCAGCATCCAGTTCAACACCCGCGTCAGCCAGGCTGCCTTCGATGAGGCGGAAGGGCTGTGGCAGGTCACCACAGAGGCTGGGGAGCGGCTGCGCTCGCGCTTTCTGATCACGGCGGTGGGCTGCCTCTCCTCGGCCAATGTGCCGCGCATCCCGGGGCTGGAGAGCTTCAAGGGGCAGTGGTACCACACCGGCCGCTGGCCGCATGAGGATGTGGATTTCACCGGCAAGCGTGTGGGCCTGATCGGCACCGGCTCCACCGGCATCCAGGCCGCGCCCGTCATCGCGGAGGCGGCGGCGCATCTGACGGTGTTCCAGCGCACGGCCAACTACAGCGTGCCCGCCCGCAATTGCGCGGTGAGCCTGGAAGAGCGCCAGCAGATCAAGGCGGATTACGCCTCCATCCGCGCGATGGCGCGCACCACCACCAATGGCTATCCCTTCGCGCCGCCGCCCATCTCGGCCATGGAACTGTCGGAGGAGGAAAGGCTGGCCCGCTACGAGGCCGCCTGGGAGCGTGGCGGCATGCGCTTCCGCGCCACCTTCAACGATATCCTGACCAACAAGGAATCGAACAACACGGCGTCGGAATTCATCCGCGCCAAGATCCGCAGCATCGTCAAGGACCCTGAGGTCGCGGAGAAGCTGACGCCGAAGGACCACCACTTCGCCACCAAGCGCCCGCCGATCGACAGCCACTATTTCGAGACCTTCAACCGCGACAACGTGACGCTGGTGGATGTGAAGGCTTCGCCGATCCTGGAGATCACGCCGGACGGCATCCGCACGCAGGATGGCGAGCACCAGCTGGACATCATCGTTTTCGCCACCGGCTTCGATGCCATGACGGGGCCGCTGCTGGCGCTGGATATTCGTGGGCGTGGCGGCCTTGCATTGAAGGAAGCTTGGGCAGAGGGGCCGCGCACCTATCTGGGCCTGCAGGTGGCGGGCTTCCCCAACCTCTTCACCATCACCGGACCGGGCAGCCCTTCGGTGCTGACCAACATGCCTGTGGCCATCGAGCAGCATGTGGAATGGATCACCGGCTGTATCGCCGACATGCGCCAGCGGGGCCTGAACCGGATCGAGGCGGACCCGGCGGCGGTGGAAGGCTGGGTGGCGCATGTCAACGAGGCCGCCAGCGCGACGCTGCTGCCTCTGGCGGAATCCTCCTGGTACCTGGGCGCGAATATCCCCGGCAAACCGCGCGTCTTCATGCCCTATGCCGGTGGCATGGCCCGCTATGCCGGCATCTGCCAGGAAGTGGTGCAGAAGGGTTACGAAGGCTTCAACCGCAGCGCCTAGAAGGGCGCGCCGGCAGCACCTGCCATCGGAATCATGCCACGAGGCCGCCGGGCGTTGCTGCCCGGCGGCCCTTCGCCATAGGGAGAGAGGATGCCCGCGCTCCATCCGGACCTGATCAACCTGCTGCAACTGATGCGGCAGAACAACAGCCCGACTTACGAGAGCCTGCCGCCCGTCGAGGCCCGCAAGGCGCATGCGGCCCGCGCCCGGGCCTTGCAGTCGCCGGGCGATGTTCTGCCTTCCGTCCAGGATCTGCGGGCCGCCGATGGCGGCATCGAGGTGCCGGTGCGCCTCTACCGGCCTGCCGATGCGCCGGCACGCTCGCCCTGCCTCTTCTTCATGCATGGTGGCGGCTGGGTGCTGGGCAGCCTGGAGACGCATGACTGGGTGTGCCGCCGGCTGGCGCGGGAACTCGGGGCCTGCGTGCTGGCGGTGGATTACCGCCTGGCGCCGGAGCACCCTTATCCCGCCGCGGTGGAGGATTGCGCCGCCGCGCTGCGCTGGCTGGTGGGCCAGGCGTCATCGCTGGGCATCGACCCGGAGCGGATCGCGCTGGGCGGGGACAGCGCCGGCGGCAACCTCGCCGCCGTTCTGGCGCTGATGGGGCGGGATGGCGCGGTGCCGCGCGCCATGTTCCAACTGCTCTTCTACCCCGCCATGGACCTGGCGCTGCGCCCCGGCAGCTATGGGCCGCCGACTGAGAGCATGGTGCTGACGCCAGCCACCATGCGCTACTTCATCGGCCATTATCTGCCTTCGGCGGAGGCGGGGCTGGAATGGCAGGCCTCGCCGCTCAGGGCCGCCAGCCTGCATGACATGCCGCCAGCGCTGGTGATGACCTGCGGCCATGACCCCCTGCGGGAAGAGGGGCTGCGCTATGCCGACCGGCTGGAACAGGACGGCGTCCAGGTCATCCGCCTGGACCTGAACGACCAGACCCATGCCATCCTGACCATGGACAAGGTCAGCAGCACCGTGCCGGCAGTGCTGAGCTTTGCCGCCGGCTGCCTGCGGCAGGCCTGGGCGCCCTGAACATTGCTGTCCCAATCATAGGCCAGGGCGAGGCTCGGCTCGTGCCAGTTCATCTGGCAGAGCCGGCCTTCGTAGGACATGGTGGTAAAGGCGCTGCGGAGATCCTGGCTGCCGAAGCAGAGATTGGTGACCAGCATGTCCGGCAACCGGTGCGGCACGACGCGCGAGCCATCGGGGGAGATCTTCATCACGTGCAACTCTCCAGCGCCGCCACGTAGACAGCGCCGGAAGCCGCCCTCCGGCAGCACGCGCGTCAGTGTCTGGCGCGCGATCTCGACCAGCAGCAGGGAACCATCCGGCATGCTGATGGGCCTTCAGGGAATTCCACCCCTTCGGTGATGATCTTCATTCTTGTTCGTTCCTCCCCGCGTTCTTGTTTTCTTATTCAGGGCTGACGCGCAGCACGATCTTGCCGATGTGCTGGCTGTCCTCCATCAGGCGGTGCGCCGCGCCCGCTTCGGCCAGGGGCAGGACCTCATGGATCTCCGGCGCGCATTCGCCACGGTCGAGCAGGGGCCAGACCTGCGCGCGCAGTTCCGCCGCGATGCCGCCTTTCTCCTCCGTGCTGCGGGGCCGCATGGTGGAACCCGTGATCGTCAGCCGGCGGGAAGCGATGCGCGCCAGGTCAACCCCTTCCGCCATGCGCCCGCCCATGAAGCCGATGACGACCAGACGCCCGCCCTGCGCGAGGCAGCGGAGATTGGCCGCGGCGTAATCCGCGCCCACCATGTCCAGCACCACATCGACGCCGCGCCCGCCGGTCAGGCGCTTGACCTCTTCCTCGAAGCTGGCGCTGCGGTAGTTGATGGCGGCATCGGCGCCGAAGCGGCGGCAGGCGTCGCATTTTTCATCCGAGCCGGCGGTCACATAGACCGTCGCCCCGAAAGCCTTGGCCAGCTTGATGGCTGTGACGCCGATGCCGCTGCTGCCGCCATGCACCAGCGCGGCCTCGCCTTTGGCGAGGCGGCCGATCTGGAACAGGTTGGCCCAGACGGTGAAATAGGTTTCCGGCAGCGCGGCGGCACGCAGGGCATCGTAGCCCTTGGGCCAGGGAAGGCACTGCGCCGCCGGCACGGCGCAGTATTCGGCATAGCCGCCGCCATTCGCTAGCGCGCAGACGCGGTCCCCCAGCCTCAGGCCGGTGACATCGCCGCCCAGGGCCATGATCTCGCCAGCCACTTCCAGCCCTAGCAGAGGGCTGGCGCCGGGGGGCGGCGGATAAAGGCCGCGCCGCTGCTGCACATCCGGCCGGTTCACGCCGGCCGCCAGGACTCGCAGCAGCACTTCGTCCGGCTTCGGCGCAGGCACAGGGCCGGTGACGAGCCGTAGGGCCTCCGGCCCGCCGGTCGCGGAAACCTCGATATGGCGCATGCTTTCGGGAACTGACACGGCTTCTCCTTCCTTGGACGTCACTCAGGCAGGCGGCTCAGCAATCCGGCACCGCCACGCACGATGTCCTGGACAATGGCGGCACGCGCTGCGGCACCATCGCGGCGACGCAGCGCCTCCATCACCAGAACATGCGTATGCGGGTCGTCACCCGCCGGCCAGCCTTCCGGGCCATTGTAGAGAGAGTTGAGGAAAGGCCCACTCTGCGCCCACAGGCCTTCGACCACTCTGTAGAGGCGCGGCATCCCGGCTTCGCGGGCGATGCCGAGGTGAAAAGCCTCGTTGCAACGCAGCGCGAGGCCGTAATCGTGCTCCGCCTTGCCGCGCACCAATTCGTTATGCAGTGCCGCCAGTTCATCGATGCCGGCGGCGCTGATCCGCTGTGCCGCGCGCTCGGCGGCGAGGCCTTCCACTTCCACGCGAATACCGCGCAGCTCGGCATAAACCCGGCGAGGCGGCTGGGGCACGGTGATGGACTGGCCGGCCCGGAATTCCAGCACGCCTTCCGCCACCATCTGCAACAGCGCCTCCCGCACCGGGGTCAGGCTGGTGCCCAGCCGCAGCGCGATCTCGCGTCCGTTCAGCTTCTGGCCCGGCTTCAACTCTCCCACCATCAGCGCTTTCCGGATCTGCTGATAGGCCTGGTTGCTCAGGGAACTCCGCTCAACCGTATCGAGGCCTTCGGCGGCGGGGCCTGCGGCCTGTTGCTTCTGCTTCATCCCATCCTGAACCAACGCAAGGCGACTGTTAACATGCACTGCCAGCCCATTATGGAATATATCAAATAACGCATGCCGGAGAGGGGGACGATGAGCAAACCATGGTCGTTCACGGCCGCCGGCCTGCAGAGGCATGACGTCACCGCCACCTTCGGCCAGAGCCTTTCCCCCGCCAACCAACTGGCCTACCTGCTCTTCGGCATCCGCTGGCGCTCGGCGTCTTCGGCGCCGCCGTGGCCAATGCCTGCGTGGCGGAGGCGGACCTGGTGCTGATCGCCGGCTCCAAGATGACCGCCTTCGACACGGCCAGGGAGAACCCGGCGCTGCTGAACCCGGAGCGCCAGACCTTCATCCAGATCGACGTGGAGCCCCGCAACCTCTCCTGGACCTTCCCGGTGGATCACCCGCTGCTGGGCGAGGCGGGGGTGGTGATGGAGCAGCTTCTTGCCGCCGGTGACGGGCTGTCACGGCTGGAGGAGGGGCGGCGCGAAGGGCCGCCTTATCGCGTCGCGCATGGCTTCTTCGGCCAGCCAGCCCGGCAGGCAGGGAACGCCGGTGATGCCGCAGCGGATCATCGCGGAACTTCAGCGTGCCCTGCCGTGGGATGGCGTAGTGACTACGATGCGGGCGAGAACCGCATCTTCTGGTGAAGTAGCGGTTGCCGCCCGCCCGCGTGGGCGGCGAGGCCGGATGCGGGTTCAGCCCCTGGCGCGGGCGGGCTGGATCGCCTCGCGCTTCACCACGTTCAGCAGCAGGTAGCCCAGCAGGCCGGCGAGGATGGAGCCGCCGAGGATGCCGAACTTCACCTCCGCCTGCAGCAGCGGCTGCTCGGCAAAGGCCAGCAGGCCGATGAAGAGGCTCATGGTGAAGCCGATGCCGCAGAGAATGGCGACGCCCAGCAACTGCCTCCAGCTCGCCCCCGCCGGCAGGTCCGCCAGCTTCAGACGGATCATCAGGGTGGAGAAGCCGAACACGCCGACCACCTTGCCCAGCAGCAGGCCCAGCGCCACGCCGAGCGTCAACGGCGCCAGCAGCACATCGCCGGAGATGCCGGTGAAGGACACGCCGGCATTGGCGAAGCCGAAGATGGGCACGATGATGAAGGCCACAGGCTTGCTCAGCGCATGTTCCAGCTTGTGCAGGGGCGAGATATCGCCGTGCGCTTCCGGCGTGCCAGGGGTCTTCTGGATCGGGATGGTCAGCGCCAGCAGCACGCCCGCCACGGTGGCATGCACGCCGGAGCGGAAGACCAGCACCCAGAGCACCAGGCCGAGCAGCAGGTAAGGCAGCAGCGAGCGGACGCCGCCGCGATTCATCCCGTACAGCACGGCCAGCAGCACCGCGGCACCCGCCAGGTCCGGCAGCGACAGGTTGCTGGTGTAGAACAGCGCGATGATGACTACGGCGCCGAGGTCGTCGATGATGGCCAGCGCCGCCAGGAACACCTTGAGGGATGCCGGCACGCGCGAGCCCAGCAGCGACAGCACGCCGAGTGCGAAGGCGATGTCGGTGGCGGTCGGGATGGCCCAGCCGCGCATCGCCTCGGCATTGCCGTGGTTGAAGGCGGTGTAGATCAGCGCCGGCACCAGCATGCCGCCGGCCGCTGCCACGCCGGGCAGCACGCGGCGGCTCCAGGAGGAGAGCTGGCCGTCCAGCATCTCCCGCTTGATCTCCAGGCCGACCAGCAGAAAGAACACCGCCATCAGCGCGTCGTTGATCCAATGCGCGACGGAGAGCGGGCCGACATAAAGGTGCAGCGTGTGGAAGTAAGCTTCCGCCAGTGGCGAATTGGCCACCAGGATGGCCAGCGCCGCCACCGCCATCAGCACCAGACCGCCAGAGGCCTCGCTGTCCAGAAACCCTCGCATGACAGATCGGATCAGGCCGGGGCGGGCTGTTGTCATCGGCAAGGGTTCCTTGGCTGGTGTGTCATGAAGCGGCACGGCGGCCCGGGTCCCGGGCCGCCGCCGCTCATCTGTGCCGTGCATGGCACCGCATGGAAAGCGAAAGCGGTACTCGTTGACGTACTGAGATGTGGTTCCAGGGCGCCAGGCGTGCCGTCAAAGATGGCTGTGGTGGAAGCGAAACCAGTGGCCGCGGATGCTCTGCGGCAGGCGGTCCGGGCCGAGGCCCGGACCAGGGTGCTCACACCTCCACGCCGGACTGGGCCGCCGTGGGAGAAGCCCGGCGGCGCTGCCGGAGGATGGGCAGCAGCAGCGTCACCAGCGCCAGCAGCAGCAGGCCCACGGTGATCGGGCGGGTCCAGAGGAAGTCGTAGCTGCCGTTGGACAGGGAGAGGGCGCGCCGGAAGCTCGCTTCCGCCATCGGCCCCATGATCAGCGCCAGCACGATGGGCGAGGCCGGGAAGTCCCAGCGCTGCATGAAGTAGCCGACAACGCCGGCCGCGAGCATGATGCCGATGTCGAAGATGCTGTTGTTGATGGCATAGGTGCCAACGATGCACAGCACCAGGATCAGCGGCGTCAGCACCGACTTCGGCATCATCAGCACGCGGCCAATGAAGCGCAGCGAGCCCAGGCCCAGCACCAGCAGCATCACGTAGCAGAAGAGCATGCCGGCGAAGAGGGTGAAGACCAGGTCGCTGTGGTCCTTGAACAGCAGCGGGCCTGGCTGCAGGCCCTGCAGCGTCAGCGCGCCCATCATCACGGCGGTGACGGCATCGCCTGGGATGCCCAGCGTCATCATGGTCAGCAGCGCGCCGCCCGTGCAGGCATTGGCGCCGGCCTCGCAGGCCGAGATGCCGGCCAGCTCGCCCTTGCCGAAATTCTCCGGGTTGCGGCTGAAGCGCCGCGCCTCGTTGTAGCTGACATAGGCCGCGATGTCGGAACCCGCGCCCGGCACCGCGCCGATGAAGGCGCCGAGGCCGCTGGAGCGCAGCAAGGTGCCGATCAGCCCACGGAACTCCGCCCCATTCGGGATCAGCCGCCCCAGCTTGGCGGCCGCGGTGGTGCGCAGCTCGGAACCCTCCATGGCCTTGAAGGCCTCGGCGGCGGCGAAGAGGCCGATCATCACAGGGATAAAGGGCACGTTGAACAACTCGGTATAGCCGCCGGTGAAGCGGGGAAAGCCGCCCATCGGGTCGAGCCCGATGGAAGCTACCAGCAGGCCGAGGAAGCCGGCGATCAGCCCTTTCACGAGGGAACCCGAGGAAATGCTGGCGATGATGGACAGGCCGAAGCAGGCCAGGGCGAAAGTCTCGGAAGCGCTGAATTCCAGCGCGATGCTCGCCAGCACCGGCGCCAGGAAGATCAGGATCATCACGCTGATCGTGCCGCCGATGAAGGAGGAGATGGTGGCGACACCCAGCGCCACGCCAGCCTTGCCCTTCTGCGTCAGCGCATAGCCGTCCATGGCCGTCGCCGCCGCCGCGGGCGTGCCGGGGATCTTCAGCAGGATAGCGGTGATGGAGCCGCCATAGACACCGCCGAAGAAGACGCCCGAGATCATCAGCAGGCCGGAGACGGCATCCATGCCGAAGGTAAAGGGAAGCAGGATGGCGACACCCATGGTCGCCGTCAGCCCCGGCAGCGCGCCGATGACGATGCCGACGGCGACGCCGAAGATGGAGAGCAGGATGGCCATCGGGTGGGAGGCCAGCGTCTGCATGCCCCCCAGCAGCAGCTGCAGATTTTCCATGAGAATGATTCCGGCGGTGCTGTTATTCGAACAGGCTGCCGGCCGGCAGCGGCACGTTCAGCGCGTAGTCGAACAGGAAGTAGATGATCGTGGTGATGGCCAGCGCGATCACCGGGTTCCAGACCGGGCTGCGCTGCCCCATCAGGAACATCAGCGCCATCAGCAGCACGAATGCGGAGGGGAAATAGCCGACGTAGCCGATGGCCAGCAGCATCAGCAGCATCAGTAGCATGCCAATGGCGACGCGGGCGTAATGCGGCTTCTCGGCCGGCGCCACGGCGGCGACCACCGGTTTCGCCAGGGTCTGTGCCAGCAGGACGCCTGTCAGTCCCAGCAGCGCCACGGCATAGATCAGCGGGAAGCGGGCGGCGCCGACATCGCTGCTGCCCGGCATGGGCGCGGGGAAGCCCCAGGCGGTGACGATAACGGCGGCGGAGATGGCGCAGAGCAGCGCCACGATGACCAAATGGGCCATCCGGTCGAAACCGGTCTGGCCCTGGGCGGCCTGATCCTGGCCGGCGGGAAGACTGCTCATGGGGCGTGTTCTCGTTGGAATGCGGGGCCCGGGACCGCCCGCCATACCCTTGAAGGGGCGTCGCGGGCGGCCTGGATCGGTCAGCGGGCCAGGCCGATCCGCTTCATCAGGGTGGCGAAGGTGGCGTTATGCGCCTTGACCTGCTCACCGAACTCGAGGCCATCCAGATAGGCCCAGTTCAGGTTCAGCTTCTTCAGCGTGTCCTTGAAGGACTGCTCGTTCGCCGTCTTGCGCGAAGCCTCGCGCAGGATCTGCACCACATCGTCCGGCGTGCGCTTCGGCACGAAGATGCCGCGCCAGGTGCCGATGGAGATATCGGTGCCGCTTTCCTTGCAGGTCGGCACATCCGGGAAGGCTTCGAGGCGCTCATCGGCCAGGACGGCCAGGATGCGCAGCTGGCCCGCCGCCACCTGTGCGCTGACCTCGGCGGGGCTGACGCCAACCGCTTCGATATGGCCGCCCAGCAGCGCCGTCACCGCCGGCGCGGCGCCGTCATAGGGGATGCTGTTGAACTTGGCGCCGGTCTTGTCGGCCAGGGCCTCGGTGGAGAGGTGCCAGATGGCGCCGGTGCCGGAATTGCCGACGCGCACCTTGCCCGGGTTGGCCTTGGCGTGGTCGAGGTATTCCTGGAGCGTCTTCCAGGGCGCGTCGGCCTTCACCGTCACGGCGGCCGGGTCCGCGTTCAGCCGCGCGATGGGCAGGAAGTCCTCCGCCTTGAAGCTGACGAGGCCCATATGCGGCAGCATGGTCAGCTCGGCGGTGCCGAGGCCGAGTTTGTAGCCGTCCGGGCGCGCCGCCATGATTTCCGACAGGCCCACCGCGCCGGCGCCGCCCGTGCGGTTCACCACGCCGATGGCCTTTTCCAGATGCGGCTTCGCCGCCTCGGCGAAGGCGCGGGCGAGCAGGTCGGTGCCGCCGCCAGGGGCATAGGGGACGATCAGCTCGATCGGCCGGCGCGGATAGTTGCTTGCGGCCTGGGCCCGGGCGCCGAAGAGGGTGGCCGCGCCGAGGCCGGCCATCAGGTGCAGTCGGTTACGGTAGGTCAGCATAAGGATATCCTTGGGTCTTGCCCCGTTTAAGCCGGGGCAGCGGCATGGAAGGCGGGGCAAGGCCTCCGCCCCGCCAGCCTCCCGTTCCGGTAAGCTATGGCCGGGGTCAGCGCGGCCGGAGGGCGCGCCAGGCCGCCGTGAAGCGGGCGGCGCGTGTTGCGACATCGGCGGCAGTCATGCCGGGCTTGAACAGCGCGGAACCCAGCCCGAAGCCGGCGACGCCCGCTTCCAGGAACGGCGCCATATTGTCCGGCGTGATGCCGCCGACGGGCAGCAGGCGGGTCCCCGCCGGCAGCACGGCCCGCATCGCCTTCACGACGCTGGGGGTGACCATCTCGGCGGGAAAGATCTTCAGCGCGGCGGCGCCGGCGGCGAGCGCCGCGAAGGCTTCCGTGGGCGTGGCGACGCCGGGGGTGCAGAGCAGGCCGGCCCGGGCGGCGGCGGAGATCACGGCCGTATCGGCATGCGGCATCACCACCAGCTCGGCGCCCAGGTCCGCCAGCCGGCCCACATCGGCGGCCTGGAGCACGGTGCCGGCCCCCACCAGCGCGTCCTGCGGCAAGAGGCGGCGGATGGCCTTGATGCTGTCGAAGGGCTGCGGCGAGTTGAGCGGCACCTCGATCAGCCGGAAGCCTGCCTCATAGAGTGCCGTGGCCACCGGCTCCGCTTCCTCGGGCTTCAGGCCGCGCAGGATGGCGACCAGGGGCAGGCTGTCGAAGGCCGCGTCGAGGCGCGCCTGCGAAGGGGATGCGGTCATCGGGCGGAGTCTCCGGCCGCGGCGACACGGCCGGCGGCAATGGCGAAATGGAAGAGGCCGGCGGGGGCGGTATTGCCAAGCTGCAAGGCCGGCACGGCGCCGAAGCTTTGCAGCACGCCGGCATAGCGGCGGCAGAGGCTTTCCTCCCCGATCAGCGCCAGCGGCGTGTCGGCCTGGGCGGAATGGCCGAGGGCGGAGACAACCTCCTGGCCGATGAGCAGGCCCGAAAGAAAGTCCCGCAGCGCCGCGCCGGGCATCTCGCCGGTCAGGCCCAGCGTGCGGGCGGCGAAGATCTGGTGCGCCAGGTCGCCGGGGCGGCTGTGCCGCGCGGCCTCGACGCCGCGTGCGAAGGCGGCCTCAGCGGCCTCCGGCGCCGCCGCCTCCGCCGTCATCAGGCGGCCGAGCAGCGAATGGCGGCACAGCACCGCGAACAACTCGCCGGTCATGTAGGTCTCGAAGCCGGTGATGCGGCCGTCCCGCACATCCACCCATTTGGAATGGGTGCCGGGCATCAGGAAATGGCCCCGTGCCGCCAGCTGCGGGTGCAGCCGCAGGGCGCCGGCGATCTGAATCTCCTCGCCCCGCATCACGTCCGGCGCCCGGCCGGAGGGGTGGGAGAGCACGCCGGGGGCGATCAGGATGGAGGGGCCGCGCCGGGTCGGCACCTCCACGGCCTCGGCGGCCAAGAGGCTGACATCGGCGGGGCAGCGGACGTAGGGCGCTTCCCGCCAGCCCTGGCTGCTGCCCACCATGCCGCCCGCCACCACCGGCAGGGCGGGCCAGCGGGCCAGCCATTCACCGCAAAGGGCCTCGAAGGCCGCTTCGAAGCCGGCGTCGCCGGGCTCTGGCAGGGCGGTGATGCCATGCGGGCTGCCGCGCTGCTCCAGCACCGCGCCCTGTGCATCCATCAGGAAGCCGCGCAGGCTGGAGGTTCCCCAGTCCAGCGCGATGAGCTTGGGGTCCATGCCTGTCATTCCATCCAACCCAGTTCCCGCGACACGGCCAGGGCGGCGTCCCGCACCAGCGGCGCCACCTCTTCCAGCCGCGTCTCCGGCATGAAGGGCGATGCGCTGGCCAGGCTGACCGCCGCCACCACCCGCTTATCCATGTCCCGCACCGGCGCGCCGGCGCAGCGGATGCCGGCCTCGTTCTCCTCCAGGTCGAAGACAAGGCCGCGCTTCCGGTAGGCCCGCATCCGCTCCAGGAAAAGGTCCCAGTCCGGGATCGGCGGGCGCTCCGGGTGCCGGGCATTGGCGGCCGCGGCGGCGTCGTAGAGGCTGCGCCAGCGCGATTCCGACATGTCCAGCATCAGCGCCTTGCCGACTCCGGTGGTGGCCAGCGGCATGCGCTGGCCCACGCGGGAGCGCATCTCGAAGCCGCGCGTGCCGGAGATCTTCACGAGATAAACCACCTCGCTGCCATCGACGATGCCGAGATGCACGGTATCGCCGGTCTGCCGCGACAGGGTCTCGCAATGCGGCTGGGCAAGGGCCACCAGCGGGCGCTGCTCCAGCGCGCGGTTGCCCAGGTGGATCGGCATGGGGCCGAGCAGATAGCCCCTGTGCGGCATGTGGTGCAGGTATCTGGCCGCCACCAGGCTGCTGAGGATGCGATGGGTGGTGCTGCGCGGCGTGCCCAGCGCGGCGGCTATGCCCTGCACGTCACTGATGCCGGCGGCCACGTGTTCGAGCACCCTCAGGCCGCGCAGCAGAGTCTGCGTGCCGGCGGCACCGGCGGAAGAACCGCCAAGCTCGGTCTGCGCTGCTCTCGGCACGGTGTCCTGTTCCCCGGTCACGGCTGGGCGCGAGGCTTATGGCGAGGCGGAGTTTGTGTCAAATAGGTGAAGTTCATCCCAAATAGTGAGAGTTGACGCTGCTTTGGCCGCTAAGCTTCGTCCTGCCTGGCAGAGTTGGCTGTGGGTTACACGCCGATGCTCCTGGCAGGACGCCGCTGGCCGCCAGCCTGCTGAAAGAAGGCGAGGTTGGCGTGCAGAGCCTCGGCGGAGCCCGCCAGCGCTTCGGCCTCTGCCCGCGACGCGGTGGAAAGGCGCTGGGCGGCGGCGGCCAGCGCCCGCTGCGCGCGCCTGGGCTCATGGCCGATCCGTCGCAGCCGACGCAGCGCGGCGTCGAGGCTTCTCCGGGTGCCCGGCGGCAGCGCCGGCTGCTGCGACATCGCCTGCATCCGCAGAATGGCGCCGCCGATCTGCATCACCGCCATGCTGCCATTCACGGCAGAAAGCGGCTGCTCGCCCGTCTTCTCCGCCCAGCGCACCAGCCGCAGCAGGCGGTGGTAGAGGCGCGCGCGCCAGATGCGGTCATGCGCCGCGGCCTGACGGTCGCCTGCCATGTCCTGCAACTCATGCACCATCATGCCCATCAGTACCTGCATGCGCCGCCGCGCATCGGCCGGGAAGGCGAAGCGGAAGGCGGCCATGGCGATCAGCGGCGCCGCCACCACGGCCGCCGCCGTGGCCAGTGAACTGGCGAAGCTGCCTGCCAGCGGAAAGGATGGCTGCAACAGCAACAGCATGATCATGTTGTAGTCATAGGCACCCGCGATGGTGCGGCGGTGCGACGAGGGCAGGGCGCCCAGGACGATGAAAGGCATCGTCAGCAGGATCAATTGCAACTCCCCACCGGCCAGCGGCCAGGCCAGCCAGCGGCAAGCCAGCGCCGCCGCCGCGCCGAAGAACTGGCCCAGGAAAATGGCGCGCATGGTCAGCGTGGGATTCTCGGCAGTGGAGAAGATCGTGATCATCACCGAAGTGCCAAGCATCACGTAAGGCCCGCCGCTCCAGCCGCTCAGCAGCCAGCCCGTCCCCAGCAACAGCAGCGTGCCGGCGGCGCGCAGCCCAGCCTGGCGGGCGCCCACCCAATCGCGATGCACCACCACCGGATGCAGCCTGCCAGGCCGCTCCAGATGCGTCTCGCCCGGCCGCAGGCGCGCCCGCAGCGCCGCGTGCAGCCCCGCCACGATCTCATGCAGCCTTGGCTGGCTGGCCGAAAGTTCCTCGGCCTCCCGCAGCGCCGAGAGGACCACATTCACTGGCGCCGCGCTTTCGAGCACTTCGGCCGCCCGGGTCAGGGCGGCGGCCAGGTTGGCATGCGGTGTGACGACCTGGGTGCTCCGGAGCCAGAGCAAGGCCGGCACCTGGGCGGACAAGACCCCGCGCAGCAGCCGCGCCGATCGCCGCGTACGGAGCGAGCCGGCGCCATGCCGGTCCAGCGCATCGTCGATCCTGGCCATGTCGGAGAGGGTAGCGCGCTGGTCCAGCCCATCCGCCTCCCCCGAAAGGCGTGCCGCCATGGCGCGCAGTAGCCGCGCCAGCAGCCGGCGGGTCTCGCCGACCAAGGCATCCTCCGCCTCACGCGGGGTCAGCAGCAGGCCTGCCAGGGTGGCGACCAGGACGCCCACCAGCACCGTCAGCAGCCGGTCGATCCCCAACGGTAAGAGATGGCCGGGATCGGCAGCATCCAGCAGCGCCACCATGGAGGCGGAATAACCCGCGAGGATGACGCCATAGGACACGAAGCCATGCAGCACATTGCCGAGCGCGGCACAAAGGCCGATCCAGATGGCCAGGCCCAGCACCATCAGCGCGGGGTTTCCATCCGACACCAGGATCAGCAGCACGCCCACGATGACCCCGGCGACTGTGCCGAGCGCACGGAAGAAGCCTTTCTCGATCAGCAGCCCGCGCGTGGGCTGGGAGGCCGCCCAGACGCTCATCGCCGTCCATTGCGGATGCTCCAGCCCCATCAGCCAGGCCAGCAGCAGGCCCAGGCAGGCCGCCAGCGCGGTACGCAGCGCGAAGCCCATCCGGGCCGGGTCGAAGCCCAGCCGTGCCAGGAAGGCGGACGTCATGGTCGCTGTCCCTCCTGCCCCAGCCGCAGCCGGCGGTCGATGCGCGCGAAGGCGTCGAGCAATGCCGCGATATCCTCGTCGCTGAGGTCCACCAGCATCTCGGCCTCACCGCGCGAGAGTTCGCGCCGGATACGGGCCACGGCGGCGCGCCCTGCCTTGGTGAGGAAGATCAGCCGGGCGCGACGGTCATTCTGATCCATCCGCCGCTCCACCAGCCCCTGCTCCACCAGTAGATCAAGCAGCCGCACCAGGCTCGAACCATCGATGCCGACCAGCGCGGCAAGGTCCTTCTGGCTGATACCGTCGCCGGATTCCGAGAGATGCACCAGCGGCGCCCAGGTCGCGTCCGTCAGGCCCACGGTCGCCAGCCTCTGGTCCAGCGCACGGCGCCAGCGGCGGGCGAGCAGCACGAATTCGATTCCGAAGCGGGAGCGGGGCGATGCGGGGCTGGCTGGCATCGCAATGCATTAACATCAAAATGATTTGGAATTCAATGTAATTGGGTGAGGCGGTCGCAGGGGCTTGCGGCGCAGAGCGATGCCGTGTCTGATCCGGCGAAATTCGCTGGGGCGTGGTGGGACTTCCGCGACCGCCGCCCTAGCCAAAGGATGACGGAGACGCTTGTGGACACTGGCTTCCAACAGATCGACGTGAACGGCCTGACCTTCCGTTGCCGCCTGGATGGGCGGGAGGGCGCGCCCTGGATGGTCTTCAGCAACTCGCTGCTGACCAACTTGAGCCTCTGGGATGCCCAGGTCGCGGCCTTCGGGGACCGCTTCCGCATCCTGCGCTACGATCAGCGCGGCCATGGCGGCACCACCGTCCCGCCCGGCCCGGCTTCCCTGGACCAGCTCACCGAGGATGCCGCCGCGCTGATGCGGCATTTCGGAATCTCCGGTGCTGTCTTTGTCGGCGTCTCCATGGGCGCGGCGACGGCCTTCTATATGGCGGCCCGCCACCCGGACTTGGTGAAGGCGGTGGTGGCTTCCGATGGCCAGTCCCGCACCGTGCCGGGCGGCGTCCAGGCGTGGCAGGAGCGCATCGACTTCGCACGGCAGAACGGCATGGCCGCCTTCGCCGATGCCACGCTGAAGCGCTGGTTCGCGCCGGCCGCGTTGGAAGCCAATGGGCCGGCCATCCCTCGCGTGCATGAGATGGTCCTGAACACGCCGGAAGGCGGCTTCGTGGCCTGCGCGCAGGCGCTGCAATCCTACGATATCCACGGCGCGCTGCCGGGGCTGCGCCAGCCCGCGCTGCTGATCGCCGGGGAAAAGGACGGCGCCATGCCCAAGACCATGCAGGAGCTGGCCGGCATCATCCCGGATGCCTCCTATGTGGAGATTCCCGGCGCCGGCCATCTCCCTTGCATCGAGGAGCCGGAGGCCTTCAACGCCGCCATGCGCCGCTTCCTGGAGCAGAAGGTGACGCCCGCCACTTGAGGTCAACAGGAGGGCGGCCAAGGTAACGCCGCCCTTCCCACTTCGTAAGGGGCTTTAAAAACAGTATATTACGGAAGTTCTCCGTTGGCAGGCACCCCCTGCCGGCGCAGCGTGATTGCGAAACGAATCTGGGCCTTGCCGAAGCGTCCCCCGGAGCCTTATACCCTAAAGTAATAATAATCAGTTTTATGGCCTTTGTCCGGGCCAGGGGAGCGAGGCGAAGGTGGCGATCACCTATGAGCTGATGAAGAGCGTCACGGCGCAGCTCTACGACTGGTCCCTGAAGAAGGTGCCGGACGATACCAAGGATGCCCTGCGCCGCGCCGAGGCCGCCGAAAGCAACCCTCTCGCCAAGCGCACGCTCGGCATCCTCTTGCGCAGCGCGGAGGTGGCGGAACAGTCGGAGCGTCTGGTCTGCTCTGACTCCGGCGTGCCGGTCTATTTCGTGCAGCTTGGCACTGGCGCCCGCATCGAGGGCGACATCAAGCAGGCCATCAGGGACGGCTTCGACCACCTGGTGGAGACCATCAGCCCACCCATCCTGAAGCACGTCACCAATCCTCTGACCAATGAGCGCAGCTACCGCGGCAAGGACATGCCGCTGGTTACCTGGGATGTGCTGAGCGGCGCGGACTACATCGACATCACCTGCCAGCCGAAGGCGCTGGGCTCCGGCCGCTGGGCGGCGCTGGAGATTTTCACCAGTCCCAGCCTGGAACAGATCGAAGCCTTTGTGATGGATTGCGTGCTGAAAGCCGGCTCGCAGCATTGCCCGCCGGTCATCATGGGTGTCGGCATCGGCGGCAGCTTCGATTACTGCGCCAAGCTGGCGAAGCTGGCGACGCTGCGCCCCCTCGGCTCCGTGAACCCCGAGCCCATCCTGGCCGCGATGGAAGCCCGGCTGACCGAGGCCACCAACAAGACCGGCTTCGGCCCGATGGGTACGGGGGGCGACACCACCACTCTCGGCGTGCATATCGAATATGCCGCCGGGCATGGCTTCACGCCTGTCGCGGTCTGCTTCAATTGCTGGATCAACCGCCGCACCCGTGCCCGGATCTACAATGATGGCCGCATCGAGCGGGTGGAGTAGGGGGGCATGTCCGACGAGATCCGCCGCCTGCGCCTGCCGCTGGATGTCGAGGAAGTCCGTTCGCTGCGCGCGGGCGAGATGGTGTTGCTGAGCGGCGACATCATCCTCACCGCCGGCCTGCCGACGCATAAGCGCATCGAGGAATATCTCGATGCCGGCAAGGACCTTCCGCTGGGCCTGCATGGCCAGACACTGTTCCACCTCGGCAGCTATTCGCGCGATGCGGCGGATGGCGGGCTGGAGGTGCTCTACATCAACCCCACCACCAGCACACGCTTCAACAGCTACATGCCACGCTTCATCCGCCATTTCGGCCTGCGCATGGTGGGCGGCAAGGGCGGGCTGGACGCGGCCAGCGCGGCGGCGATGAAGGACGTGGGCTGCGTTTACCTCTCCTTCGTCGGCGGCGGCTCTCCACTGCTGTCGGACGCGGTGAAGGGCGTGGTCTCGGTCCATTGGCCCGACCTGATCGCGCATTTCCGTCTGGTGAAGCTGCGGGTGGAGGATCTGGGGCCGCTGACGGTGGGCATCGATGCCCATGGCAACAGCCTCTATGACAGCCTGCAACAACAGGCGGCCGACAGGATGCCGGAGATCATGGCCGGGCTGGCGGCACGCCGCGCGGCGACAAACCCGTGACGCAGGAACATGCCGCGATGACATCCGAACCCATCCTGTTGCTGGCGCCGATTCCAGCGGACCTTCGCGCCGCGCTGGCGGAGCATTACACGCTCGTGGAAAAGGGCGGCACCCCGGCGGAAGGCGTCCGCATCGCCATCACCACGGGCATGGCCGGGGCCGATGCGGCACTGATGGAAAGCCTGCCGGACCTGCGGCTGATTGCTTCCCAGGGCGTGGGGCTGGACAAGATCGACCTCGCCGCCGCGGCGCGCCGGGGCATCGCCGTCTGCCACACGCCGGATGAGCTGACCGAGGACGTGGCCGATTTCGCCATCGGCCTGATGTATGCCGCCGCCCGCCGCATCGTGGAGGCCGACCGCTTCGTCCGCGACGGCCGCTGGGGGCCGGAGCGAATGGGGCTAGGTGTTGGTCTGTCTGGTAAGACGGTAGGCGTCTTCGGCATGGGCAAGATCGGCCAGGCCATCGCCCGCCGCGCGGCCGGCCTGGGCATGGTTGTGGCCTGGAGCGGCCCACGCCCAAAGCCGGAACTGCCCTGGACCTATCTGCCGGATATCGCCGCCCTGGCCGCCGCCGCCGATGTGCTGGTGCTGGCCTGCCCCGGCGGCCCGGCCACGCACCATGCCGTCGATGCGCGGGTACTGGCGGCGCTGGGGCCGCGCGGCTTCCTGGTGAATATCGCCCGGGGCTCGGTGGTGGATGAGGCGGCGCTGCTGGCGGCGCTGGAAGGCCAGACCATCGCCGGGGCCGGCCTGGATGTCTTCGCCACCGAGCCGAAGCTGGACCCGCGCTTCCTGCCGTTGCGGAACGCCGTGCTGGCGCCGCATTACGCCTCCCTGACCGGGGAGACGCGGCAGGCCATCATCGGCCGCTTGCTGGCCGATATCGGGCGCTTCCGGGCGGGCGAGCCCTTCCTGAATGTCGCCGCCCTTGCCACGGCCGGCGCCGGGTAGCGCAGCGCCCCCTGGGTATGAGAGAAGGCGGCATGGACCCGATCACCACCCGACCCTCCGGCGGTGCCACCACGACCGGCAAGGTCGATCTCAGCCGCAGCGCCGTCTCCCGCTACATCCAGTTGGCCACGCTCTTCCGCCGGCGGATTGAGCAGGGGACCTGGAAGCTGGGCCAGCAGATCCCCACGGTGGACGACCTGGCCGCAGAATGTGGCGTGGCCCGCGCCACCATCCGCCAGGCTCTGGGGCAGCTGGAGCAGGAAGGGCTGATCGAGCGCTACCGCGCCAAGGGCACCTTCGTGCGCAAGGGGCCGGAAAGCCCGATCTGGTGCGCGGTGGAGACGGACTGGAACGGCCTGCTCCGCTCCCGCGAAGGCGCCGAGATCGAGATCCTGGGAGAGGAGGGCGACGTGCCCGGCAGCACGCTGCCCGACACCATCGGGGAGCCGGCGCCGGCCTATCGCCATATCCGCCGCCGCCACTGGCGCGATGGCCGCCCCTTCCTGCTGGCCGATGTCTATCTGGATGAGCGGCTGGCGCCGCTGGTGACGCCGGAGGACCTCCGCAGCAAGACCGCGCTGCGGCTGGTGGCGGGGCTGGAGGGCGTGAAGATCGTGGATGCCCGCCAGACCCTGACCATCGGCACGGCCGATGTGGAAACGGCCGCCGCGCTGCAGGTGCCGCTGAATGCCCCGGTGGCGCTGGTGCATCGCGCGGCGGTGGATGCCAATGGCGTGCTGGTGCTGGTGGCGGACGGTATCTATCGCGGCGATACCGTGCGGATCGACATCAAGTTGAAGTAGCGCCAGGGCTGGACCTCGTCTTCCTCCAAGTCTAAAAGGTTATACAAATGACCTAAAGACCTTTTGGAGGATGCGGCCTGATGACTGCCGATTCAAGCCTGACGCTGCACTGGTCCCCGCGCTCCCCCTTCGTCCGCAAGGTGATGGTGGCGGCGCATGAGCTGGGGCTGGAGGACCGGATCACGCGGGTGCGCACCGTGGTGCGCATGGGCATGCCCAACCAGGACCTGCTGCCCGACAACCCGCTGAGCAAGATCCCGACCCTGGTGCTGCCGGATGGCTCGGCGATCTTCGACTCCCTGACCATTTGCGAATACCTGGACCACATGGCAGGCGGCGGCCTGTTCCCGCCGGCAGGGCCAGAGCGCTGGGCGGCGCTGACGCGGCATGCCCTGGGCACCGGCTTCCTGGACCTGCTGATCCTCTGGCGCAACGAGCGGGACAAGCCTGCCGCGCAGCAGACCGAGGAATGGCTCAAGAGCTTCGCCACCAAGACCGAGGCCACCCTGGCGCGGCTGGAGAAGGACGCACCCGCCCTGGCGGCGCTGCCCTTCGACATCGGCCATATCTCCATCGGCTGCGCGCTCTCCTATCTCGATTTCCGCTTCCCTGACCTCGGCTGGCGCGAAGGCCGCCCGGCGCTGACCGCCTGGCACGACACCTTCCGCGCCCGTCCCTCCGCCCAGGCCACGGAAGCCGTCGATGACTGAGGCACCGAAGCGCCAGGGCCCGCTGGCGCATGTGCGGGTGCTGGACCTCAGCCGGATCATGGCCGCGCCCTGGGCCACGCAGATCCTGGCCGACCTTGGCGCCGATGTGATCAAGGTGGAGCGGCCGGGCGCTGGCGACGACACCCGCTCCTGGGGCCCGCCTTTCCTGAAGGACCAGGATGGCCAGCCGACGCGGGAGGCCGGCTATTTCCTCTCCGTCAATCGCGGCAAGCGTTCCGTCACCGTGGACATGGCCAAGCCCGAAGGGCAGGCCATCATCCGCGAACTGGCCAAGTCCGCCGATATCGTGCTGGAGAACTTCAAGGCCGGCGCCCTGGCGAAGTATGGGCTGGATGCCGCCTCGCTCCGCGCCGTCAACCCGCGCCTGATCTATTGCTCCGTCACCGGCTTCGGCCAGGACGGGCCGCGCGCCGACCAGGCCGCCTATGACTTCGCCATCCAGGCCATGGGTGGGCTGATGAGCGTGACCGGCGAGCGGGACGACATGCCCGGCGGCGGCCCGCAGAAGGTCGGCGTACCCATCGTGGACCTGATGACCGGCATGTACGCCGCCGTATCCGTCCTGGCCGCCCTGGCGCGGCGGGCGGAGAGCGGGGAGGGCGAGACCATCGACCTCGCCATGCTGGACGTGCAATCGGCCTTCCTGGCCAATCAGGCCATGAACTGGCTGGTCTCCGGCCGCACGCCGAAGCGCGGCGGCAACCGCCACCCGAACATCCAGCCGCAGGATGTCTTCGCCTGCGCTGATGGGCATCTGGTGCTGGCAGTGGGCAATGACGGGCAGTTCGTGAAGCTCTGCGAGGCGCTGGGCCGGCCGGAATGGGCCACCGACGCCCGCTTCGCGAAGAACCCCGACCGCGTGCGCAACAACGCGGAACTGACGCCGCTGCTGACTGCCCGCTTCGCGGATTTCACGCGCGCCGAACTTGCGGCGAAGCTGGATGCCGCAGGCGTGCCCTGCGCCCCCATCAACGAGATCCCGCAGGTCTTCGAGGACCCGCAGATCCAGCACCGGCAGATGCTGCGGCACCTGCCGCATCCGCTGGCCGGCACCGTGCCGCAGGTGGTCAGCCCGATGCGCTTCGCCACCAACCCGCTGGCCTTCGAGCGCCCGCCGCCGCTGCTGGGCCAGCATACCGCCGAGATCCTGGAAGAGCTGGGCCTGGATGCCGCCCGCCGCCAGGACCTTCAATCCCGTGGAATTGTCTGAGGCCGAGGAAGAAACACTGATGCCGCGTATCCCCTTGCCCTCGCCGGCCGAGATGTCGCCGGAACAGCTTCGCGTTCATGACGCCGTGGTGTCCGGCCCGCGCGGGCAGATGATCGGCCCGCTGCGCGCCGTGATCCACAGCCCCGACCTTGCCGACCGCTGGTCGAAGCTGGGCGAGTTCCTGCGCTTCGGCACCTGCCTGCCGCCGCGGCTGAACGAGCTGGCCATCATCGTGACCGGCCGCCGCTGGAGCAGCCAGATCGAATGGTGGGTGCATGCCCGCGCCGCCGCCGCCGCCGGCCTGCCGGATGCGGTGATCGAGGCGATCCGCAACGGCGAGGCACCGCTTTTCGGCGATGCCGATGACGCCGCCATCTACGAATACGCCCGCCAGCTGCAACTGCATGGCCGCGTGGACGAGGCCGCCTATCACGCGGTGGAGCGCCGCTGGGGCGCGCGCGGCGTGGTCGAGCTGACCGGCGTCATCGGCTATTACACCATGGTCTCCATGACGCTGAACGCGCATGAGATCCCGCTGCCGGACGGCGTCGCGGAACCGGTGCAGGCGCCGGCGGAGGGCCTCTTCCCGCTGCCGCCCGCCCGCAGTCACGCGGATGCCGCCGAATGAGCGCCGCGCCGATCAAGGGCCTTGAGGACCTGCAGCGCTTCTCCGTGACGCTGGAAGACCATGTCGCCACCGTCACCATGACGGCCCCGCCAGTGAATGCGCAGGATCGCATCTTCCGCGACGAGTTGCCGCGCATCTTCGACGTGCTGCACGACACGCGCGAGGTGCGCGCCGTGGTGCTGACTGGCGAGGGCCGTGCCTTCTCCGCCGGCGCCGACCTGCGGGAGCGGCCGAACCTGGCCGGCGAGGCCGGTGCCTATCCCGGCCACAACCGCCGGGTGCGTGCCGCCTTCGACGCCGTGATGGAATGCGGCAAGCCGGTCATCGCCGCCGTCAATGGCCCGGCCATCGGCGCGGGCTGCGTGCTGGCGCTGTGCTGTGACATCGTGCTGGTGGCGGAAGAAGCCTTCTTCGCCATGACTGAGGTGGATGTCGGCCTCGCCGGCGGCGTGCGGCATATCCTGCGCTTCTTCTCGCAGTCCGATGCGCGGCTGATGATCTATACCGCCCGCCGTATTCCGGGGCCGGAACTGCTGCGGATGAATGTCGCCTCCGCCTGCCTGCCTAAGGACCGGCTGCTGGCGGAAGCGCAGGCCATCGCGAAGCAGATCGCGGCCAAGAGCCCGCTGGCGGTGCAAGCGGCCAAGCGCTCCTTCTTCCTGACCGAGGAAATGCCGCTGCACGAAGGCTACCGTTTCGAGCAGACGCAGACGGCGGCCCTCTCCAGCGCCGAGGATACCAAGGAGGCGCAACGCGCCTTCATGGAGAAGCGCCCCGCCGTCTTCAAGGGAGTCTGACAGCATGGACCAGGACACGCTGCCGCCCGAGGCGCTGGACCAGATGGAAGACAACGCCTTCCGCCTGCATGTGCGCCGCTGGATCGAGGCGAACTACCCGCCCGAGATGCGCTTCCCGCGCCGCCGCCTGCACTGGCACGAGAACAAGCCCTGGTACATGGCGCTTTCCCGCCAGGGCTGGCTGGCACCGAACTGGCCGCGTGAATACGGCGGCATAGGCCTCGGCGCCACCAAGCAGCTCATCATGATCGAGGAACTGGAGCGCCACGGCTGCGCCCGTGTCAGCGACATGGGCCTGATCATGCTCGGCCCGATGCTGATCAAGCACGGAACGGAGGAGCAGAAGCAGCGCTTCCTGCCACGCATCCTCTCGGGCGAGGATATCTGGTGCCAGGGTTATTCCGAGCCGAACGCCGGTTCCGACCTCGCGGCGCTGCGGCTGGATGCGGCGGATGCCGGCGACCACTGGGTGCTGAACGGCCAGAAGACCTGGATCACGCTGGCCAACGACGCCAACTGGATTTTTGTGCTCGCCCGCACCGACAAATCGGGCAAGAAGCAGCAGGGCATTTCCTTCCTGCTGCTGCCGATGGATGCGCCGGGCGTCTCGGTGCGGCCGATCATCAATCTCGACCTGCATGACGAGTTCTGCGAGGTCTTCTTCGACAATGTCCGCGTGCCTAAGGACATGGTGGTGGGCGAGGTCAACCAGGGCTGGACCTATGCCAAGGCGCTGCTGGGCTTCGAGCGCATCGCCATCGGCTCCCCCAAGCTCTCCTCCAACGGGCTGGCGCGGCTGAAGGCCATAGCTGTGGCGGTGGGCAAGGACCAGGACCCTGCCTTCCTGGACCAGTATGCCCGCTTCAGCATGGAACTGGCGGACCTGAAGGAACTCTATGAATCCTTCGTGGCGAAGCTGAAGCGCGGGGAAACGCTGGGCCCCGATGTCTCAATCCTGAAGATCGTGCAGACGGAACTCTTCCAGCGCATCACGGACGCCATGCTGGAGATCGCCGGCGAGAACGCGGGCCTGCTGGACCCGATGCCGGGCGAGGGCCTGCACCCTGCCGGGCAGTTCCTGCTGGCGCGGCCTTCCACTATCTTTGGCGGTTCCTCCGAGATCCTGCGCAACATCCTGGCGCGCAACGTGCTGGACCTGCCGGCATGAGCGGCCCGCTGCCGCGCATCCGCGTGCTGGACATGACGCGCATCTTCGCCGGCCCCTGGGCGGCGCAGATCCTGGCCGACTTCGGCGCGGAAGTCGTGAAGGTCGAGCACCCGAAAGGCGGCGACGACGTGCGGCGAATGGGCTTTCCGCAGAAGGACGCGGAGGGCAGGGAGACCGGCGATACCTCCTCCTTCCTGGCGATGAACCGCGGCAAGCGCTCGGTGGCGCTGGATATCGCGACGCCGGAAGGGCAGGCGGACCTGCGAGCGCTGGCCGGCAAGGCGGATGTCTTCATCGAGAACTTCAAGGCCGGCGGCCTCGCGCGCTATGGGCTGGACTACGCCTCGCTGGCCCAGGTGAACCCGCAGCTGATCTACTGCTCCATCACCGGCTTCGGGCAAGACGGCCCCTACGCCGCACTGCCGGGCTATGACCCGATCTTCCAGGCCATGAGCGGCTTGCTGAGCGTCACCGGCAATCCGGATGGCGCACCCGGCGCCGGGCCGGCGCTGGTGGGCTATAGCGTGTCGGACATCAATGCCGGCTTCTATGCCACCATCGCCATCCTGGCGGCGCTGCACCACCGGGATACCGTCTCCGGCAAGGGCCAGCATATCGACCTGGCGCTGCTGGACGCGCAGGTGGCGGCGCATTCGCATATCGCGATGAACTACATGATCTCCGGCAAGATGCCGGTGCGCGCCGGCACTGCCTCCCAGATCAACACGCCCTGGCAGAGCTTCGATACCGCCGACCGGCCGCTGATGGTGGCGGTGGGCAACGACCGGCAGTTCGCGCAGTTCTGCACCGTGATCGGTGTGCCGGAAGTGCCCGCCGACCCGCGCTTCGCGACCAATCGCCAGCGCATGGCGCATAAGACGGAACTGCTGCCGCTGTTGCAACAGGCGCTGCTGGCCCGCACCGCCGGGGAATGGGTAGATCTGCTGAACGCAGCCGGCATTTCCTCCGGCCCGCTCAATGACTTCGGCGCGGCGGTGCAGGACCCGCAGTTGCGCCATCGTGGCATGTGGCAGGAAATGCCGCATCCGCGCGTGGGCACCATGCCCTTCGTGGCTAACCCGGTGCGCTTCTCGGACACGCCGGTCGAGTACGGCCGCGTGCCGCCGCAACTGGGCGAGCACACGCGGGAAGTGCTGGAGGAATGGCTGGGCACTGGGGCGGCGGCCGAGCCGTGACGCGCCCGCTGCCTTCCCATGCCGCGCTGCGGCGGTTGCTGCATCCCCGCAGCATCGCCGTGGTTGGTGCCAGCACACGGGCCGGGGCCTTCGGCGCGCGGGTGCTGGAAAATCTGGAAGGCTTCACCGGCGAGATCTGGCCGGTGAATCCGCGCTACGACACGTTGGGCGGACGGCGCTGCTATCCCTCCCTGGCCGCGCTGCCGGCGGCGCCGGACTGCGTCGCCATCGCCGCGCCACGGGAGGGTGTCACTGCGGTGCTGCAGGATTGCCTCGCCCGAAGTGCCGGCGGCGCGGTGGTCTTCGCCGCCGGCTATGCCGAGACCGGATTGCCGGAGCGTGTGGCGGAACAGGAAGCCGTGGGCGCGCTTGCTGGACGCCTGCCGCTGCTGGGGCCGAATTGCTTGGGCTTCGGAAATTTCCTGCTGGGCGCTGGCGTCACGTTCTCCGGCGGGCCAAAGCCATTGGTGCCGCAGGGGCGCGCCATCGGCATCGTCAGCCAGTCCGGCGCCCTGGGCTTCGCCCTGGCGCAGGCGGTGGAGCGCGGCGTGGCGGTCAGCCATGTGCTGACCTCGGGCAATGCGGCCGGGCTGGATACCGCAGATCTGGTTGCCTACCTGGCGGAGGAGCCGGGCTGCGCCGCCATCGTCTGCGTGCTGGAGGGCTTGGCCGAGCCGCGCCGGATGCTGGCGGCCGCCGGGCGCGCGGCACGGGCGGGCAAGCCTTTGTTGGTGCACAAGATGGCCTCGGGCGAGGGCGGCGCGGCCGCCGCGCTGTCCCATACCGGGGCCGTGGCCGGCGGCCATGCCGTCTGGCGCGCCGCACTGGCCGAGGTGGGGGCCATTCTGGTCGACGACTTCTCGGCCCTGGTCGAAACGGCAGCCTTCTTCGCCAAGGCCCCGGCGGTGCCGCGTGGTGCCGGGGTGGCGGTGGTCTCCACCTCCGGTGGCGCCGGCATCCTGGCGGCCGATGCGGCGGAGCGGCACAGCATATCCCTGCCGCAGCCGGAGGAGGGTGCCGCGGCGGTGCTGGCCGCGCGCATTCCGGAATACGGTTCCACCCGCAACCCTTGCGACCTGACGGCACAGGTGCTGAACGATGCCGAAGCCCTGTTGGCCTGCACCGATGCCCTGGCCTCCGACCCTGGCTACGGCGTGCTGCTGTATCCCAATACCCATGGCTATGCCTTCTCGGCCGCCCGCATCCCGGTGATGGCCGGGATCGCCGCCCGCCATGGCCGCTTCCTCTGCGTGCCCTGGCTGGCCGAGCGGCGGGAAGGAGACGTGCTGCGCGCGGCGGAGGCGGTGCAGGACGCCGCCATCTTCTCCTCCATGGACCGCTGCTTCGCCGCCCTGGCGGCCTGGCGGGAGCGCGCCACCTGGGCCACCCGGCCGGCGGAGGCGCCGACGCGACTGCTGGATGCCGCGGCCCTGGCGCGGGCAGGGGCTCTGCTGGCCTCCGCCCCAGGGGCGGTGCTGCCGGAATCGGCGGCCAAGGCGGTGCTGGCGGAATGCGGCCTGCCGGTGGTGCCCGAGGAACTGGTGCCCGACCTCGATACCGCCCTGCGCGCCGCCGGGCGTCTCGGCTACCCCGTGGCCTTGAAGGCCGAGAGCCCCGACCTGCCGCACAAGACCGAAGCCGGCGTGGTGCGCCTGGACCTGCGTGACGCCGCCATGCTGCGGGAGGCTTATGCCGGCATCGAGGCCGCGATTGCCGCCATCGCCCCTCAGCCACGCCTGCGGGGCATGCTGGTGCAGCCGATGGTGCCACGCGGTGTGGAACTCATCATCGGCGCGCGGCGGGACCCGGTCTTCGGCCCGGTGGTTGCTGTCGGCCTCGGCGGCGTTCTGGTGGAATTGCTGCAGGATACCGCCGTTGCCCCGGCGCCGCTGAGCCTGCAGCAGGCGCAGCGCATGCTGCGCGGCCTGCGCGGCTACCCGCTGCTGGAGGGGTTTCGCGGGGGCGCGGGGGCGGATCTCGAACAGCTCGCGGCCATTCTGTGCCGGGTGGCGGAGCTTGTCGCGGCGGAGCCGGCGATCACGGAACTGGATATCAATCCGCTCATCTGCACCGGCCGACGGGTGCTGGCGGTCGATGCGTTGATCGCGCTGTCGCAGCGCGTGAAAGCCATGGACGCGGCGGGCACGGCATCATAAAAGCCAATAAGCTAGTTTATTAAAGAAAGTCGCCTCATGAAAGGCGCGGAGGAGAGATCCAGGATGCTGACCCGACGCCAGAGCCTTGCCCTGCTCGCCGCCGGCTGCGCGATGCCGGCGGTGCCCGCCATGGCGCAGCCTGCTTTTCCCGACCAGCCGGTGAAGATGATCGTGCCCTTCGCCGCCGGCGGCCCGGCCGATATCATCGCCCGCATCATCGGGCAGGTGATGAGCACCAAGCTCGGGCAGCCGGTGGTGGTGGACAGCCGCTCCGGCGCCGGCGGCATGGTGGGCGTCGAGGCCACAGCGCGCAGCCGGCCGGATGGGCTGACCACGGTGCTGGCCTCCACCGGCGCGCTGGTGGTGCTGCCGCAGCTGATGCCGCGCATGGCCTATGACGTACAGAAGGACCTGGCGCCCATCACGCATGTGCTGTCGGTGCCGCAGATCCTGGTGGTCAGCAGGAAGAAGGGCGTGAAGTCGGTAGCCGAGCTGGTGGCGCTGGCCAGGAAGCAGCCCGGGCAACTGACCTATGGTTCCGCCGGCAATGGTTCCTCCCTGCATCTGGCGGGCGAGCTGTTCAAGCTGAAGACCGGCATCGACATCGTGCACGTGCCGTATCGCGGCGCCGCGCCGGCGGTGACGGACCTGCTGTCCGGCACCATCGACATGATCCTGGCCGACGTGCCGGTGGTGCTGCCGCATATCCGGGGCGGCGAGCTGCTGGCCCTCGGCGTCACCGCGAAGGAACGCGCCGCCATCCTGCCCGATGTGCCCACCATGGCCGAGGCCGGGGCGCCGGATGTGATCTCCGAGACCTGGTACGCCATGTTCGCGCCCTCCGGCACGCCACCGGACCGCATCCGCATCCTGCACGATGCCGCTGTCGCGGCGCTGCAGGACAATGACGTGCGCCGCAGCCTGGCCGACCAGGGCGGCACCGTTGCCGGCGGCACGCCGGAGCAGCTTGGCGCCTTCGTGCAGGCGGAACGCGCCAAGTGGGGCGAGCTGATCCGCCTGGCCAATGTGAAGCTGGATTGAGGTTGCCGGGATGTCCGCCAGCATGATCGAGGACCGCGCCGAATCCCTGCGCATGATCCGGGACAGCGCCGCCGCCGTGGTGCCGGCCGATGGCAGCCTGGAGCGGGTGCGCCGCCTGCGCTACGGCCTGCCCGGCATCGACCCGGCGACCTGGGCCGGGATGGGCGCCCTGGGCTGGGTCGGGCTGCGGCTGCCGGAGGAGGCGGGAGGCATCGGCCTCGGCATGTCCGAGGCCTGCGCCCTTTATGAGGAACTCGGCCGCGCCCTGGTGCCGGAGCCGCTGGTGGCCGGCGCGCTTTCCGCCCGCCTGCTGGCCGCGATCGGCGACGAGACGCTGCTGCCGGCGCTGGTGGCGGGGGAGAACCTTGTCCTGACCGCCTGGCAGCAACAGCCCGACACCCTGGAAACGCCGGGGGACGCGGAAGCGCCGCGCCTGTTCATCCCCATGGCCTCAGCCGCCAGCCATGTGCTGCTGCCGGTGCGGGAAGGGGCGGCGATGGTGCTCTACGCCGCCGAGGCCCCGGCAGCCGAGATCCAGAAGACT
This sequence comes from Pseudoroseomonas ludipueritiae, assembly GCF_014490445.1. Lineage (GTDB taxonomy): Bacteria > Pseudomonadota > Alphaproteobacteria > Acetobacterales > Acetobacteraceae > Pseudoroseomonas > Pseudoroseomonas ludipueritiae. The sequence goes on along the minus strand of NZ_JACTUZ010000007.1, from coordinate 35,198 downwards.
CAGGATGGCGGCCACTACGGCACACTGCGCCCGGACCTCGCCAGCGCCCGCCGGCTGGAGGGCGATGTGGCCGCCGTGCTGCCGGAAGCGCTGGACGAGGCCGCGCTCGGCACCGCCGCCTATCTGCTGGGGCTGATGGAGCGCGCCTTCGCCATGACGCTGGACTACCTGCGGGCCCGCCATCAGTTCGGCAAGCCGCTGGGCAGCTTCCAGGCGCTGCAACACCGCGCGGCGGATCTGAAGATCCAACTGGCCCTGACCCGCGCCAGCGTGGAAGGCGCCGCCGCCGCCCTGGATGATGGCGCCAATGGCCTGGCGCGGCAGGCCGTTGTCTCCCGCGCCAAGGCCCGCGCGGCCGAGGCGGCCATGAAGGTGACGCAGGAAGCGGTGCAGATGCATGGCGCCATTGGCTACACCGACGAATACGACGTGGGCCTTTTCCTGCGGAAGGCGATGGTGCTGGCCAACCAGTTCGGCTCCGCCGCGCTTCACCGCGCCCGCTTCATGCGGAGCCGGCCGGCGGAGGACTGAGCGGGAGAGGCGCGGTTGCATCGCGGGTGGCGGCATGTCACGTCTCGCCCATGCTGAACCGTCGCCTTCTCCTCACCGGCACTGGCGCCCTGCTCGCGGGTTGCTCCACCGCCGCTCCCCCGGCCCCTAGCCTGGCGCCGGTGATGCCCGCCGCCCGCCCCGTGGTGGCCACGCCCACGCCGCTGCCGGAGAGCCCGGCGCTCGACACCACGGGCTTCGACACCTTCCTGGCCGGCGTCCGCGCCGATGCGGGCCGCGCCGGTGTCTCCCAGGCCATCCTGCAGCGCGCCCTGGGCAATATCCGCCCGCTGCCGCGCGTGCTGGAGCTGGACCGCAAGCAGCCCGAGGGCGTGCTGACCTGGGAGCAGTATCGCGACCGCATCGTCTCTTCCACGCGCATCGAGAACGGCCGCCGCGCCTATGCCGAGAACCGCGCGCTGCTGCAGTCCATCGAGGCGCGCTACAACGTCTCCCCGCGCGTCATCGTCGCGATCTGGGGCATGGAAACCAACTACGGCAGCAATACCGGCGGCTTTAATGTCGTCGAGGCCCTGGCGACCTTGGCCTGGGAAGGGCGCCGCGCCGAGTTCTTCCGCAAGGAGCTGATGGCGGCGCTGCGCATCCTGGATGCCGGCCATGTCGCGCCCGAGCGGATGCAGGGCTCCTGGGCCGGCGCCATGGGCCACCCGCAGTTCATGCCGACCAGCTTCGAGCGGCTGGCGGTGGATTTCGACGGCGATGGCCACCGCGACATCTGGGACAACAAGGCCGATGCCCTGGCCTCCATCGCCAATTACCTGGCCCGCAGCGGCTGGCAGGCGGGGCAGGGCTGGGCCATCGAGGCGCGCCCGCCCGCCGGTTTCGACATCGAGCGGGTGGATACCGAGAGCAAGCGCTCCATGGCGGAATGGAGCCGCCTGGGCTGGCGCCGGGCCGATGGCTCGCCGCTGCCGGCCAGCGGGCCCGAGGCCAGCCTGGCGGTGCCGACGCGCTCCTCCGGCCAGGTCTTCCTGGGCCTGCCGAACCTGCGGGTGATCCGCCGCTACAATTCCCCCATGAACTACGGGCTGGCGGTGGGGCTGCTGGCCAACAGCGTGGCCTGATGCCGCCGGCGCGGCGGCCGCGCGGCTGCCGCGCCCTGCCTGACGGACAGCAAGGCTGACCCATCAGAACCCAGGCGCATAGGTGGAATGTAAAGCGAAAGGGAAGCCTGCCGCAGGTGTGTTGCGGCAGAATATGGTAAGACGCAACAAAACTGCGAGCACCGGCATCATGACCTCATCTGAGACCCCGATCAGCGTGACCCGGACCCGGACGCCCGGCCAGCGCCCCGCGGATTCCTCCCTCTCCTTCGGCAAGGTCTTCACGGACCATATGTTCGTCATGAACTACACCGAGGGCAAAGGCTGGCATGACCCGCGCGTGGTGCCCTATGGCCCGCTGACGCTCGACCCCGCCACCTCGGTGCTGCACTACGGGCAGGCGGTCTTCGATGGGCTGAAGGCCTTCCGTGGCGCCGATGGCCAGATCCGCCTCTTCCGCGCCCAGCGCCATGCCGAGCGGCTGAACAAGTCCTGCCGCGCCCTCTGCATCCCCGAGATGGATGTTGACCTGGTGCGCCGCTCCTTTGAGGCGATCGTGGCGGCCGACCATGAATGGGTGCCCTCCACCCAGGGCACCTCGCTCTACATCCGCCCCACCGTGATCGCGACGGACGTGATGCTGGGCGTGCACCCGGCCCATAGCTACACCTACTTCGTGATCTGCTCGCCGGTCGGTGCCTATTACAAGGAAGGCGTGAAGCCAGTGCGCATCCTGGCCACCGACACCCATGTCCGCGCCGTGCAGGGCGGGCTGGGCGAGGCCAAGACGGCCGCCAACTACGCCGCCTCCCTTTCCGCCCAGCAGGAGGCCGAGCAGGCTGGCTACACCCAGGTGCTGTGGCTGGATGGCGTCGAGCGCAAGTATATCGACGAGGTCGGCACCATGAACATCATGATGCAGATCGGCGACGAGGTGATCACGCCGCCGCTGGCCGGCACGATCCTCGATGGCGTCACGCGCAACTCCATCCTCCAACTGCTGCGCGACTGGGGCCACAAGGTCTCCGAGCGCAAGGTCAGCATCGACGAGGTGATGGAAGCCGGCCGCAACGGCACCCTGCGCGAGATGTGGGGCACGGGCACCGCCGCCGTCGTCTCCCCGGTGGGCGAGCTGGGCTACAAGGGCGAGAAGATCAGCATCGGCAATGGCCAGACGGGCATGCTGACCCAGAAGCTCTACGACGCCATTGTTGGCATCCAGTACGGCCAGCAGCCCGACAAGCATGGCTGGACCAGCGTGGTGAAGGTGCCGGCGACGGCCTGACCTCTTCCTGGCCGGGCCCTGGAGGCCCGGCCACGGGATCGCCGCGCGGCCGCCCGGATGCCGCCCGGCGGGACCTGCGGCACGGCTGCCTTGCCACGGCCTCGATGTTATGGCCCATGCGCTTCCGCAGTACCGAGAAGGACAGTTCGTGGGCAAATTCTTCTGGGGCATCGAAGTCGCCCTTGCCCGCTGTGCGATAGGGCTGTCGCGCGCCGTGCCGCCGCGCTGGGCCTCCTGGCTCGGCGGCACCGTCACCCGCTGGGTGGGGCCTTTGCTGCCGGCCTCCCGCACCGCGCTGCGCAACCTGGCGCTGGCCTTTCCGGAGATGCCGGAGGCCGAGCGGCGGCGGATCATGCGCGCCGCCTGGGAGAACCTGGGGCGCACAGCGCTGGAGCTGCCGCATGTGCAGGGGCTGGCGCGCACCGCATCCGGCCCGGGCTGGGAGCTGGAGGGGGAGCACCACCTGCCGCGTGCCGGCCGTGCCGTGCTGGTCTCGGCGCATCTGGCCAATTGGGAACTGCTGCCGAAGGCTGCCACAGCCGCGGGCCTCTCGATGGCTGGGATGTACCGCGCCGCCAATAACCCGGGCGTCGATGCGCTGATGCGGGAGGTGCGGGGTTCCGGCCCTGGCCAGCAGCTCTTTCCCAAGGGCGCGCGCGGCACGCGAATGGCGCTGAAGCATCTGGCCGGGGGCGGGGCGCTGGGCCTGCTGACGGACCAGAAGTTCAACGAAGGCATCGCCCTGCCATTCTTCGGCGAGCCCGCCATGACCACCACGGCGCCGGCCGAGTTGGCGCTGCGCTTCGATTGCCCGCTGATCCCGGTGCGGGTGCTGCGGATCGGCCCCTGCCGATTCCGCATCATCGTGGAACCGCCCCTGGTGGTGGAGAAGAGCGGCATCGCCTCCGAGGACGTGCTGAGCCTCACGCGCCAGATGAATGCGCGCATCGAGGCGTGGATCCGCGAACGCCCGGAGGAATGGCTCTGGATGCACCGGCGGCTGCCGAAGTCCTTCTATCAGAAGGCCAGGCCCACGGCGGGGTGAGGAGGCCGGCGCGCCCGGCGCCGCGCTAGGCCTGGCCCACGAGCAGGTCGCCCAGGGCCTGGATCAGGTCGGCGGCATTATAGGGCTTGGCAAGCACCGGCGCTTCCTGATGCAGCTCAAGGTCGTGGTGGCTGACATAGCCCGTGGCGTAGATGAAGGGTACGCGCCGCGCGGCCAGGGCATCGGCAAGCCGCAGGGTGTTTTCCCGCCCGAGGCGAAGGTTGATGACCGCCGCGCTGACGCCGCCATCCGCCATGGCGGCATCCAGGAGGCGAAGGGCGTCGGGCACCGAGATCACCGGGCCCAGGACCATGCCGCCGGCCTCGACGATGCAGTCCTCCATCATCATGGCCACCAGCGCTTCATCTTCGGCCACGAGGATGCGCTGGTTCCGGAGTTCTGTTCGGCATTGATCGTCGTGCCAGTCTGTCATGGGTCCTGATAGGCACGGCCTTCCGGCGCGGTCTGTACGCATGCGCACGCAGATCCGCCAGGAAGGCCAGCTCGCCCATCCGCTAACGCACTGCAGCGGCGACAGCCGCGCCGACCTCCGCAAGGACGGCGTCACGGGCCGCGAGCATGGCCGCGCCGCCGGTCAGGTAGGCGGCGACCAGCACCGGCGCGCCGCCCCCCGGCGGCCAGAGCAGGCCGACATCGTTCCGGGTTCCATTCTCACCGGCGCCGGTCTTGTCCTCCACCACCCAGCCCCGCGGCAGCCGCGCTTTCAGGCAGTTGTCGCCGGTCTTGCTGGCCCGCATCCAGCCGCGCAGCCGGGCGCGGGAAGGGACGGAAAGCGCATCGCCCAGCGTCAGGGCGTGCAGGTGTGCCAGCATGGCAGCCGGGCTGGTGGTGTCGCGCGGATCGCCTTCCCGCGCTTCGTTCAGCTCCGTTTCCATCCGGTCCAGCCGGCTGACCTCGTCGCCCCGCTGGCGCAGCCAGGCAGTCAGCCCCATGGGGCCTTCCAGGACGTTCAGCAGGAGGTTGCCGGCGGTATTGTCGCTGAGCGTGACCGCCGCCGCCGCGATCTCCGCCAGGGTCATGCCCTCGGCGCCGGCACGGGGGCCGGTGGCGGGGGAAAAGGTCACCAGCTCCTCGCGTGAAAAGCGGATGCGGCGCTCCAGGTCATCCTGCCCGGCATCCACCCGCGCCAGCACCGCCGCCGCCAGCAGCTTGAAGGTGCTGGTCAGGGGGAAGCGTTCATCCTGCCGGTAGCCTGTCCGCTGGCCGCTGCCGGTATCCAGCACGGCGACACCCAGCCGTCCGCCATGCGCCGCCTCGATCCGCGCGAAATCCGCGGGCAGGCTGGCGAAGCCGGCCTGCGCCTGGCCCGCGCGCGCGCCGCAGCCAGCCAGGGCCAGCGCCATGCCCATCATCCATTGCCTTCGGCCGACCATGCATTCCCTCCCGTCTTGCCGGCCGGAAACTGCGGGAGGAGCGGGGGGCGCGGCAAACGATCATCCTTCGCAACTCGCCCTAGAAAAACTAATCCTTGCCGCATGACCCTTTCGCATCTTCCCCTCAATGCGCTGCGCGCCTTCGAAGCAGCGGCACGCCAGCTCAGCTTCACCCGCGCGGGCCTGGAACTGCGCGTCACCCAGGCGGCCGTGAGCCATCAGGTGAAGGCGCTTGAGGAAATCTTGGGCGTGCCGCTGTTCCGCCGCCTGCCGCGCGGCCTGGCGCTGACTGAGGAAGGAGAGGCGCTGCTGCCAGTGCTGACCGATGCCTTCCACCGCATCGCCGGGACGCTCGACCGCTTCGAGGGCGGGCGGCTGCGGGAGGTGCTGACGCTCGGCGCCGTCGGCACCTTCGTGACCGGTTGGCTCTTGTCCCGCCTGCCGGACTTCCGGGCCGCCCATCCCTTCGTGGACCTGCGCCTGCTGACCAACAACAACCGCGTGGACCTGGCCGGCGAGGGGCTGGACTACGCCATCCGCTTCGGAGACGGCGCCTGGCATGGCACGGAGGCCACGCCGCTCCTGACCGCGCCGCTGTCGCCGCTTTGCGCCCCGGCCCTGGCGCGGCGGCTGCGGCAGCCAGCGGACCTGATGCGGGAGACCCTGTTGCGCTCCTACCGCACCGATGAATGGGCGCACTGGTTCGCGGCGGTGGAACTGCCAGCGCCGAATATCCGCGGCTTCGTCTTCGACTCATCACTGACCATGGCGGAAGCGGCGGTGCAGGGCCTCGGCATCGGCCTGCTGCCGGCGCGGATGTTCGAGCATGACCTGCGCCAGGGGCGGCTCCTGCGGCCCTTCACGGCGGAAGTGACGCTGGGCGGCTATTGGCTGACCCGCCTGAAATCCCGCCGTGAAACGCAGGCCATGCTGGCTTTCCGGGAGTGGCTGCTGGCGCAGGCAGGAGCATCCGCGGACGGAGCATGACGCCATGGCTGCGGGCTCAGCGGCAGCGTCGTCACTTTTTACAGTTTTGGCGAAAAACCGGCTGACACTTCGCTAATGCTTTGAGAATTCGCCTCATTTTTGCACGGCATGAAGTTTGCTCTCCCTTCCTGGGCGTCGTCCGCGCGAAGCGGGAGGCGCAGCGGAAAACGTCCCAAGATTCGGAGAACAACATGATGGCGCTGCACTTCAGCAAGAAAAGCCTGACGCTGGCGGCAGCCGGGTTGGCCCTGGCCCTGCACTGCAATCCCGCATCGGCGGATACCATTCTCTTTGTCGGCAACAGCTTCACTTATGGCGATCCCGCCGGTGGCCCGCCGACCGTGCGGAACTATCAGACCAATACCGTCACCGACCTGAACGGCACGAACATCGGCGGCGTGCCCGCGCTGTTCAAGGCGCTGACGGTCCAGGCGGGGCTCGACTACACCGTCAGCCTGGAGACGGTGGGTGGCACCGGCCTTGACTACCACTACAACAACAAGCTTCCGCTGCTGGACAAGCCCTGGGACCATGTGGTGCTGCAGAGCTACAGCACGCTGGATTCCGCTTCGCCCGGCAACCCGGCGAAGCTGATCCAGTATGCGTCCCTCTTCGCGGATGTGCTGACCGCGCAGAACCCTGACGTGAACATCAACCTGATGGCGACATGGTCGCGTGCCGACCAGACTTACCAGCCCGGCGGTGCCTGGTATGGCCAGCCCATCAGCGCCATGCAGGCAGACGTGCAGGCCGGCTACGAAGCCGCCAAGGCGAGCAACCCCAAGATCGACGCCGTTCTCCCCGTCGGTGCCGCCTGGAACGCGGCGATGGAGGCGGGCATCGCCGATCCGAATCCCTATGACGGCATCGCGCCCGGCCTGATCAACCTCTGGGCTCCGGACAGCTACCACGCCAGCGCCTATGGCTATTACCTGGAGGCGCTGGTGGTCTTCGGCAGCATCACAAGCATCGATCCGCTCAGCCTCGGCGAGAATGAGAAGGTCGCCATGGACCTTGGCTTCACTTCGGAGCAGGCCCTGGCGCTGCAGCAGATCGCGCATAACCAAGTTGCGGTGCCGGAGCCTGCCAGCATCCTGCTGCTCGCCTCGGGTATCGCCGGGCTGGTCTGCGTGCGCCGCCGCACGCGTGGTAAGGCTGTCGAGGCCTGACGAACCGGCCGGGGCGGCGCTGCCCCGGCCAGCCCTTTGCCGGGATCCGGCGCGAATGCCGGTATCGCGGCCTTGTAGCGGCGCCGCGGAGTTATCATAACCGGGGAAGCCCGGCGGAAGGCCGGGCGCGCTTCAGTCACCAAGGCACCGGCCGTGAGTCAGCAAAAGCCCGGGCGTGGCAAGGTCAGCCGGCTGCGCGATGTCGCGGCGGCCGCTGGCGTGACCCCGATGACGGTCTCCAATGTCCTGAACGGCCGCCCCGGTGCCAGCGCCGAGACAAGGGCCCGGGTGCTGCGAGAGGCTGAGCGGCTGAGCTACCGTCCGGATGCCAATGCACGGCGCCTGCGGCTGGAGCGCACCGGCGCCATTGGCGTTGTGGTGCTGGACAGCGCGCCGGATTATCTGCGCGACCCCTTTATCACCAATGTCATCGCGGGCCTCGGCAATGTCGCGGCGGAACATGCTTTCTCGCTGGTGCTGCAAGGCGTGCGGCCGCAGGCGGAGAAGATGGCACCGCTGCTGTCGCAGTCGGAAACCGATGCGCTCTGCCTGCTGCTCTCCGGCCCCAGGTCAGCGCGGGAGCGGCTGATGTCGCAGGTGGAGCTCCTGCGCCAGCCCGTGGTGCTGGTGCAGGAACGTGATAGCGGCGGGCTGAAGGACGTCTGCTTGATCCGGCAGGACGACCGTGCCGGCGGGCAGATCCTGGGTGCCCATCTGCGCACCCGCCTGCCGCGTCCGGGCACGGTGTTCTTCCTGACGCCGGAGATTGCCTGGACAGCACAGACGGAACGCATCGAGGGCCTCCGCCAGGGCTTGGGGAAGGGCTTCCGCATCCGCTCCGTACCCTGCGGGGATGAAAGCTTCACGGCCACCCAGGCTGCGTTGGCACGGGCCCTGGAGCGGCATGAGGCGCCTGTCGCCATTGTCGGCGGCAACGACCAGATGGCGCTGGCCGCCATGTCCTTCTTGCAGGCTGGCGGCATGGCGGTGCCGGAGAAAATGCCAGTGGCCGGCTTCAACGGCTTCGAGATGTTTCGCTACGTGCAGCCGGCGCTCACCACGGTGGTAAGCCCCGCCTATGAGATCGGCGTCAGGGCAGGGGAGGAAATTCTGGCACGGCTGGAGCAGGACAGCTTTCGAACGCCAGAAATCGTGCTGCCGGTGCAGCTTCGGGAAGGAGGATCTTGTTGACAGCAGCCTTCGTGCTGCGGTCAGACTATAACGTTAAATAAAGGAGGGCGGAACGATCATGGCCGAACGGATCCTGGAGCGCATGCGGGAGCAGCTCTTCACGGCCCTGTTATCCGATGTGCTGGATAGCCTGGGTTACATGAACCAGGCCCTGCCGTCGCGCATCCGCCCGCTGGACGATGCCGCCAGCATGGCCGGCCGCGCGCGCACCGCGCTCTACCTCGAAGTCTATGAGGCCACGCCGGGGGAGAATCCCTATGACCTGGAGATCGACCTGGTGGATTCCCTCGCCCCAGGCGAGATCCCGGTCTTCGCCTGTGGCCATAGCGGCCGCATCGCACCCTGGGGCGAACTGCTGAGTACCGCCGCGCAGGTCCGGCGCAGCGCCGGCGCCCTGATGGACGGCATGGTGCGTGACGTCCGTGCCATTCGCGAGATGGGTTATCCGGTCTTCCACGGCGGCATCGGGCCGCTGGACAGCAAGGGGCGCGGCAAGATCGTCGCGCTGGATGTGCCGGTGGAATGCGGCGGCGTGCGCGTCTGCCCCGGCGACTTCGTCTTCGGCGATGCCGATGGCGTGGTGGTGGTGCCGCAGGCCGTCGAGGCCGCCGTGGCGGAAGGCGCCGAGGCGAAGCTGCGCGGAGAAAAGGAGACGCTGCGGGAGCTGCGGGCTGGCGTGCCGCTGCGGGTGGTCTTCGAGAAATATGGGATTCTTTGAGCCATGATCGTCGACTGCCATGTGAACATCTACGAGGACCGGCACCTGACGCCGGTGCACGGGCAGCAGGTGGCCTCGCGCAGCGGCGGCTTCGACCCCAAGGCGGACGCGGAGGCGATCTTCCAAGCGATGTCCGGCGTCGACAAGGCCATCATCTTCACGCTGCGCTATGGCGACAGTGCCGGCGTCGATGGCGACGACGAGGTCACCGCCCGCGCCGTGGCGAAGTATCCTGAGAAATTCGTCGGCTTTGCCGCCGTCGACCCGCGCCGCCCGGATGCCATGGAGCTGCTGCGCCATGCGGTGGAGGATCTCGGCCTGCGTGGCGTGAAGTTCGGGCCCATCTACAACGGCGTGCATCTGGCCGACCCCCGCATGGTGCCGGTCTACGAATATTGCGTGAAGCACGACCTGCCGCTGACCATGCATATGGGCACGACCTATGCCCGCAACGCGCCGCTGGAGATGGGCCGTCCGATTCATGTGGACGAGGTCGCGCGGCGCTACCCCGACCTCAAGATGATCATGGCCCATATGGGCCACCCCTGGGGCGAGGAATGCATCGTCGTCGCCCGCAAGCACCCCAATGTCTTTTGCGAGGTCTCGGCGCTCTTCTACCGGCCCTGGCAGTTCTACAACACCTTGGTGGCGGCGCAGGAATACAACATCGCCGATCGCAACAAGATCTTCTGGGGCACGGACTTCCCCTACGCAGGCGTCGAGGAATCGCTTGAGGGCCTGCGGAACATCAACCACCTCGTGGAAGGTACGCGGCTGCCGCGTGTGGCCCAGGCCACCGTCGACGGCATCATCCATTCCAACCCCTTCGCGCATTGGTGGCATGGGGAAGCGCCGGCATGAGCCAGCCACCGCGCCGCCTGCGAAGCCAGGATTGGTTTGGCCGGCATGACAGCCATGGCTTCGTGCACCGCGGCTGGATGAAGGGGCAGGGCCACCCGGCGCATATGTTCGATGGCCGTCCGGTCATCGGCATCTGCAACACCTGGTCGGAGCTGACGCCCTGCAACGGCCACCTGCGCCAGCTGGCCGAGTTCGTGAAGCGGGGCGTTTACGAGGCCGGCGGCTTCCCGCTGGAATTTCCTGTCTTCTCTCCCGGCGAGAGCATGATGCGGCCGACCGCCATGCTCTTCCGCAACCTCGCCAGCATGGATGTGGAATGCGCGCTGCGCGGCAATCCGCTGGACGCCGTGGTGCTGATGGCGGGCTGCGACAAGACAACGCCCGCGTTGCTGATGGGCGCAGCCAGCGTGGATCTGCCGGCCATCGTGCTCTCTGGCGGGCCGATGCTGAATGCCTGGAAGGGGCGGGAGCGGATGGGCTCCGGCACCCATGTCTTCAAGGCTGTCGAGGCCGTGAAGGCCGGAACCATGACGCCCGCGCAGTTCGAGGCCGCCGAGGCCGAGTTGAACCGCAGCGCCGGCCATTGCATGACCATGGGTACCGCCTCCACCATGGCCAGCCTGGTGGAAGGCATGGGCCTGGCGCTGCCGGGCAATGCCGCCTTGCCGGCCGTGGATGCGCGGCGCCAGGTGCTGGCGCATCTGACTGGCATGCGCGCCGTGGCGCTGGCGCGGGAGGACTTTTGTCTGTCCCGCCTGCTGACCAAACAGCATTTCGAGAATGCCATCCTGCTGAATGGTGCGCTGGGCGGCTCCACCAATGCGGTGGTGCATCTGCTGGCCCTGGCCGGGCGCGCCGGCGTGGAACTGACGCTGGAGGATTGGGACCGCCTGGGCCAGGACATGCCCTGCCTGGTTGATCTGATGCCCTCCGGCCGTTACCTGATGGAGGATTTCTGCTACGCGGGCGGCATCCCCACCGTGATGCGCGCTCTGGGCGAGCGGCTGCATCGGGGCGCGCCCACCATCGGTGGCCAGACTCTGGGCGAGATCGCCGATGCGGCCGAGCCCCCGGATGGCGGAGTAATTCGCACGCTGGAAGCGCCATTCAAGCCATTGGGTGGCATCACCGTGCTGCGCGGCAATCTGGCGCCGCTGGGCGCGGTGCTGAAGCCTTCCGCCGCCTCGCCGCATCTCATGCGCCACACCGGGCCGGCGGTGGTCTTCGACAGCATCGAGGATTTCCAGGCGCGCGTCGACGACCCCGCTTTGCCGGTGGAGGCCGATAGCGTGCTGGTGCTGCGCAACTGCGGGCCGCGCGGCTATCCCGGCATGGCCGAGGTCGGCAACATGCGGCTGCCGGCCAGGCTCATCCGCCAGGGCATCACGGATATGGTGCGCGTGTCCGATGCCCGCATGAGCGGCACGGCCTATGGCACTGTGGTGCTGCATGTGGCGCCGGAGGCCATCGGCGGCGGTCCCCTCGCGCTGGTGCGCGACGGCGACCGCATCGCGCTGGATGTCGCCGCCCGCAGCCTGGAGCTGCTGGTGGAGGAAGCGGAACTGGCCCGGCGGCGGCAGGCGCTGAAGCCTTTCGCCTCGCCATACCAGCGTGGCTACGAACGCCTGTACGTCGAGCATGTGATGGGGGCGGAGACAGGCGCGGATTTCGATTTCCTGGTCGGCGGCAGCGGCGCCCCACCGCTGCGCGACTCCCACTAGGAGGACGAGTGCATGCAGCGTCGCAGCTTCATCGCCGGGGCCGCGCTGGCCACGGCGGCTCTCTCCGCGCCGCGTCTGGCTTCGTCCCAGAAGGCTTCCGTGCTGCGCTTCGTGCCGCAGGCGGATCTGGCGCTGCTCGACCCGGTGCAGACCACCGGCCTTGTCACCCGCAACCACGGCATGATGGTCTTCGACACGCTTTATGGCGTGGACGAGCACGCGGCGCCGCATCCGCAGATGGCGGAAGGCCATGTGGTGGAGCAGGACGGGCGCCTCTGGACCATCCGGCTGCGGGAGGGGCTGCGCTTCCACGACGGCACGCCCGTGCTGGCGCGGGATTGCGTGGCCAGCATCCGGCGCTGGGGCTCGCGCGACGCCTTCGGCATGGCGCTGATGGCGGCCACCGATGAACTCTCGGCGCCCGATGACCGTACGGTCCGCTTCCGCCTGAAGCGCCCCTTTCCTCTGCTGCCGGACGCGCTGGGCAAGGCGGGCTCCAATATCTGCCCCATCATGCCCGAGCGCCTGGCCGCCACCCCCGGAACCCAACCGGTGGCCGAGATGGTCGGCAGCGGCCCTTATCGTTTCGTGGCAGGGGAGCGCGTGCCCGGCGCCCTGGCCGTCTACCAGCGCTTCGATGGCTATGTGCCGCGCCAGGAGGGCACGGCGAGCATGCTGGCAGGCCCCCGTGTCGCGCATTTCGAACGGGTGGAATGGCACACCATGCCGGATGCGGCCACCGCCGCCGCCGCCCTGCAATCCGGCCAGATGGACTGGTGGGAGCAGCCGGTGATGGACCTGGTGCCGCTGCTGCGCCGCCGCCGGGAGCTGAAGATCGAGGTGCTGGACACCGCCGGCGCCTTCACCATGGTCCGCCCCAACCACCTGCAGCCGCCCTTCGACAATCCGGCCATCCGCCGCGCGCTGATGGGCGCCATCCGGCAGCAGGATTATATGCAGGTGGTGGCGGGGGAGGATCGCAGCCTCTGGAAGGATCGCTCCGGCTTCTTCCTGCCCGGCGCCCCCATGGCCAGCGAGGCGGGGCTGGAAGCCCTGCCCACCGCATATGACCCGGCGAAGATCCGCGCCGACCTCGCTGCCGCCGGATATGCCAACGAACGCGTGGTGCTGCTGGTGCCGGCCGACTTCCCGGTGCTGAACGCCATGAGCGAAGTGACCGCCGACATGCTGCGCAAGGTCGGCATCAACCTCGATTACCAGTCTCTAGACTGGGGCACCGTGCTGCAACGCCTCGCCTCGCAGGAGCCCCTGGACAAAGGCGGCTGGAGCATGTTCTGCAACTTCAGCCTTGGCGTGGGCGTGATGAACCCGGCGGCGCATAACTACATGCGCGGCAATGGCCGCCGGGCAACCTTCGGCTGGTATGACAGCCCGCGCATGGAGGCGCTGCGCGACGCCTGGTTCGCCGCCGCCGATGCAGAGAGCCAGCGGCGCATCTGCCGCGACATGCAGCTTCTGGCCTTCGAGGAGGTGCCCTTCTACCCCACGGGCGTCTTCTATCAGCCGACCGCCTACCGCGCCGAGCTGACCGGCATGCTGAAGGGGGCACCGCTCTTCACCAACCTCCGCCGCGCCAGCTAGGGCGGAGGGCGCCTTTGCCGCCGCGACGAGGCGTTCCGGCCACGCTGGCCGATCGCTTCGCCACCGGCGCCGGGCGGTGACGCTGCCCGGGCTCGGAATGTCCGGCGGGCCCGGTGGCCGGTATTTCCCCGGCTGACCGCGTCCCGGCGGCCGGGGCCAACGGATGACGGGCCACCACCCGATCGACTTCCTCTTGGATGACATGGCTCTGCGGAGCATTCTGCCGCGCGGCAGGGCGCGTTCAGACATCCTGCTACCACGGCTTGCGCTCCACCCAGCAACAGCGAGCAATGCCCGGCGGGGGTGAAGGGGGGTTCCGTCACCCCGGCTGGCCCAGTATGGGCCCAGTAATACGCCGCAACACTTGAATCGCGGCAATTTTGCGGCCCGACGGGTTACGATATCCGGCACGTCGGCCTAGATTACATTTAGGACAGGAGTACCGTATGCCGATCGTTGACCTTTTTTCGAACCCAGAGGGCATTCTCACCCTGGCGCCCGGCAACAAGGCAGAACTCCTGGACCTCCTTGCCGCCGAAGCCGCCAATCGCCTGGGACGAAAGAAGGAAGAGATCCTCCAGCCCCTGCTGGGCCGCGAGAAGCTGGGCTCCACCGCGCTGGGGCGTGGCGTGGCCCTGCCGCACACGCGGCTGGACTGGCTGGACTCGCCTCTGGCGATCCTGGCACGGCTGACCCACCCCATTGACTTCGATGCCCGCGACGACGAGCCGGTGGACTTGGTCTTCCTGGTGCTCTGGCCGGAATCCGCTTCCGAAGGCTTCCTGCCGGCGCTCTCCGACATCTGCCGCGCGCTGCGGGACCAGCAACTGCCGCGCCAGCTGCGGCAGGCACGCTCCGCTGAGGAAGCACTCTCCCGCCTGCAGGCGGCGGACCAGCCAGACCCCGAGGCTGGGCCTTGAGGGCGTGACGCGAGAGCCGGGCGGCCCCAGCGGGCGCCGTTCTTTCTGTTCCATTCAGCGCAGGGCGCCCGATGCCTGACGCCTTTTTTCTCCTGGCCGCGGTCGGCCTGCCTTACCTGGGCGCCCTGGTGGCGGCCCTGCTGCCGAACAACAACAGCCGCAATCTGGAAGCCTGGCTGGCCGGTGGCGTGGCGCTGCTGACACTGGTCATGGTCTGGCTGCTGTATTACCCGGCCATTTCCACCGGCGGCGTGACGCGGATGGAGCTGGCCTGGGTACCGGAGCTGGGCCTGAACTTCGTGCTGCGGATGGACGGTCTCGCCGCCGTCTTCGCCGTAATGGTGGCCGGCATCGGCTTCCTGGTGGTGCTCTACGCCCGCTACTACATGTCGCCGGAAGACCCGATCCCACGCTTCTTCGCCTTCCTGCTGGCCTTCATGGGCTCGATGATGGGGCTGGTGCTGTCCGGCAACCTCGTCCAGCTCGTCTTCTTCTGGGAACTCACCAGCCTCTTCTCCTTCCTGCTGATCGGCTACTGGCAGCACGCCGCCCCGGCGCGTGACGGCGCCCGCATGGCGCTGACGGTCACTTCCGCCGGTGGCCTCGCCCTCTTCGCGGGGGTGCTGGTGCTGGGCCATATTGTCGGCAGCTACGATCTCGATCAGGTGCTGGCCTCGGGCGATGCCGTCCGGGCGCATCCGCTCTACCTGCCGGCGCTGGTGCTGATCCTGCTGGGCGCGCTGACCAAGAGCGCGCAGTTCCCGTTCCACTTCTGGCTGCCGCATGCCATGGCGGCGCCCACGCCGGTCTCCGCCTATCTGCATTCGGCCACGCTGGTGAAGGCCGGCATCTTCCTGATGGCGCGGCTCTGGCCTGTCATGGCCGGCACGGAGGCCTGGTTCTGGATCGTCGGTGGCGCGGGAGTTATTACATTACTTTTAGGGGCTTACGTCGCGATCTTCCAGCATGACATCAAAGGATTGCTGGCCTATTCCACCATCAGCCACCTCGGGCTGATCACGCTGCTGCTGGGCCTCAACAGCCCCCTGGCCATGGTCGCGGCCATCTTCCACACCATGAACCACGCGACCTTCAAGGCCTCGCTCTTCATGGCCGCCGGCATCATCGACCATGAGACCGGCACGCGCGACATCCGGCGGCTCTCCGGCCTCAACCGCGCCATGCCCTTCACGGCCCGGCTGGCGCTGGTGGCCGCCGCTGCCATGGCGGGCGTGCCGCTGCTGAACGGGTTCATCTCCAAGGAGATGTTCTTCACCGAGGCCCTGACCGCCTCTTCCGCGCCCACCATGCTGCATACCATGCTGCCGGTGGCGGCCACGGTGGCCAGCATCTTCGCCGTGGCCTATTCGCTGCGCTTCATCCACGGCACCTTCTTCGGTCCAGATACGGACGACCTGCCACGCACGCCGCATGAGCCGCCGCAATGGATGCGCCTGCCGGTGGAAGTGCTGGTCTTCGGCTGCATGGTCGTGGGCATCCTGCCCGCCGCCACCATCGGGCCCTATCTGGACGTGGCGGTGCGCTCCGTACTGGGCGAGGCCACGCCGGAATACAGCCTGGCCGTCTGGCACGGCGTCAACCTGCCGCTGGTGATGAGCGTCTTCGCCCTGGGCATGGGCGTGCTGCTCTACCACCTGCTGCAGCGGCACTTCACCACCGGCGTGGAAGGCACGCCGCTGATTCGCGGCCTGGATGGCCGCCGCATCTTCGACCGTGCCATGGTCTTCCTCTCATGGCGCTTCGCCCGCACGCTGGAGCAGCTGATGGGCACGGCGCGGCTGCAGATGCAGCTTCGGCTCCTGGTCTGCGTCTCCTTCCTCGCCGCCACTCTGGCGCTGCTGCCCTATGGCCTGCGGCTGGGCGGCGTGGCACTGAGCGAGGCGGATCCCGTGGTGGGGCTGATCTGGCTGGCGGGCGCCGGCTGCGCCATTGGCGCGGCCTACCAGGCCAAATACCATCGCCTGGCGGCGCTGGTGCTGCTGGGCGGCGCCGGCCTGGCGACCTGCCTGACCTTCGTATGGTTCTCGGCACCCGACCTGGCGCTGACGCAGCTGCTGGTGGAGGTGGTGACCACGGTGCTGCTGCTGCTGGGCCTCCGCTGGCTGCCGAAGCGGGTAGAATTCACCACTTCCGGCACGCTGCTGCAGCGCCTGCGCCGCTACCGGGACTTCATCATCGCCGTCGCCGCCGGCGCGGGGCTGACGGCGCTCTCCTACGCCACCATGACGCGGCCCTCGCCCGAAGGCATTTCCCGCCACTTCCTGGAGCGCGCCTATACCGAGGGCGGCGGCACCAATGTGGTGAATGTCATCCTGGTGGATTTCCGCGGCTTCGACACCCTGGGCGAGATCACGGTGCTGGGCATCGTCGCGCTCACGGTCTTCGCGCTGCTGCGCCGCTTCCGCCCGGCGCCGGAAAGCGTGGGCGTGCCGGAGCAGCAGCAGGGCCGGGCAGGGGAATGGCTGCTGGTGCCGGGCGTCATCATGCGCCTCATGTTCCCTGTCATCGGCGTCGTCGCGCTCTTCCTGCTGCTGCGGGGGCACGACCTGCCGGGTGGCGGCTTCGCGGCGGGGCTGATGATGTCGGTGGCCATCCTGCTGCAATACATGGCCGGCGGCACCCGCTGGGTGGAGGACCACCTGCGCATCCATCCGCTGCGCTGGATGGGGCTGGGCCTGCTGCTGGCGGCCGGCACCGGCGGCGCGGCCATGTTCTTCGGGCGGCCTTTCCTGACCTCCTACTTCGCCTATGCGGATCTCGGCTGGCTGGGCAAGCTGCCACTGGCCAGCGCGGTGCTCTTCGACCTCGGCGTCTTCGCCCTGGTCTTTGGCGCCACGGTGCTGATGCTCATCGCCATCGCGCATCAGTCGGTGCGCAGCCCGAAGCCCGCGCCGCCCGTACTGCCGACCCGTGCCCCCGCCGGAGGAGACGACTGATGGAACTCATCCTCGCGATCAGCATCGGCGTGCTGGGCGGCTCCGGGGTCTGGCTGCTGATGCGGCCGCGCACCTTCCAGCTCATCATCGGGCTGTCGCTGCTGTCCTATGCCGTGAACCTCTTCATCTTCAGCATGGGGCGCTTCCCGGTGGGGCGGCCGCCGATCCTGGAGCCCGGCACATCGGGAGACCCGGCGGTCTTCGCCGACCCGCTGCCGCAGTCGCTGGTGCTGACGGCCATCGTCATCGGCTTCGCCACCACCGCGCTGTTCCTGGTGGTGATGCTGGCCTCCCGCGGCCTGACGGGCGGTGACCACGTGGATGGTCGGGGACCCCGCGAATGAACGGCTGGATGCAGCACCTGACGATCCTGCCCATCGCGCTGCCACTGGCGGTGGGCGCGCTCATGATCCCGATGGAGGACCAGCGCGGCCGGCTGCGCGCCGCACTGGGCATCCTGTCCACGCTGGCCATGCTGGCCGCCGCCATTGCCCTGGCGGTGCAGGCGCATACCGGCGGCGAGATCGTTTCCGTCTACCGCCTGGGCAACTGGCCGGCCACCTTTGGCATCGTGCTGGTGGCGGACCGGCTGTCCGCGTTGATGCTGATCCTGACGGCGGTGCTGGGGCTCTGCGCGCTGGTCTTCTCGCTCACGCGCTGGCAGCGCATGGGGCCGTATTTCCATGTGCTGTTCCAGTTCCAGCTCATGGGCCTCAACGGCGCCTTCCTGACCGGCGATCTCTTCAACCTCTTCGTCTTCTTCGAGGTGCTGCTGGCCGCCTCATACGGCCTGGCGCTCCATGGCTCGGGCGTCGCGCGGGTGAAGGCGGGGCTGCACTACATCTCCATCAACCTGGCCGCCTCGCTGCTCTTCCTGGTGGGCGTCAGCATGATCTATGGCGTCACCGGCACGCTGAACATGGCCGACCTCGCCGCCCGCATCCCCGCCATCCCGGACGAGAACCGGCCGCTGCTGGAAGCGGGCGCGGCCATCCTCGGCATGGCCTTCCTGGCCAAGGCGGCGATGTGGCCGCTGGGCTTCTGGCTGGGCCCGACCTATGCCGCCGCCAGCCCGCCGGCCGCCGCCATCTTCTCCATGATGAGCAAGGTGGGCGTCTATGCGGTGCTGCGGCTCTCGCTGCTGCTGTTCAGCGACGATGCCGGGGTTTCCGCCGGCTTTGGCGGCACCTGGCTGCTGGCCGGCGGCATCATCACCATCGGCTTCGGCGCCGTCAGCGTGCTGGCGACGCAGGACCTGTCCCGGCTGGCCGGCGCCAGCGTGCTGATCTCCTCCGGCACGCTGCTGGCGGCGGTTGGCGCGGGGCAGGTCGCCGTCACCAGCGGCGCGCTGCTTTATCTCGCCAGCTCGGCGCTGGCCATCGGGGCGCTCTTTCTGCTGATCGAGCTGCTGGAGCGCGGGCGCGATGTCGGCGCCGACGTTCTGGCGGTGACGCTGGAAGCCTTCGGCGATGGCGAGGACGATGACGAGGAAGACGACGAGGTCGGCGTGGCCATCCCCGCCACCATGGCCGTGCTGGGTGCCTGCTTCCTGTGCTGCGCCCTGCTGCTGGCGGGGCTGCCGCCGCTTTCCGGCTTCGTCGCCAAATTCGCCATGCTGAGTGCCATCCTCAATCCTGAAGGGTTGGGGAAAGGGCCGACCGACATCTCCGCCGGTGGCTGGGCGCTGCTGGCGGCGCTGGTCATTTCCGGGCTGGCGACCGTGCTGGCGATGATGCGCGCCGGCATCCGCAGCCTCTGGGCCACGTCTGGCCGCACGGTGCCGCGCGTCGGCGTGATTGAGATCGCGCCGGTGCTGCTGCTGCTCAGCCTCTGCATCGGGCTGACGGCGGCGGCGGGGCCGGTGCTGCGCTACACCCAGGCGGCGGCGGTCTCGCTGCATGCGCCGCAGGATTATGTGCGTGGCGTGATGGGGCTGGCCCGATGAGAATGCTGCTGCCTCACCCGCTGGTCTCGCTGGCGCTTTTCCTTCTGTGGCTGCTGCTGAACCAGACGGTGGCGCCCGGCCCCGCGCTGGTGGGCGTGGTGGTGGCCCTGCTGGGCGGGCGGATGCTGACGCGGCTGCGGCCCGCCAAGTTGCGGGTAGGGCGCCCGCTGGTGGCGCTGCGCCTGGCCGGGATCGTGGCGGTGGATATCATCCGGTCCAATATCGGCGTCGCGCAGGTCATCATGGGCCGGAGGAAGGAGCGCCATTCCGGCTTCATCCATATCCATCTGGCGATGCGGGACCCGCGCGGCCTGGCGGCGCTGGCCACCATCCTGACAGCCACGCCCGGCACCGCCTGGGTGGAATACGACAATGAGGAAGGCTGGCTGCTGCTGCATATCCTCGACCTGGTCGACGAGGACTATTGGGTGCGCGTCGTCAAGGACCGCTACGAACAGCCGCTGATGGAGATCTTCGAATGAGCCAGGCGCTGCTGCAATGGTCGCTGCTGGTGGCGCAGCTGATGCTGGGGCTCGCCTTCCTTTGCGCCACCTGGCGCGTGGCGCGTGGCCCCCGGGCGCAGGACCGCGTGGTGGGGCTGGATACGCTCTACGTTAACGGCATGCTGCTGTTGCTGACCTTCGGCATCCGTTCCGGCACGGACATCTATTTCGAGATGGCGCTGGTGATTGCCCTGCTGGGCTTCGTCAGCACCGCGGCCCTGGCGAAGTTCCTGATGCGCGGCGAGGTGATCGAATGAGCCACGCCGCCGACCTGCCTCTGCTGGTGGCTATCCCGGTAGCCTTGCTGCTGTTGATCGGCGCCGGGCTGGCGCTGACCGGCTCCATCGGCCTGCTGCGGCTGTCAACCTTTTATGAACGGCTGCATGCGCCCACCATCGGCACATCCTGCGGCATGGGCTGCATCCTGCTGGCCTCGATGCTGTTCTTCTCGGTGCTGCAAAGCCGCCTGGCGCTGCATGAGGTGCTGATCGGCATCCTGCTGATCGTCACCACGCCGGTGACGCTGATGCTGGTGGGCCGTGCCGCCCTGCACCGGGACCGGCTGGAGGGAAGCCGGCAGGTGCCGGCCTCCGCCCGGCCGGAGGGCCATTCCGCGAGCCAGGTTCAGACCGGGAGCGAGGCCGAATCCACCGAAGGAGCTGAAACAGGTATTCCAGCGCGCAAGCACGCAGGAACTGCTCCATAGCGGTCATGGCCGCCATATCGAAATAGCGGTCCATGATCGGCGTGCCGGCCAGCAGGGCCAGCGCCTGCCGGCCCAGATCTGTCTGCGCCGGCGTAGCCTCTGCATGTTGCGGCGGACAAAGGGCGAGCGCTGATAGCCTAACCAGCCCATGAGCCTCTGGCGCCAAGGCGCATCGGCTTCGAAGTTGTGCCCATCTGCGACGTGCGCCGCGTCAGGGTCTGATCAGCGGCTCTGCAGGTCTCTATAACTCTTGTCGCGGAGGGGGATGCGCAGGGACAGCAAGCTCATAAAAGACGAGATTCCGCGCCCTCGGCAAAGGAAATCCCCGAGGGAAAAATCAACCATAAGTTGATAAAGGGGCTAGGAATCGGCTCGTAGGCTGTTGCTCCGGCTGCCCTGGAGGAGGTCGCTCTTTCCTCGTCTGGACTACAGCAAAGCCAAAGTTTGAAGTTGGCTGAACACGATTTTTCGTTCTTGACCCAGGTTCAACAAACCGTGAGAACCCCGGCCGCCGCGGCGTTTGGCCCGGAGAATCTGGAGCCATGTCGTGCCGGCCCTTACTCAGTTTCGTCTGCTTACCTTGCATTCTGCCTTGCATGGGCTTTCCTCAACCATGGCGGGCGGCTTTATCGGAGCCTACCTCCTGAAGCTCGGCCTCGGCATCCCCCTGGCGCTGACGGCTTATGCGGCCCTGCTTCTCCTGCGCTTCGGCATGCGCTTCCTGGCCCTGGAGGTCGTGCGCAGGGTAAGGCTGGGCAATGCCATGAAGCTGGGGGCGGGCATCGCCTCGCTCCAGTTCCTGCCGCTCCTGCTGGCGGAGGATGCGCGCTGGCTCGCCGTCTGGATCCTGATCGTCTCCCTGTCCGAGGCGCTCTACTGGCCCGTCTACCACGCCTCCACAGCCGCGACCGTGGCGAAGGGCGAGGGCATCGGCCGGCAACTGGGCGAGCGGATGATGGTCGGCGCCCTGGTGGCCGTGGTGGGGCCGCTGCTGGGCGGGCTGCTGCTGAGCAGCTTCGGCGAGGCCGTCGATTTCGCCATCGCCGCCTGTATCTGCCTGCTGTCGGTCTGGCCCTTGTGGCGTATGGCACCGGTCATGGCCGGTGCGGTGCCCCGGGCGCGTGAGACGATGCGGGGGCTCGATCTGCGCGGCATGGCTACCTTCACGGCTGATGGGTGGATTGCTTCCGGCCTGGGGCTCGCCTGGCCCATGGTGCTGTTCAGCTCGATGGGTGGCAGCTACGGGGCCTTCGGGCTGGTGAATGCAGCCGCCGGGCTGGTGGGGGCGGCGGTCAGCTTCGCCTGTGGCCGTGCGATCGATGGTGGACGCCGGCAGCAGTACCTCGTGGCAGTCTGCATCATGCTGGCCTTCGGCTTCGCGCTGCGCATCGGCTCAGCCTGGTCGCCGATGGCGGCCACCATCGCAAACCTGACGGGCGCCATAGCCGCCGGCTTCTATGGCCCGGTGATCATGAGCACGATCTATGAGCGGGCGAAGCAATCCGGCGCTGTTTACAGGTTCCATTTCTCTTTGGAAGGCGGATGGGACTTCGGGGCCGTCTCGGGCTGCTTGGCCGCCGCGGTCATGGCCTGGGCGACAGGCGAGCCCGCATTGGCACTGCTGCCAGCTTCCCTAGGCGTGGTGGCAATCTACTTCTGTGCCCGGACGCGTGAGCAGAACACGGCCCAGGCTGCCGAAGTGGTTTCTGGTGCTGAGCCGGCGATGGCAGCGTAAGGATTACGGGGACGGCTCAAGAATTTTACATAACGTTTGTTATGCGGAATTCCCGACCCGGCCTTCCGGTCGCCTTCTCCCCTCGGGAAGGCCCGGCAAGCGCCGAGTGCGCGATGCAAAAGAAAACGCAGAAAATGCTGATCCTAAAAGATTTTGCACCGTCGTCGGCCCGACGGTGCAGTGCATCCTATGTACCCGTCCGTAAAGGCATCAGCATTCGCCGCTGTTAGGCTCCGATGCCCTCATGGCCTCAAGAACCCTCATGCCGAGGCGCCGCAGTTCCGCTAAGCTGAGGCCTCGCTACCTTACGGAGCCTGAGCCTTGGACGTCGCCATCTACCACAATCCGGCCTGCGGCACCTCCCGGAACACTCTCGCGTTGATCCGTAGCAAAGGCTTGGAACCAACTGTTATTGAATATTTAAGCACACCGATCAGCCGCGCCGAGCTGGCTAGCCTGCTGGCCCGTGCCGGCATGAGCGCGCGCGACCTGCTTCGGCAGAAAGGCACACCTTATGCCGAGCTTGGACTGGACGATCCGGCGCTGACGGAAGACCAGTTGCTGGAAGCGATGGTGACCCATCCCATCCTGATCAACCGCCCTCTGGTGGCCACGCCGCTGGGCGTGAGGCTCTGCCGGCCGGCTGAGCTTGTTCTTGAGATCCTGCCCGAGGCAAGCGGCACCGAAGCCGGCTGAGCCGGCTCCACCAGCCTAACCTCTCCCCCCCTCGTTCCGTCCCGCCGAACCTCCCGCCTGCCGCTGGCCGAGGATGCCTGATGCTTGCTCTTGTTCTGTTTCTGACCACCCTGGCGCTGGTCATCTGGCAGCCACGCGGCCTTGGCATTGGCTGGAGCGCCATGGGCGGCGCCGGCCTGGCCCTGCTGACGGGCGTGATCGGTTGGGCCGATGTGCCCGCCGTCTGGCAGATCGTCTGGGACGCGACCTTCACCTTCGTGGCGCTGATCGTCATTTCAGTGCTGCTGGACGAAGCAGGCTTCTTCCAATGGGCCGCCCTGCACGTCGCCCGCTGGGGCGGCGGCCAGGGGCGCCGGCTCTTTCCCCTGGTGGTAGTTCTGGGCGCTCTTATCACCTCCGTCTTCGCGAATGACGGCGCGGCGCTGCTGCTGACGCCCATCGTGGTGGCGATCCTGCTGCGGCTGAACTTCACCCCGGCGGCCACCCTGGCCTTCGTCATCGCCACCGGCTTCGTGGCCGATACCACCAGCCTGCCGCTGGTGATCTCCAACCTCGTCAACATCGTCAGCGCCAACTACTTCGGCATCACCTTCAACCGCTACGCAGCAGTGATGGTGCCGGTGAACCTCGTGTCCCTCCTGGCGACGCTGGGGGTCCTCTGGTTGGCCTATCGCCGGGAGATGCCGCAGCACTATCCGCTGGCGCAGCTGGAAGCTCCGGCCACCGCCCTGCGGGACCAGCTGGTCTTTCGTGCCGCCTTTCCGATGCTGGTGCTGTTGCTGCTTGGCTACTTCATCCTGGCCCCGCTGGGCGTGCCGGTGGCGGCGGTGACTGGCACGGCGGCGCTGGTGCTGCTGGCTCTGGCGGGCCGCTGGCACCAGGGTGGCCGGGGTGCGGCAATCTCTCCGCTGAAGGTGCTGCGGGAGGCGCCGTGGCAGATCGTGGTCTTCAGCCTTGGCATGTATCTCGTCGTCTATGGGCTTAGAAATGCGGGATTAACGCAGGAGTTGGCGCAGGCCCTCGTCTGGCTGGCCGGTCACGGTCCCTGGGCCGCCGCCATCGGTACCGGCTTCGGCGCCGCCCTGCTCTCCTCGGTCATGAACAACCTGCCGGGCGTGCTGGTCGGGGCCCTGTCGATCGAGCAGGCGCAGGGTATCCCGCCCCTGACGCGGGAACTGATGGTCTATGCCAATGTTATCGGCTGTGATCTCGGGCCGAAGTTCACGCCGATCGGCAGCCTCGCCACGCTGCTCTGGCTCCACGTCCTCTCGCGCAAGGGCATCACCATCGGCTGGGGGCAGTACATGCGCATCGGCCTTGCCATCACGCCGCCGGTGCTGCTGGTGGTGCTGGTTGCTCTGGTCCTCTGGCTGCGGGTGCTGGGGGCGGCCTGATCCGGCACATGCCCCGCCCGCTGCCGGTGCCAGACCATAGGAGAGATCATCCGGCCGATGCCCAGCGACACACCGCAAGCTTCCAGCCTCATGCAAGCGGAGATCGCCGAGATCCCCGATGCCATCGAGCGGCTGCTCACCGGCTCGGCCGCTGAGATTGCGGAAGCCGGCGCCCTGCTGCGCCGCCTCTCGCCCCCGGTGGTGGTCACGGTGGCACGCGGCTCCTCGGACCACGCGGCCAGCGCCTTCAAGATCGCCTGCGAGATCCTGACCGGAGTGCCGGTAGCTTCCCTCGGCCCTTCCATCGCATCCATCTACAGGTCGGTGCCGCGGCTGAAGGGGGCCGTGGCGCTGGCCATTTCCCAGTCCGGCCGCAGCCCGGACCTTGTGGCTGCCTTGCAGGCGGCGCGGCAGGGCGGCGGCGCGACGATTGCCATCGTCAATGTCGAACGCTCGCCCCTGGCCGAGGCCGCCGACATCACCATCCCGCTGCGTGCCGGCCCGGAGCGCAGTGTCGCCGCCACCAAGAGCTTCGTCAGCTCGGCCGCCGCGGCGCTGGCTGTGCTGGCCGCCTGGCGGCAGGATTCAGCGTTGCGGGAGGCACTGAGCCGCCTGCCCGCCACCCTGCGCGCCGCTCCGGCGGATAGCTGGTCCGTTGCCCTTCCCGAGTTCGCGGCTGCCTCCTCGCTTTATGTGCTGGGGCGGGGCCCCGGGCTCGCGATAGCCATGGAAGCGGCGCTGAAGTTCAAGGAAACCAGCATCTTGCATGCCGAGGCTTTCTCTTCTGCTGAAGTGCAGCATGGGCCGATGTCCCTGGTGCAGGGTGGCTTCCCCGTACTGGCCTTCCTGCAGGATGACGCGGCACGCCCGGGCCTGCTGGACACTGTGGCGCGCCTGGCGGCCCAGGGCGGCCGGGTCTTTGTGGCCGGTGGAGAAGCGCCTGGGGCGGTAACGCTGCCGGTGCCGGCGACAGGGCATCCGCTGACGGATTCCATCGCCGCCATCACCGGCTTCTACCGCTTCGTGGAAGCCCTTTCCCGCGCCCGGGGCCTGGACCCCGACCACCCGCCGCATCTGCGGAAGGTGACGGAAACGCTCTGAGGCCGGCGCCTCAGGCGCCACCCCAGTTCATGGTCAGGCCGCCATCGATGGTCCAGGTCTGGCCGGTGACGTAATCCCCGTCATCCGAGGCCAGGAACAGGGCCAGCCGCGCGATCTCCTCGGGCTGGCCTGCCCTGTGCCAGGGAATCTCCTTGAAGGAAGCCTCCCGCTTCTCCCGATCGTCGAGCCGTTCCTGCGTCATCGGCGTCTGGATCAGGCCGGGGGCGATGTTGTTCACATTGATCTTGTCCTCCGCCACCTCCACCGCGAGGCTGCGGGTGAGCGAGCCGATGCCCGCCTTGGCCATGCCATAGGGCGCGCTGCCCGGTGTCGGCAGGTGCTGCGCGACGGAGCTGATGGTGACGATGCGCCCCTTGCCGCCATGCTGCTTCCTCAGCCGGATGAAGGCGCGGCAGCAGAAGAGCGGCCCCAGGAGGTCGGTGCGCAGCACGCGCTCCAGCATCTCGTCTTCCATCTCGGCCACGGGCATGCCGCCCATGCCCTTGCCCGCGCTGTTCACCAGCACGTCGGGAGTGCCCAGCGTGGCGGCCTCGCGGAACAGGGCCTCCACATCCGCCGGCTGGCCGACATCCCCCTGCACCACCAAGGCGCGCCGCCCGGCCTGCTCCACGCGGCGCCGGGTCTCCTCGGCGCCGGCCTGGTCCGTGTGGTAGCCGATGCAGATATCGGCCCCTTCCCGGGCGAAAAGCTCCGCCGTGGCCTGCCCGATGCCCGAATCGGCCCCGGTGATGATAGCGATCCTGCCTTGCAACTTCATGAAGAGCGCCTCCTGTTCGCCCTGGACGAACGCGGCGCGCCGGGCAGGGATGGCAGCGCGAAGCGCTGCTTCCACAGGATGTGACGAGGAGAACGCTGTAACGGCCAAGCCGATGTTGCACCCACGCGAATCGCGGTAAGGCTTGGGAATGTACGATGTGATCGTGGTGGGCGCCGGTTCCGCCGGCGCCCCGCTCGCCGCCCGCTTGTCCGAAGATCCCACGCGCCGCGTGCTGCTGCTGGAAGCCGGGCGCGACTGGCGCGCCGCGGAGGCGCCGCATGCGCTGCGCAGCGCCAATATCATCCCGTTCATGCGCTCCCCGGCGCATCAGGCGGAATGGCAATGGCCGGGGCTGGAGACCCGCCGCACCCGCGCGCAGCAGCCGAAATTCTATTGGCGTGGCAAGGCCATGGGCGGCTCTTCTACAGTGAATGCTCAGATCGCCATCCGCGGCGTGCCAGCCGCTTTCGATGCATGGGCGGAACTGGGCTGCGAGGGCTGGGCGGCAGAGGATGTGTTGCCCCTCTTCGACCTGATCGAGGACGATCCGGAAACCGGCACCGCCCCCGGCGTCCGTCTCGGCGGCCCGCTGCCCATCTACCGCGCGCCGGAGAAGGATTGGGGCGCGGTGGACCGGGCGTTGAAGGCAGCGGCGCTGGACCTCGGCTATCCCTGGAAAGCAGACCTCAACGCCCCGCAGGGCGAAGGCGTCTCCTGCTACCCCATCAACAGCCGTGACGGGCAGCGCGTCACCACCAACGACGGCTATCTGGAGCCGGCGCGTGGCCGCCCGAACCTGGAGATACGTGGCGGCGCCCTGGTGGACCGCGTGCTCTTCGATGGCCGCCGCGCACGTGGCGTGAAGGTGCGCTTCAAGGGCGAGGCCGAGTGGCAGGAGATCGCGGCGCGCGAGGTGGTACTCTGCGCCGGTGCCATCCATAGCCCGACCATCCTGATGCGCTCCGGCATCGGCCCGGCGGCGCAACTGGCCAAGCTTGGCATCGAACTGCTGCAGGACCTGCCCGCCGTGGGCCAGGGGCTGATGGACCACCCTATCGTCCGGGCCAGCCTCTCCCTGACGCCCGGGCACCAAGCAACCCATCCCGATGCACGCCATACCAATTGCTGCCTGACCTATAGCTCCGGCCTCGCTGGCGGTGGGGAGCGTGACATGATCATGATCGCCTTCAACCACACCGGCTATGTCGAGGGCGCCTCCAACCCCGCCTCCACCGGCTCCATCGGCGTCTCGCTCTACGACGCCTTCTCGCGTGGCGAGGTGCGGCTGACCTCAGCCGATCCCTTCGCCAATCCCGAGGTGGACGAGAACATGCTGGCCGACCCGCGCGACCTGATGCGCCTGAGGGACGGCGTGCGGCGCCTGGCGCGCATCGCGGCGCATCCGGCGGTGGCCGGCATCGCCTCGGGCATCACCTTCTCCGACACCGCGCTGGTTTATGCCGATGTGGCGGCCATGCCGGATGCGGAACTGGATGCGCTGCTGCTGTCGGAAGCCAGCGACATCCAGCACGCCGCCGGCACCTGCCGCATGACGGCCTATGAGGACCAGAGCGGCGTGGTGGACCCGGACCTGAAGGTGCGCGGGGTCGAGGGGCTGCGGGTGGCCGATGCCGCCATCATGCCCACCGACTGCCGCGCCAACCTGCACTTCACCTGCGTGATGATTGGCGAGGCGCTGGCCCGCCGCATGCGCGCTGGCGCCTGAAGGCATCCGCCCCCTGCTCTCGCAGGGGGCGAGAACTTACTCGGCGGGCACGGATACCGTCGCCTGCCGCTGCCGCCGCGCCACGGCGCGGGCGACGACATAGAAGACCGGGGTGAAGACCAAGCCGAAAACCGTCACGCCCAGCATGCCGGCGAAGACCGCCGTACCGAGGCTCTGCCGCATCTCCGCCCCCGCCCCCGTGGCGATGGCCAGCGGCAGCACGCCCAGGATGAAGGCCAGCGAGGTCATCAGGATGGGCCGCAGCCGCGTGCGGGCCGCGGCCTCGGCCGCCTGCCAGCGGGTCATGCCTTCCTCCTCCGCCTGCCGGGCGAATTCCACGATCAGGATCGCGTTCTTCGCCGCCAGGCCGATCAGCACCACCAGCCCAATCTGCACCAGCACGTTGTTGTCCATGCCGCGCCAGGCCACGCCCGTCAGCGCCGCCAGCACCGACATCGGCGCGATCAGCACCACCGCCAGCGGCAGCAGCCAGCTTTCATAGAGTGCCGCCAGCAGCAGGAAGACGAAGACCACCGCCAGCCCGAAGGCGATGGGCGCGGTATTGCCCTGCGTGGTTTCCTGAAGCGCGATCTCGGTCCATTCGAAGCTGTAGCCCTGGGGAAGTTCCCTGGCCAACATCTTCTCCATGGCCGCGATGGCCTGGCCGGTGGAAACGCCCGGCGCCGCCGCGCCCTGCACTTCCGCCGCCGGGAAGAGGTTGTAGCGCGGCACGCGATAGGGGCCGGTATCCGGCTCCAGCGAGGCCAGGGAGCCGATCGGCACCATGTCCCCGGCATCGTTGCGGGTGCGCAGCAGGCCCACGTCGCGCGGCGTGCGGCGCTGGTCCTCCTCCGCCTGGGCGGTGACGCGGAAGGTGCGGCCCAGGATGTTGAAGTCGTTCACGAAGGCCGAGCCCAGATAGACGGACAGGGTTTCCGAGACGCGGGAGAGCGGCACGCCCAGCATCTCCGCCTTGCTGCGGTCCACCTCCGCCCGCAGGCTGGGCGTGGAAGTGTTGAACAGCGTGAAGGCCATGGCGACCTCCGGTAGCTGGTTGGCGGCGCCGACCACGCGGTTGGTCACCGCTTCCAGCTCCCGCGCGCCTCGATCGCCACGGTCCTGCACGTAAAGCTTGAAGCCGCCGCCGGTGCCGATGCCGGAGACCGATGGCGGCGGGATCACCAGCGCCATGGCGTCGCGCTGCCCCGAGACCGCCTGCTGCACCGCGCCGATGATGGCGGGATAGGACAGGTGCTCGGCCTCGCGCTTCTCGAAGGAATCCAGCGTGACGAAGATCACGCCGCTGTTCGGCGCGTTGGTGAAGGTGGCGCCGTCGAAGCCGGTGAAGACCACCGTATTGGCCACGCCCGGCACCTTCAGCAGATCGGCGGAAGCCTGGCGCATCACCGCATCAGTACGGCCCAGCGTGGCGCCGGGCGGAAGCTGGAAGGCGGCGATCAGGTAGCCACGGTCCAGCGGCGGGATCAGGCCGGTGGGCGTGGTGCGCACTGTCTGCCCTGTCAGGAAGAGCAGCCCGGCAAACAGCAGCATCATCACCGCCGCGACACGCACCAGCCGCCGCGTCATGGCGCCATAGCCGAGGGAGAGCGCGTCAAAGAGCTTGTTGAAGCCACGGAAGAACAGGCCGAAGGGCGCCCCGGCCACGGCGCGCCAGCCGGTCGGCTTCTCATGCGAATGCGGCCGCAGCAGCAGCGCCGCCAGCGCGGGCGAGAGCGTCAGCGACACCAGCGCCGAAAGCAGCGTGGCGACGGCGATGGTGACGGCGAACTGCTGATAGAAGGCGCCGGCCAGGCCTTCGATGAAGGCGGTCGGGACGAACACGGCGCAGAGCACCAGCGCGATGGCGATCAGCGCGAAGCCCACCTCGTCCATGGTGCGGCGCGTGGCGGTGACGGGGTCCAGGCCATTGGCCAGGTGTCGCTCCACATTCTCCACCACGACGATGGCGTCATCGACCACGATGCCGATGGCCAGGATCAGGCCAAACATCGACAGGCTGTTCACCGAGATGCCCAGCATCCCCATGAAGGCCAGCGTGCCGATAATGGAGACCGGAATGGCCGCCAGCGGGATGATGGAAGCGCGCCAGGACTGGAGGAAGAGGATCACCACCAGCACCACCAGCACGATGGCCTCGATAAAGGTATGCACCACCGCTTCCATCGACTGCTCGATGAACTGCGTGGTGTCATAGACCACGCGGTAATCGACGCCGGGCGGGAAGCTGCGCTTCGCATCCTCAAGCGACGCACGCAGGGCGGCGGCGGTGGCGAGGGCATTGGAGCCGGGGCGCTGGAAGACTGGCATAGCCACGGCTTCGTCGCGGCCGAGATAGGCGTTGACGGTGTAATCCTGGCTGCCAAGCTCCACGCGCGCGATGTCACGCAGGCGCAGCGGCGCACCGCCCTCGCCCGTGGCCACCACGATGTCCGAGAATTCCTCGACGCTGCGGAGACGGCCCAGCGCCTGGATATTGAGCTGGAAGGCCTCGCCGCCGCTGGCGCCGGTGGGCGGCTGGTTCAGGCCGCCGGCGGCGACCTGCACATTGGCGCGGCGCAGCGCCTCCACCACCTCGCCGGCCGTCAGGCCGCGCGCGGCGATGCGGGCGGGGTCGAGCCAGATGCGCATGGCATAGTCGCGGCCGCCGAAGACCTGGATATCGCCGACGCCATCGAGCCGCGCCAGCCGGTCTTTGATGTTCAGCGAAGCGTAGTTGGACAGGTACTGCGAATCCCGCGACCCGTCCGGCGAGATCAGATGGATCACCATCATGATGTCCGGCGAGGCCTTGCGCACCAGCAGGCCCAGGCGCCGCACTTCCTCCGGCAGCCGGGCCTCGGCCACCGCCATGCGGTTCTGCACCAGCACCTGTGCCTGATCGACATCGGTGCCCTGGCGGAAGACCACGTTCACCGTCAGCTTGCCGTCGCCGGTGGCCTGGGAGGTGACGTAGAGCATGTTCTCAACGCCATTGATCTCCTGCTCGATCGGCGTCGCGACCGTCTCGGCGATCACGGCGGCGGAAGCGCCGGGATAGGTGGCGTTGATGGTGACCGTGGGGGGCGCGATCTCCGGATATTCGCTGATCGGCAGGCGCGTGGCGGCAATGCCGCCGATCAGCACAATGAAGATGGAGATGACGGCGGCGAAGACCGGCCGCGCGATAAAGAACTGGGCGAAGCGCATGGCACCCGCTCCTTCATTGCGCCTGGGCGAGGCGGCCGGGGCCTTGTGCCTCCGCCGTCACGCGTGTGCCCGGGCGGGCGAGATGCAGCCCGGCGACGATCACCTGGTCCTTGGGCGACAGGCCGCTGCGCACCACGCGCAGCCCATCCACGATGGGGCCCAGCGTCACCGGCTTGGCCACCACCGTACCATCGGCCGAGACGGTCATGACCACGCGGGCGGCCTGATCGGCGGCAATGGCGGCATCGGGTATCAGCAGCGTCTCACCCTGCCCCACCGGCAGGCGCAGGCGGGCGAAGACGCCGGGCGTCAGGAACAGATCCTGATTGGGCAGCAGCGCCCGGGCGCGGATGGTGCCAGAGCGGGCACGCAGCTCGGTGTCCAGGAAGTTCAGCTTGCCCTGGCGGTCCCAGCCTGCCTCATCAGCCAGCTTCAAGCGGATATCGGGCGCCTGGGCCCCCGCGCGGGCGCCGCCGTCACGGGCGAGGCGCAGGTAATCGGCCTCGCTCATGTCGAAGGTGGCATAGATGGGGTCGAGCGTCAGGATGGTGGTCAGCAACGTCGTGCTGGCCTGCACCAGGTTACCGGCATCGACGCGGCGGTCGGAGGCCCGGCCGGGCTGCGGCGCGCGCACCTCGGTCCAGGTCAGCTCCAGCTGCGCCTGCTGCAGCTTGGCGCGGGCATCGGCCAGCTGGGCCTCGGCCTCACGCTCGGCGGCGCGGCGGGTGTCGAGCTGCGCCTGGGGCGCGATGCGGCCCTCCACCAGCGGCGTGGTGCGGCGGATGTCCTGCCGCGCGAGGTCCAGCCGCGCCTGCGCGCGGGCCAGCTCCGCCTCGGCGCTGAGCACCGCGATCTCGAAGGGCCGCTTGTCGATGGTGAAGAGCAGGTCCCCCGCGCGGACCACCTGCCCGTCGCGGAAGTGCACCTGCTCCACCAGGCCGGAGACTCGCGGGCGCAGTTCCACGCGGGCCGAGGGCTCCAGCCGGGCGATGTGCTCCTCCCATTCCGTGACGTCGCGGCGCAGCGGCTCGGCGACGGTGACGGTGGGCGGAGCGGGTTGGGCCAGCGCGGGAGCGGCTGGCAAGGCGAGGACGATGGCCATCGTGGCCAGGGTCTTGCGGAAGGAGATGGGCATGGTCTATTTCCGGAGGCCGGATGATACCGACCGGTTCGTACCGGGAATTACATACCGATCGGTATAATTGCAAGATCCCCATGCCGGCCGTGGGGACACGAGCGGGAGAGCGCCTGTGACGGATGCCGCAACCACCAAGCCACGCAGCCCGGCCGCGCAGAGGCTGCGAACGGTGGCGAAGGACCTGTTCTACCGTCAGGGCATCCGGGCAACGGGGGTGGAGGAGCTGTGCCGCATCGCCGGCACCACCAAGATCAGCCTCTACCGCGCCTATCCATCCAAGGACGAGTTGATCGCGGCCATTCTTCGCGACGAATGCGCGGACGGGACCTGCCTGATCAGCCGCGCTTCAGGCCCGGCCGTGCCGCCGCGCGAACGGCCGGCGGCCTGCATCGCCGCCGCGGCGGAAGCGCTGCGCACCCCCGGCTTCCGGGGCTGCCCGGTCGGCCTGGCCATTGCCGAATTCCCGGACCCGGAGCACCCCGCCCGCAAGGTGGCCGATAGCCATAAGCTGAAGACGCGCGAGGACCTACGGCAACTTTGCGCCGAGGCCGGCGCCGCCGAACCGGCGATGCTGGGCGATGCGCTGCTGTTGTTGCTGGAGGGTGCGTTTTCCGCCGCGCCTTACCTGGGCAATGAGGAAGCCGCTGAAGTGCTGGAACGCAGCGGCCGCGCGCTGCTCGCCATGGCCCTTCCGCCCACCCGAGAATGAGGCGGCGTCAGGCCTCCACGGGCTCCATCGCCTCGGCCGGGCGGCGCTGGGTGCCGCCGGGCCAGCCTGCCATGGTGAGTTCCACCACCTCCCCCAGCATCTCCCGCGTCGCGCCCGCCTTGGCCTGCACGGCCAGGCCCATGGCCACCGCCATCAGGTAGCGCGCCAGGGCATCCGGGCTGGCATTGGCGGGGAGGTCGCCTTGCTCCCGCGCCCGCTCCAGCCGCTCGGCGAGCACGGCCTCGGCCTCCAGGCGGCGGTGAATCAGTTCCTGCCGCACCGACTCGCTGTCCGGGGAGCAGGCAATGGCGCCGTTCAGGCCAAGGCAACCATGCGGCATGCCCTGGCAGGTCAGCAGATCGGCATAACCCTGCAACAGCCGCTCCACCGCCCTGCGCGTATCGGGCTCGGCCAGGGCACCATCGGCCATGGCGCGGTAGCGGGCCTCGTAGCTGTCCAGCGCCTTGCGGAAGAGGTCTTCCTTGCTACCGAAGCAGGCGTAAAGGCTGGGCTTGGTGATACCCATTGCCGCCGTCAGGTCGGCGATACTGGTGCCCTCGTAGCCCTTCTGCCAGAACTGCATCAGCGCAGCCTGCAAGGCTTTCTCCGGGTCAAACTCACGCGGCCGTGCCATTTCCGCTCTCGTTATTCGATCTTATTGCCGTCACATATAGCAAATAACGCGCGAGATTCGAGAGTGTGACACCTATGTGTCACAACCGGTCACGCAGCCATTCCAGCATCTGCCCGCCCAGGCCCGCCGGCTTCTCGCTTTCCGGCCCCAACGCCACGGAAGCGGTCATGCCGACCACCAGCGTCACCTCCGGCGGCACCTCCCGGATGGCCACCCGGACAGGAATGCGCTGCGCCAGCCGGACCCAGGTGAAGACCGGGTTCACCGTGGGCAGGCCACGGCTGTTGCTGATATCGTTGGCGTCGCTGATGCCGCGCGCGATGCCCTCCACCTCGCCTTGCAGCGGCGTGTCATAGCCCATCAGCCGCACACGGGCAGGGTCGCCGGGCCTCACCCGGGATAGCTTGGTTTCCTCGAAATAGCCTTCGATCCAGAAGGAATCCGAATCCACGATGGCGATCTGCGGCGCCCCGGCGGCGACATAGCTGCCGGCCTGCAACCGCAGGTGCGTCACATAGCCATTCACCGGCGCCACGACACGGGAGCGCACGAGGTTCAGCTTCGCGATGTCGAGCGCCGCCTGCGCCTGATCCAGGCTGGCGGCCGCCACCTGCACGGTATTCTCCGCCCTCTCCCGCGCTTCCTCGGAGGCATAGACGCGGAGCTGCTGCTGCCGGCGGGATTCCGAGCGCGCGAAGTTCAGCTGGTTGCGGGCGCCCTCCACCTGCGCCTCGGCCTGCTCGACCGCCAGGCGGAAGCGGATGGGGTCGATCTCGAAGAGCACATCGCCGCGCTGGACGAATTGGTTATCCCGCACCGGGACCTGCACCACCGTCCCGGCCACCTCGGGCGCGACATTGACGACCTGGGCCTGCACGCGCCCGTCCCGCGTCCAGGGCGCCAGCATGTAGGAGCGCCAGAGCGCCACCACCAGGACGGCGGCGATCGCCACGGCCGCCAGGGTAACAAGGACGCGGAGGGAGGATTGGAGAAAGCGCATCTTGTGGGTTCTACCGGAGCAGGACGAGCAGGGAGACGATGGAGAGGAACAGGGCCACTTCGAACAATGCCGGGTGCCAGAGCCGGTGCAGCAGCCCCAGCCGCCCCAGCACAAAGCGGCAGAGCAGGAAGATGGCGAGCCCCGCCAATCCCTCGACGACGATGGGCGCCAGGTAAACACCGGCGATATTGATCTCGGAGAGCATCAGGCGGTCGCCTCGGCGGCGCGGGGTGGCGCCGGGTGCTCCGCCAGCCAGTCATGGCCGCGCAAAAAGAAACGCGGGCGCTCGGCCAGGATGGCGGCCGCCTCGTGCAGCATCGCTGCGGCGTGGAAGGTGCTCGGCGTGGCACCCTCCAGCGCCGCCAGTTCCGCGGCTGCCTGGCGGAGCTCGGCGGCGACGGCCTCCGGTGCCTCGCGCAGCCGGCGGAAGGCGCCAAGGCCACGGGCGACGATGGCGGCGCCC
>NZ_JACTUZ010000069.1 GCF_014490445.1 Pseudoroseomonas ludipueritiae | reverse complement strand
GGCGAGGCGGGGCGCCGGCTGGCCGCGCGGCGCCACCACCATCGATGCATCGGCCGGCACCGTCACGCTGCGGAGCTGGGCCATGGCCGGCAGCGGCAGGGCCAGCAGGCCCAGCAGGAAGGCCGCGGGCAGGCGCCAGCGAAGGTCGCGGCTGGTCATGGCGAGTTGCTCCAAAGCTCAGGCAGGGAAATGGACTGGAAAGCCGGAAGGGTCATGCAGGCCGCCTCGGCGGCCAGCAGGCGGGGGAAGGTCAGGGACACACCATGCTGCCGCGCCAGGGCAAGCTGCGGCACCAGGCAGATATCGGCCATGCCGGGATTGCTGCCGAAGCAGAAAGGCCCTTCGGCACCGCTGAGCAGCGTTTCGCAGGCATCCAGCCCCTCCGCCAGGGCGGAGCGCGTCCAGAGCCGCAGGGAAGCCTCGGTCATCTCCAGCCGCCGGAGCCGCGTCAGGGCCCGGGTGGTGACCAGCGGATGCAGGTCGGCGGCGATGGCATGGGAAAAGGCCCGCACCTGGGCCCGCAGCACCGGCCCGGGCGGCAAGAGCGGCGGGGTCGGCCACATCTCCTCCAGCCATTCGATGACGGCCAGGGATTGGGTGAGCCGCTGGCCACTGCTGGTTTCCAGCACAGGCACCTGCCCCTGCGGATTGATCCGCAGGATGCTGGTCGCCCTGACCTCTCCAGCCGGCGCGCAATGCTCGACCAGCTCAACCGGGAGGTTCTTCAACGCCAGGGCAATGCGAACGCGCCAGGTCGCTGAAGATCGGGGATGGCCATGCAGCCGCATCGCGATACCTTCGTCCTCTCGTTGATGTGAGTGATCGTGACGGCTGCGTCAAGAATTTCCGGAAGCTGGCCGTAATTCACCGAGACACGGCATGTTCATCCGCATCATGGTGAAAATTGTTTTTCCTCTGCCGCAATTCAGGCCAGGTCGCGCAGATTCTTCCACCGGAGGGTAGAAGCGAGCCATGGATGCCACGGACCACCGAATCCTGCGTGCGCTGGCGCGCAATGGCCGGCTGACCAATGCCGAACTGGCCGAGGAAGTGGGCCTTTCCCCTTCCCCCTGCTGGACGCGGGTGCGGCGGCTGGAACAGTCAGGGGTTATCAAGGGCTACGCGGCGCTGCTGGACCAGGCGGAACTGGGCCTGCCCGACACGGTCTTCGTCGAGGTCATGATGGACAAGCACGACGAGGCCGCCCTGGCGCGCTTCGAGCAGGCGGTGAACAGCACGCCCGAGATCCTGGAATGCCACCTGACCACCGGCGATTACGACTACCTGATCAAGGCCGCCGTCAGCGGCACGGCAGGCTATGAAGCCCTGCTGCGGGAGAAGCTCTACCAGCTGCCGGGGGTGCGCCATACCCGCAGCGCCTTCGCCCTGCGCTGCCTGAAACGAAGCCTCTCGCCGGTCGCGTCCTGAACAACCGGGGCCAAAGAGGGCTCCGCCCTCTCTGGACACGCCCGCCGGGGTGGAAAGTCCACCCCGGACCCCGCTGGCTGTTTGAGGATGAGGGGCGCGGCGGCAGTCGCCTGTGGTGAGAATGTCAAAGGGCCATGCGGGCTGAAGCCGCAGTCGCCGGAGGTCATGGACCTCCGGCGGAACAGCCGTGCCGCCTGTTCCAAACAGATGGTGGGGCCTGGGTGACACTGTCACCCCAGCGGGGGTGTCCAGAGGGGGCGGAGCCTCCTTTGGCCCCGGCCCGAGCATGCTTCAGGCCGCGAGATAGCGCCCACGGAGGTGTTCGGTGAAGTCCGAGGGGTCCAGCGGCTTGCCCGTGGCCGCGCGAAGCAGGTCCTGGAAGCCCAGGCGCGAGCCCTGCCCGTGCACGGCCTTCCGCAGCCAGTCGCGCAGCGGCGTGAAGTCGCCCTTGGCCAGGGCCGCGTCCAGCCCCGGCTCCGCCCCGCGTGCCGCGCGCATGAGCTGGGCGGCGGCCATGGCGCCGAGGGTATAGGAGGGGAAGTAGCCGAAGGCGCCGTCGTACCAATGGATATCCTGCAGGCAGCCACGGGCGTCGTCCGGTGGCGTCAGGCCCAGCAGGTGGGTGAAGCCTTCGTTCCAGGCGGCGGGAATGCCTTCCACCTCCAGTTCGCCGCCGATCAGCGCGCGTTCCAGCCGGAAGCGCAGGATGACATGGGCGGGGTAGGTCAGCTCATCGGCATCGACGCGGATGAAGCCGCGTTCCACCCGGCGCCAAAGGGCGGCGAGATTGGCGGGGTCGTAGGCCTCGGCACCGCCGCCGAAGCTCGCCTGCAACTGCGGGCCGATGAAGCGCAGGAAGGCATCGGAGCGGCAGGCCTGCATCTCGATGATCAGGCTCTGGGATTCATGCGCGGCCATGCCGGCGGCCTCGCCCACCGGCTGGTGCGCGAAGGCCGGGGGCAGGCCGCGTTCGTAAAGGGCATGGCCGGTTTCGTGCAGCACGCCGAAAAGCGCCTGGGCAGCGGAATCGGCGCTGTAGCGGGTGGTGATGCGCACATCCGTGGGCGTGCCGCCGCAGAAGGGATGGGTGCTTTCGTCCAGCCGGGCATGGTCGAAATCCAGCCCGACGCGCTCGGCCATGGCGCGGCAGAGGGCCTGCTGGGCCGGCACCGGGAAGGGGCCCGTCAGTGGGCGCGGCGCCGGACGGCTGGCCTGGATGGCCTCGGCCTGGGGCAGCGCCTGCTGGAGGAACTGCTCATAGGCGGCGAAGATGGGCTCGACATCACTGGCGCCGATGCCGCGCTGGTAGCCTTCCATCAGCGCGTCATAAGGCGAGAGGCCGGTGGCCCCGGCCAGGGCGGCGGCGGTTTCGCGCTGGAGGCGCACCACCTCCTTCAGCGCGGGGGCGACCAGGGCGAAGTCGGATTGCGCGCGGGCGCGGCGCCAGACGGCCTCACAGGCCGCATTGGCGCGTGCGGTCGCCTCCACCAGCGCGGTGGGCAGGGCGGTGGCGCGGCGGTGCGTCTGGCGCATCAGGGCCAGGTTGGCGCCCTCCCACTCCCCTTCGGCCGTGGCTTCCGCCAGATCCTCGGCCACCTGCGGCGCCGTCAGCAGCTCATGCGACAGGCCGGAAAGGGCCGCGAGCTGCTCGCCCCGCGCCGCGGCACCACCGGGCGGCATCACCGCCGCGGCGTCCCAGTGCAGCATGGCCTGGGATTCGCCCAGCAGGGCGATGCGGGCGAAGCGGGCCTTCAGGCGGTGATAGGCGGCGTTCATGCGGATTCCTTCAGGCGGACGCGGGCCCAGGCGATGAAGACGCCGAGCGCCGAGAGCGCCAGCCCATACCAGGTGATGACATAGCCGAGGTGGCTGTTGGGCGGGCGCGGCAGGTGCTGCGCCGGCTGCGGCAGGGTGCCGCCGGCCGGGCCCATGGCCACCACCGCGAAAGGCAGGAGGCCGGGCTGGCCGATGGCGGCGCCGATGGCGGCGGGGTCCAGGCTGTAGAAGCGGCGGGTGGCGGGGTCATCCGTGGCGCTGAAGAGGCCGGCGGTCTCGCCCGGGCGGACATAGCCCTCGACGCGCTGGATGCCCTCGGGCTGGCTCACCGGGCCACGCTCCAGCGGCAGCCAGCCACGGTCCACCAGCAGCGGCGGCGCGCCTTCCCGCTCCAGCGGCACCAGCAGGTGGGTGCCGAGCGTGGCGCCGCGCACCTCCACGCCGAGCGTCACGGCCTGCTCGTGGCGGAAGCGGCCTTCGGTGAAGACCTTGGTGTAGTCCTGGGGATGCTCGGTGAGCGGGATGGGGGGACCAGCCTCGGCGGCGGCGATGGTCGCCAGCAGGTCGGTCTTCCAGCGCAGGCGCTGGAGCTGCCAGGTGCCGAGGCCGGCGAGGATGGCCAGGACTGGCAGCAGAGCCAGGGTGGGAAGCAGGAGGCGGCGCCAGCGGGACTGCATGCTGGCGCTTCTAGCCCCGGCCCTCCCCTGGCGGGAAGGGCCGGGGCGGCGCGTCAGTGCTGCGCGATCTCGCCCGCGCCCAGGACGTAGATGGCGACGAAGAGGAACAGCCAGACCACGTCCACGAAGTGCCAGTACCAGGCGGCGGCCTCGAAGCCGAAGTGGCGCTCCGGCGTGAAGTCGCCGCGGCGGGCACGGAACCAGCAGACCGCCAGGAAGATGGTGCCGACGATCACGTGGAAGCCGTGGAAGCCGGTGGCCAGGAAGAAGACCGAGGAATAGATGCCGCCGCCGTGGAAGGCGAAGGGGGCCTCGGCATATTCGTAGAACTGGAAGAAGGAGAAGGAGATGCCCAGCAGCACCGTCAGGCCCAGGCCCTGCAGCAGGCCCTTGCGGTCGCCCTCGATCAGCGCGTGGTGCGCCCAGGTCACCGTGCAGCCGGAGAGCAGCAGGATCATGGTGTTGAGCAGCGGCAGGCCCAGCGGGTCGAAGGTATGCACGCCGGCGGGGGGCCAGATGGCCTTGGCGGCGCCGGAGACATGTTCCGGATACAGGTAGAAGTGGAACCAGGACCAGAAGAAGGCGACAAAGAACATCACCTCGGAGGCGATGAACAGCACCATGCCGTAGCGCAGGCCGATGCGCACGATGGCGTTATGGATGCCCGGCTGCTTCGATTCGCGGATGATGTCGCGGAACCAGAAGTACATGGAGGCCAGCACGCCCAGGATGCCGACGCCAAGCACCCAGTGCACATTGTGCTGCGCGAAGAGGATGATGCCGAAGACCAGCAGGCCGGCCGAGAACGAGGCCACCAGGGGCCACGGGCTGGGATCGACCAGATGGTAGGGGTGCTTGTTATGAGCGGGGGCAACCGCGCTGTCGGTGCTGGCCATTGGTCTTCCTGGACTCAAGACGTCACGCGAAGGGTCGGACAGGGCAGGCTGCCCCGGCCATCCGGAACGATACGCTGCATCAATCCCGAAATCGGGGCGGTGATCAACCCCGTCACGGCGACCCGCAGCAGGGTCATGGTGTAGCCGTCTGCGGGCCGTCGGGCGAGACCAGCTCGGTCCGCTTGCCCACATGCTCCCCGGCCTTGGCCACGGCGCCTGCGCGCTCGGCATCGGCCAGGGTACGGAAATAGGTGTAGTTGATGGTGATGGTGCGGATGCCCTTGGTGTTCGGGTCTTCCGCGATCTTCGGGTCCACCCAGTAGGCGATGGGCATCTCCACCTGCTGGCCGGCCTCCAGCGTCTGCTCATCGAAGCAGAAGCAGGCGACCTTGTGGAAATAGGGGCCGGCGATCTCGGGCGTCACGTTATAGGTGGCGATGCCGGTGACCGGCGTCTGCGCCAGGTTCTGGGCAGTGTAGAAGGCCATGCCCTCCTGGCCCAGGGCCAGCTTCTCCGGCCCCTGCCCCGGGGCGAATTTCCAGGGCAGGCCGGGATGCACATTGGCGTTGAAGCGCACCGTCACCTGCTGGTCGGTGGCGCCGGGCGCGATGCCGCCGATCTGCGGCGTGCCGTTGTATCCGGTGACGGCGCAGAAGATGGCGTAGAGCGGCACCGAGGCGAAGGCGAGCCCGACCATGGAGGCCGCCACGCCGCCGGCGATGAGGCCGAGGCGGCGGTTGCGGCGGGCGAGATCGGGGTCTGTCGCGGCCATGGGATGCGGTCCTCTCGTCAGGCTCGGGCGGTCAGCCGCGGGTCAGGCGGGCCATGGCGATCAGATAGACCAAGGCCACCAGACCCAGAAGCGCCAGCAGCACCGCCCAGTTGCGGCCGCGGCGGCGGCGGATGAAGGCGGCCTTTTCCTCGGGCGTCATCATGCCGGGAAAACCAGCACATCCGCCGCCAGGGCCGCCAGCAGCGCGAAGAGATAGATGATGGAGAAGCGGAAGGCAGCCCGCGCCGGGGCATCGTTGCTCAGGCTGCGCCCGGCCTCATCCTGCGCGTCGCGCTTCACGCGCCACATGTAGTGCAGGAAGAAGCCGCCCAGCACGGCGGCGGCGGCGCCATAGGCGAGGCCGGACATGCCGATGGCGAGCGGCAGCAGCGAGACCGGCACCAGCAGCAGGGAATAGAGCCAGAGCTGGCGGCGGGTTTCCTTGGCCCCGGCCACCACCGGCAGCATCGGCACGCCGGCGCGCTGGTAGTCGCCCGAGGCGTAAAGGGAGAGCGCCCAGAAATGCGGCGGCGTCCAGAAGAAGACGATGGCGAACATCACCACCGCCTCCAGCGAGACATGGCCGGTGACGGCCGCCCAGCCGATCATCGGCGGGAAGGCGCCGGCGGCGCCGCCGATAACGATGTTCTGCGGCGTCCGGCGCTTCAGCCACATGGTGTAGATGAAGACATAGAAGGCGATGGAGCCCGCCAGCACGGCGGCGGCCACCAGGTTGGTGGCCAGGCCCATGATCACCACCGAGGCCACGGCGAGGAAGACGCCGAAGCTCAGCGCCGCTTCCGGCCGGATACGGCCGGCCGGGATGGGGCGCTTGCTGGTGCGGCGCATGACCGCGTCGATATCGCGGTCATACCACATGTTGATGGCGCCCGAGGCGCCGGCCGCCACTGCGATGCAGAGGATGGCGGTTGCCGCCAGCACGGGGTGAAGCGAACCCGGTGCCACCAGCAGGCCCACGAGGCCGGAGAAGACCACGAGCGTCATCACCCGCGGCTTCAGCAGCGCGATCCAATCGCGCACCTCGCTGAGATCGAGATCCTCGGACGTGCCGAGGGGGGCAGAAGCCCCCCCCCGCTGCATCGCGCTGTCGCTCATGGCGCTAGCTCCATGCCCCCTTAGCGGATGCGGGGCAGTTCATCGAAGGTGTGGAAGGGCGGCGGGGAGGAAACCTGCC
This sequence comes from Pseudoroseomonas ludipueritiae, assembly GCF_014490445.1. GTDB lineage: Bacteria > Pseudomonadota > Alphaproteobacteria > Acetobacterales > Acetobacteraceae > Pseudoroseomonas > Pseudoroseomonas ludipueritiae. The sequence continues at coordinate 14,674 of NZ_JACTUZ010000069.1, read as the reverse complement.
ATTCCAGGGTGGTCGCACCCTCGCCCCAGGGATTCGCCTCCGCCCGCTCCTTGCTCGTGAAGGTGCGGAAGCAGACGTAGAAGAAGAACACGAAGGAGGCGACGGAAATATAGGAGCCGATGCTGGCGATCAGGTTCCAGCCCGCGAAGGCATCCGGGTAGTCCGGGTAGCGGCGCGGCATGCCCTGGGCGCCCAGGAAGTGCATCGGGAAGAAGGTCAGGTTCACGCCGATGAAGGTCAGCCAGAAATGGATCTGGCCCAGGCGCTCGGGATACTGCTTCCCGCTCATCTTGCCGATCCAGTAGTAGAAGCCGGCATAGATGCCGAAGACGGCGCCCAGCGACAGCACGTAGTGGAAGTGGGCGATGACGTAATAGGTGTTGTGCAGGATCACGTCGACGGAAGCGTTGGAGAGCTTCACGCCCGTGACGCCACCCACCGTGAACAGGAAGATGAAGCCGATGGCAAACAGCATCGGCGTCTTGAAGGTGAGCGAGCCACCCCACATCGTGGCGATCCAGGAGAAGATCTTGATGCCCGTGGGCACCGCGATGATCATCGTGGCGGCCATGAAGTAGGCCCGCGTGTCCACCGAGATGCCGGAGGTGAACATGTGGTGCGCCCAGACCACGAAGCCGACCACGCCGATGGCCACCATGGCATAGGCCATGCCGAGGTAGCCGAAGATCGGCTTGCGGCTGAAGGTGGACAGGATGTGGCTGATGATGCCGAAGGCCGGCAGGATCATGATGTAGACTTCGGGGTGGCCGAAGAACCAGAACAGGTGCTGGAACAGCACCGGGTCGCCACCGCCGGCCGGGTCGAAGAAGGAGGTGCCGAAGTTACGGTCGGTGATCAGCATGGTGATCGCGCCGCCGAGCACGGGCACGGAGAGCAGCAGCAGGAAGGCGGTGACCAGCATGCCCCAGCAGAACAGCGGCATCTTGTGCAGCGTCATGCCCGGGGCGCGCATGTTGAAGATGGTGGTGATGAAGTTCACCGCGCCCAGGATCGAGCTGGCGCCCGCCAGGTGCAGCGAGAACAGCGCCATGTCCACGCCCATGCCGGACTGGTACTGGCTGTTGGACAGCGGCGGATAAAGCGTCCAGCCCGTGCCGGCGCCGCCCACGAAGAGGCTGCCCGCGGCCAGCATCAGCGCCGGCACCAGCAGCCAGAAGGAGATGTTGTTCAGGCGCGGGAAGGCCATGTCCGGCGCGCCGATCATGATCGGCACGAAGTAGTTGCCGAAGCCGCCGATCAGCGCGGGCATGATCACGTAGAAGACCATGATCACGCCATGCGCGGTCACAGCCACGTTCCACATCTGGCCGTCCGCGAAGAACTGCATGCCCGGATGCTGCAGCTCAATGCGCATCAGCAGGCTGAGCCCGATGCCAACGATCGCCGCCGCCACAGCGAAGATCAGGTAGAGGATCCCGATATCCTTGTGGCTGGTGCTGAAGAACCACCGCTTCCAGAATCCTGGCGTGTGGTCGTGGTGGTCATGCGTATGTGTGGCGGTCGCCATCTGTCCGTCCGTCCCGCTTCCCGAACCCAAAAACCGTTCTCAATCCGCCAAGATCAGCGGTGCAGTTCCGCGACCCGGGCAGCGCCCGGCGCAGCCACGGTCGATTCAAACGCCACCTTGGCCGGAGCCGGGGCCACGTCGCTCTCGGCCGCGAAGCGCGTCTTCGCCTCGGCCAGCCAGGTCTCGTATTCGGCCTGGGGCACTGCCTTCACAACAATCGGCATGAACCAATGGTTCTGGCCGCAGATCTGATTGCACTGGCCATAGAAGGTGCCCGGGCGGTCGGCGCGGAACCACGTCTCCAGCGTACGGCCGGGGATGGTGTACTTCTGCACGCCGAGGCTGGGCACGAAGAAGGAGTGGATCACGTCCTGGCCATTGGTCAGCACGCGGATGTTCTTGCCCACCGGCACCACCAGCGGGTTGTCCACGTCCAGGTTGCGCAGCTGGCCCGGCTTCAGGTCCGCTTCCGCGACCGGATAGCTGTCGAAGGCCAGGTTGCCGGCGTCGGGATAGGCATAATGCCAGTACCACTGACGGCCCGTGACATTGATCGTCACATCGGCATCCACCGCCCGGTCCTCGTAGTAGATGAGGCGGAAGGAGGGGATGGCGATCACGATCAGGATCAGCACCGGCACCACGGTCCAGGCCACCTCCAGCAGCGTGTGGTGGCTGGTGCGCGAGGGCACGGGGTTGGCCGAGGCCCGGAAGCGCCACATCACGTAGGCCAGCAGCACGCCCACGAAGGCGGTGATGGCCACGATGATCCAGAGCACGAGCTGGTTGAAGTCGTGAATGGCTTCCTTCACCGGCCCCGCGGCCGGCTGCAAATCAACGCCCCAGGGCTGCGGCGCGATCACGTCCGCCGCCGTCTGGGCAGCCTGCGCCCATGCCGGCCCCGAGGCCATGCCCAGCGCCAGCGCCAAGGCCAGCCCGGCCAACGCGGAACCCCCCGCGAGCCGCGAAACGATCGTCCGCCGCATTCCCAATCCCGTCCGTCCGTTCTTCATGCGTCCGCCGTCCCACGCACCCCAGGCCGGGGTTTGCGCGACCGCGCCACGCGCCGCCCCGAATCGTATGCCAGGCGCACCGCGCGACCCAGCCCCCGGTACTCCTCCCCTGCGAGAGGGGGAGCCCAGGCTTCCGCCGGACCATAGTCGCGCGCCCCACCACCGCACAAGTCAGCGGGGCGCCGAGCATCCGTTGATCCTTCGTTCTGAGGACTTTTTTGCGCCGAATCCGCAGTCTGTCCCCGCTCAGGAGGAAAGCGGCGCGGCCGAATCGCTTTCCGCCTCGCCTTCCGCGACATGGTCCACCATGTCGGCGAGCATGGACCGGATATGGCCATCGGTGACGGCGTAGAGCACCTGGCGGCCCCGCCGCTCCGCCTGCAGCAGCCGCGCCGCGCGCAGCAGGCGCAGGTGGTGGGACGCGAGGGAGGCGGAGATGCCGATGCGCTCGGCCATCTCCCCCACCGGCGCCGGCTCGTCCAGGCAGGCCAGGATGATGCGCAGGCGCGTCGGGTCGCTCATCAGCCAGAACATGCCGGCCAGCTCGACGACCTCGTCGTCGCCGATGCGGAGGGGGGAGGCGCGGCCGGGCACGGGCCGCACCGACTCAGGCGGCGGCGACGGCGGCCGGCGTGGCGGCGGCCCCACCCGCCGCGGCATTGCGGACCTGCACCAGCGTGAAGAGCCCGCCCGGCTGGCAGGGCTCGACGGCATCGAGCTGCACGGCGGTGGGGTCCAGCAGGTCGCTCAGCGCGAAATCCGGGTGCCAGCCCAGGATGCGGGAGAGCGGCGCCATGGCGCGCTCCACCCACCAGCGGGGCCCGGCCTCGGCGGCGAAATGGTTCACGAAGAGCAGGTGGCCGCCCGGGCGCACCACGCGGCGCATCTCGGCGAAGAGGGCCTTGGCATCCGGCACCACGGAGGCGGTGAACATGGCCACCGCGATGTCGAAGGAGCCGTCGCGGAAGGCCATCTTCTCCGCGTCCATCTCCAGCAGCCCTTCCACATGGGAAAGACCCTCGGCACGGACGCGCTCATCGGCCTTCATCAACATCTCGCGCGACAGGTCGATGCCCACCACGCGCTTGTCCCGGTTGTAGCGCGGCAGCGCCAGTCCGGTGCCGACACCGACCTCCAGCACCCGCGTGCCGGGCAGGCGGTTGACCGCCGCCACGGCGCGGCGGCGCCCGAAGGCGGAAACGCCGCCGAACACCGCGTCATAGACGCCTGCCCAGCGACGGTAGGCATCCCGCACGGATGCAGCATCCAGCGCCGCCCGGGGGTGGTCCCGGAGGGCCTCGGCCGTCTGGTTTCGGGGTGCCTCGATGATGCTGGCCATACCTTGTCCTCGCGCCGGCCATCCGCTAGCGCCTGCGGCCCCCGGTGGCAAGTGCTCGCGCGAGCGGCCCTGGGCTGCCTCACCCGCCGCGCCGGTGGGCGCCAGGGGCCCTCCCGGATGGCCCTCGGTCATGCTCTCCGTCCTCCCTTCCCGCGGGCGGGCCATGCCACCAGCAGGCCGCCGCAGGCGATGATCGCCGCGCCGGAGAGTGTAATGCTGTCCGGCTTCTGCCCAAATACAACCGCCGAAGCGATCAGGGCCCAGAGAAGTTGCGAATACATGACGGGCGCGAGGAGGCTGGCCGGCAGGCGGGTGAAGGCCAGCACCAGCAGCCCGTGCCCCGCCGCCCCCAGTGCCCCCAGCGCGACCAGCCCCAGCCAGACCCAGCCGGCCGGGATCGGCCCCGCCGAGCCAGGCCATTGCCAGATAAAGGGCTGCGCCAGGGCCAGCAGCAGCGCCCCGGCCACGCCGGTATGCAGGATGGTGGTGCGCGGGTCGTCGATCACCGCCAGCCGCCGCGTCAGGATCTGGTAGACGCTGAAGAGCGCGGCGTTGCAGAGCGGCAGCATGATGGCCCAGTGCGGCGCCGCGCCGCCGGTCAGGAAGGGCGGCCGCAGCGTCACCAGCACGCCCAGCAGCCCGATGCCCACCCCCAGCCAGCGGCGCCAGTCCACGCTTTCCCGCAGCCAGACGGCGGCCAGGATGACGGTGAGCAGCGGCGAGGCGAAGCCCACCGCCGTGGCATCGGCCAGCGGAATGAAGGCCAGAGCGCCGACAAAGAAGAGGCTGCCCGCCAGCAGGCAGAGGCTGCGCAGCATCTGCAGCCAGGGCGCGCGGGAGCGCCAGGGCAGGCTGCCCGTCAGCAGCCGGATGGCCAGCGCCACGAAGAGAACGTGGAAGACGAAGCGGACAAAGACCACCTGCCCCACCGGGTAATGCGCCACCAGCAGCTTGCCGGTGGTGTCCATCGTCACGAAGAAGACCAGCGCGACGAGGTTGAGGGCGATCCCGGTGAAGGTGGCGGACATGCTGGCGCCGATCATGGCACCGCCACCGCCCGGCGCCAGTCCGCCGGGCGGGTTTTTCGCGGCGCTGACGCTTTATTCCGCGGTGCGGGGCCTCATGGCCGGGGGCGCAGCAGCACCTCGGCCTGGGCCGTGGCGGTGACCGTCACCTCCTCCGGCGCGCTGGCAGGCGGCGGGGCAGCGGCGGCGGCCTGGGCGCGCATCGCCATGGCCATGCGCGGCATCGGCGCCTCGGGCGTGTCGATGGAAAGGCTGCGGATCTCGGCCACCTCCATGCCCAGCTGCTCCGCCACCGCCCCGGCGCGGGCGCGCAGCGCCTCGATGGCCAGCCGCCCGGCCTCCTGCCGCGCCGCGTGGGCGGCATCGCGCGAAAGGCTCCAGGCCATGCCATCCATCAGCAGCCCTTCCCCTTGCAGCGTGCCGGCCAGTTCCAGCGCGGGAGTGGCATTGGTGGCGCGCAGCGAGAGGCCCTGGCTGGCGGTCCATTCGCGGGATTCGCTGTCGCGGTTGGTCCAGTAGCCGCCGGTGGTGGCGCGCAGTTCGGCCACGCCGCCGGCCTTGGCCAGGGCGGCCTGCACCACGCGGTTCACCTGCGCCTGCACGGCGGCGGCATCCCGCCCGCGCGCTTCCGCCCGCAGGTTCACGCGCAGCTCGTCCGGGGCGCGGCTCACCTCGCCGGTTTCGTTCAGGCGCAGCAGCGTGCCCTGGGCACGGGGGGCAGACGTGGCGGGCGGCACCGGCGCGGGCTGGGCCGCCAGCGGGCCTGCTGCCGAAAAGGCCAGCAGGGCGGCAAGGGCGAGAGGGCGGCGTGACATGGGCAAACTCCGGGTAACGATTAAGCTCCATCCATGTTTGTCGGCATAGCCGAAGGTTGAAGGGGGGGGCCGTTGAAGGCCCCCGCCCCCCGGCCTAGCTAGGCCCCATCCATGAGCCAGACAGACCGTCTCCCTGATCTGAATTTACTCCGCCTTTTCGTTGCCTTGATGGAAGAGCGCCATGTGACGCGCGCCGGGGAGCGGCTGTTCCTGTCCCAGCCCGCCGCCTCCGGCGGGTTGCGGCGGCTGCGGGAGCATCTTCACGATGAATTGCTGGTGCGTGAGGGGCAGGTGCTGCGCCCCACCCCGCGCGCCGAGGAACTCTACGCCACCATCGCGCCGCTGCTGGAGCAAATGGCGGATGCCATCGCCTCCGTCACGCCCTTCGACCCCGCCACCGACCGCCGCACCTTTGTGCTTGGCTGCAGCGACGCCATCGCCTTCGCCGTGCTGCCGCCGCTGCTGGCGCGCATCCGCGAGGCGGCGCCGAATTGTTCCCTCGCCATCCGGCTGGGGGACCACCACAGCCTGCCGGCGCTGCTGGCCAGCGGCGAGATCGACGCCGCCCTGGGCTACCTGGGGGACGATCTGCCGGCCAATGCGAGGATGCGCGTGCTCGGCCATTCCTCCTGGGTGGTGCTGCGCGATGCCAGCACCGGCCCCGTTGCCAGCCTCGACGACTACTGCGCCCGGCCGCATGCGCTGATCTCGGCGCGCGGCCACCTGGAGGGCAATGTGGACGCGCTGCTGCGCAGCGAGGGGCGGCAGCGCCGGGTGGTGCTGGGGCTCAGCTCCTTTTCCCTGCTGGCCGCCGCCCTGCCGGGCACGGAGATGCTGGCCACGGTGCCGGAATTCGTCGGCCGCCGCTTGGCGCAGCGTGGCGGGCTGCTGGTGGAGACGCCGCCCATCTCCCCCTCTCCCACCGCCACCGCCCTGGCCTGGAACGGCTCCCGCGACCGCGACCTAGGCGAGCGCTGGTTCCGGGGCGAGGTGGTGAGCGCCATCCTGGAACTGATCGCACGCGGCAAAGGTAAGGAGGCGTAACGCCCCGCGCGGCCCCCACCCTTGTGTCCGCGAGGGATATTCCGCCACCTCACCGCATCAGCTAAGCATGCGCCATGCAACGCGTGATCCGTATCCTGTTGGTTGTCCTGATTCTCGGCCTTGGGGGCCTGTGGGGCAGCGCGTGGTTCGGCCGTCAGGCCGGGGAGCCACTGGGCGATTCCTTTCTCCGCCAGGTCGCGGCGCTGACGGGCCGGGAGACGGCCCCGCCGGTGCCCACTGGCGGCATCCAGCTCCCGGCCGGCATGAGCATGGGCGGCGCCTTCACCATGCTGGACCAGGATGGCCGCACCGTCACGCAGGGCGATTTCGGCGGCAAGCTGCTGGTGGGCTATTTCGGCTATACCTTCTGCCCCGATGTCTGCCCCACGGAGCTGGCTTCCATCGCCGCCGCCATGGACCTGCTCGCCCCCTCCGAGGCCGAGCGCGCCACCCCGCTCTTCGTGACGGTGGACCCGGAGCGGGACACGCCGGAGCAGATGAAGAGCTATGTCTCCAATTTCCACCCGCGCATGGTGGGCCTGACCGGCACGCCGGATCAGGTGGCGGCCATGGCCAAGTCCTTCCGCGTCTTCTACTCCAAGGTGAAGCGGCCGGAGATGAGCGAGTACCTGATGGACCATTCCTCCTTCATCTACCTGATCGGCGCCGATGGCCGGGTGCGCGCCCTGCTGCGCCCGCAGTCCCAGCCGGAGGAGATCGCCGCCGCGATCCGCGCGCAACTGCCGCGCGCCTGACGACTTCGCGCCGCCCCATTCCTTTCCGGCGCGAGCGCCGGCCGACGACCAGCCCCTGAGGAGCAAGACGCGACATGGCCGAGGACGAGTTCGAGGATCTGGTCGGACGCCCACCGCCGCGCTCCGCGGTCACGGGGCCGGCCCCGCGCTACACGCGCCGCCTGTCCGACAAGATCCTGATCGCCTTCCACCAGGCCTGCGACCAGGCGGATTTCGAGGTGGCGGAGGAGCTGCTGCATATCCTGGAGCGCATGCTGACCCGCCGCCCCGTCAGCACCGACACCAACCGCCGCAAGAACCTGGAAAGCCTGGTGGCGGCGCATGAGCGGCTCTGGCTGCTGCGCCACCCGGACAGCGAGCACTAAAGCCGCGCCGCTGGCGCAGACCTGACAAATTTCACGCATGAAACGGCAAACCCTCTTCCAGGGGGTGCCTTGACGCACGATCTTGCAGCGTAGTTCCCTTTCGGGAAGCATGAAGAGGACGCCGCAATGACCATCCAGCTCGGCCAGACCGCTCCGGATTTCGAGGCACGGACCTCACAGGGTCCCATCCGCTTCCACGAATGGGCGGGGGATTCCTGGGTGGTGCTCTTCAGCCACCCCAAGGACTTCACCCCCGTCTGCACCACCGAACTGGGCGAGACGGCGCGCCTGAAGCCCGAGTTCGACAAGCGCAACGTCAAGGTCATCGGCCTTTCCGTCGACACGCTGGAACGGCACGAGGGCTGGAACGCCGATATCGCCGAAACCCAGGGCACGGCGGTCAATTTCCCCATGATCTCGGACGACGACCGCAAGGTCTCCGAGCTCTACGGCATGATCCACCCGGAGGCCGACCCGGCCGTGACGGTGCGCACCGTCTTCGTCATCGACCCGGCGAAGAAGGTGCGGCTGATGCTGACCTACCCGCCCTCCACCGGCCGCAACTTCCAGGAAGTGCTGCGGGTGATCGACAGCCTGCAACTGACCGACAGGCACAAGGTGGCCACGCCGGTGAACTGGCAGCCGGGCGAGCGTGCCATCATCGTGCCCTCCGTCTCCGACGAGCAGGCCAAGGAACGCTTCCCGCAGGGCTGGGAAGCGCAGAAGCCTTACCTGCGCTGGGTGGAAGTGAAGAACTGATGGCCATCGCCGAAGGCTTCTGGGGGGCGGTGCTCGACACTCCCCTCATCCGCCTGCACCGCGCCTCGGAAGCCACGGGCTGCGAGATCCTTGGCAAGGCCGAGTTCATGAACCCCGGCGGCTCGGTCAAGGACCGCGCCGCGCTGGGCATCCTGCAGGATGCGGTGGAGCGCGGCGTGCTGACCCCCGGCAAGCCGGGCACGGTGGTGGAAGGCACGGCTGGCAATACCGGCATCGGCCTGGCGCTGGCCGCCAATGCGCGCGGCTGGAAGAGCGTGATCGTGGTGCCGGAGACGCAGAGCCGCGAGAAGCTGGACTTCCTGCGCATGATCGGCGCTGACCTGCGGCTGGTGCCGGCCAAGCCCTATGCCGACCCGGGTAACTACGTCCATGTCTCCCGCCGCCTGGCCGAGGAACTGGGCGGCGAGGCCGCCGGCGTGCTCTATGCCAACCAGTTCGACAACCCCGCCAATGGCCGCGCCCATGAGCAGACCACCGGCCCGGAGATCTGGAAGCAGACCGGCGGCAAGGTGGATGCCTTCACCTGCGCCTGCGGCACCGGCGGCACACTGGCGGGCGTGGCGCGGGCGCTGAAGGCGCAGAACGAGAAGGTCCGCATCGTGCTGGCCGACCCGGAAGGCAGCGGGCTCGACGCCTGGGTCAAGACCGGCACGGTGAAGGCCAGCCCAGGCAGCTCCGTCACCGAAGGCATCGGGCAGGCGGCGCGGGCGCCGGGCAACCTCCAGGGCGCGCCGATCGACGAATCGGTCACCATCCCGGATGCCGAGGCACTGGAGCAGGTGTTTTCCCTGCTGATCGACGAAGGCATCTCGGTGGGCGGCAGCGCCGGGCTGAACGTGGCCGCGGCCATCCGCGTGGCCAAGGCCATGGGGCCGGGACATACCGTGGTGACAGTGCTCTGCGACGGCGGGGCGCGCTACCAGTCCAAGCTCTTCAACCCCGCCTTCCTGCGGGAAAAGGGCCTGCCGGTTCCGTCCTGGCTGGCCTGAAACCCGGCCGGGGCCAGAGGGGGGCGCCGCCCCCTCTGGACACCCCCGCTGGGGTGACAGGGTCACCCCAGACCCCGCCGAGATTCTGGGACGGCCATGCAGGCCCGCGCCGCTCTTCCATGAAATATAATTTTTGCCCCGGCGGGTCACCGGCCGGCCTGGTGCTTCAGGCGGCCCCCTGAACAACAAGGCCAGCTGATGGCGGGGCCTGGGGAGACCCTGTCTCCCCAGCGGGGGTCCAGGGGGCAGCGCCCCCTGGCCTACCCTAACCTCCCCCCCTTTCCTGAATCCGGCTTTGGCTTCACCTTCTCCACCTCACGAGCCGACCAAGAGGGGAAACGACCGGTGAACGGAGCTGAAAGTCTGGTCCATACGCTGCTGGGGAGCGGGGTGGACACCTGCTTCGCCAATCCCGGCACCAGCGAGATGCATTTCGTCGCCGCGCTGGACCGGATTCCCGGCATGCGCTGCGTGCTGGGTCTGCAGGAGAACATCGTCACCGGCATGGCGGATGGCTATTACCGCATGTCCGGCAAGCCGGCGGCCACGCTGCTGCATTGCGGTCCCGGCTTGGCCAATGGCCTGGGCAACCTGCACAACGCCCGGCGCGCGCGCAGCGGCATCGTGAACGTGGTGGGCGACCAGGCCACCTATCACCGCCCGCTGGATGCGCAGTTGACCGCCGATACCGAGGGCTGGGCCCGCCCCGTCTCCGGCTGGGTGCGGACCGCGACGGATGCGACCCGCGTCGGCGCCGATGCCGCCGTGGCGGTGCAGGCGGCGCGCACCGCGCCGGGGCAGATCGCCACGCTGATCCTGCCCGCCGACACCGCCTGGAACGAGGGCGGCGTGGTGGCCGAGGCCCTGCCGGTGCCCGCCCCCGTGGCGCCGGACCCGCATGCCGTGCGCAACGCCGCGAAGGTGCTGCGCGAGAAGAAGAACGTGCTGATCCTGCTGGGCGGTGCCGGCCTGCGGGCCGATGCCCAGGCCCTGGCCTGGCGCGCGGCGCAGGCCACCGGCGCCAAGGTGCTGGCCGAGATGTCCAATGCCCGCGTCGAGCGCGGCAGCGGCCGCCTGATGCTGGAGCGCGTGCCCTATGTGGCCGAGGCCGCCATCGCGGCGCTGGGGAGCTTCGAGCACATCATCCTGGTGAATGCCAAGGCGCCGGTGGGCTTCTTCGCCTATCCGGGCAAGCCCAGCCTGCATTACCCGGAAACCGCCGGCATCCATGTCCTGACCCGCTACGAGCAGGATGCCGAGGCCGGCCTCCGCGCCCTGGTGGAAGAGCTGGGTGCGCCCGAGGTGGCGCTGCCGGACGCCGGCCCCCGCCCCGGCATCGGCCGTGGCGCGCCGACGCCGGAAGGGCTGGCGCAGACCGTGGCCGCGTTGCTGCCGGAAGGCGGCATCGTGGCGGATGAAAGCGTCTCCTTCGGCCGTGGCTTCTTCCAGCACAGCCACGCGGCGGCGCCGCATGACTGGCTGCAGATCACCGGCGGCGCCATCGGCTGCGGCATGCCGCTGGCCACGGGTGCCGCGATCGGTGCCGGCGGGCAGCGGCGGGTGGTGAACCTGCAGGCCGACGGCTCGGCCATGTACACGCTGCAATCGCTCTGGACCCAGGCGCGGGAGAAGCTGCCGGTCACCACCGTCATCCTGGCCAACCGCAAGTATCAGATCCTGATCGGCGAGTACCGCAATGTCGGCGCCAACCCGGGCCCGACGGCGATGAGCATGCTGGACCTCGGCAACCCGGACCTGAACTGGCTGCAGCTGGCCAACGGCATGGGCGTGGAAGCCGCCCGCGCCACCACGCTGGAGCAATGCGCGGACCTGATGCAGCAGTCCTTCGCGCAGAATGGCCCCTTCGTGATCGAGCTGATGATCTAGCGCAAGGCGCCCGGCGCCGCCGGCGGCCAGGATGGCTGCCAGCGGCGCCAGTTGCGACCAACTCGCATTTATGTGTGCCGATGATGCTTGACGGCGGGCAGGGAATACGATGTATTGCGAATAACTCGCAGTTGCAGATGAACAACGGAGGGGCGACCACCGTCCCATCGCCTTCCAGGGGTCCCGCACTTCTCACCCTGGCCTCCGTTGTTCATCCGCCAACGAGAACCGGTTCCTGCCTGCAGGGGAGGCATGGACCGGGAGCGGGCCGGAGGGGTCGGGTGTGACTGCGAACCACCTGACCCGAAGTCCAAAGGCGCCTGAAGGGGGCGCCGGCGGATGACTAAGTTTGCACGCGGGCAGGGCGTGCAACTCCGGCCCGCGCCCCCTTTACCTCGGCCAGGGTGGCGCTAGCCTCCCGCTGGAGGAGAACCCCACCATGCCCTTTCTGATCGAGACCTGGGACAAGCCGGACAGCCAGGCGCTGCGCCAGCAGCACCGCGCCACGCATCTGGACTTCCTGGCCGCCAATGCCGCCAAGCTTCTGGCGGTGGGCGCCAAGCTGGCCGATGACGGCAGCGACGGCGGCGGCAGCTTCTACATCGTCGATGTCGAGACGCGCGAGGAAGCCGAGGCTTTCCTGGCCGCCGATCCCTTTTCCCAGGTCGGGCTGCCGGCACGGCATGTCATCACGCGTTGGCGCAAGGCTTACCTCGACGGCAAGTCCTACCTGCCGCCCAAGGCCTGAGCCGCGGCGCCGGCCGCGCGCCGGCGCAATTCCCGCCAGCGTTCCAGCTCCTGCTTGGCATCGGCCAGGGCGCGGTGGGCCGGCGGGCCTTCCTGCTCCGATTCGGCTATGGCGGCGGAGAGGATCTCATAGGCCAGCCCCGCCCGCTGTTCCGCCGGGATACCGGCTTCCGCCAGGGCGTCCAGCACGGCCTCGCGCTGTGCTTCCTCGGTGTCGCGCAGGCGCAGGGCGTGGCGCGGCAGCCCGGCGGCGCGCAACAGCCGACTGAGCCATTGCCCATCCCAGGAGGGCGCCGAGGCATAAAGCGCATGCCCCGTCAGCACCGCCACCATACGGCGGGCCACGGCGTCATGCGGCTCCCCTTCCCGTTCCAGCACCTCGCGCGTCAGGCCGTGGATGCCCTCGGCTTCCTCGCTCCAGTCGTCCCAGTCGGGCGCGGGGCGGATCAGGTGGCTTTCCTCGCTGCCATCCTCCGCCACCCAGCCGACTTCCACGGGAAAGCCGCGCTTGCCCAGGCTGCTGGCCTCGAAGTCGAGGAAGACGATCACCGCTAGCTGCCCGAGGGCTCCACCTCGGGCGTCACCTGGGTGGCGGGGCCATCGGGGCTCTTGCGTTCCTCATCCTCCGGCCGCACCCGCTGCTGTTCCAGCCGGCGGGTGCGTTCTTCCAGGGATTCGTCCTCGGTGGGGCGGGGGGTGCCGCTCATGCTGCGATTCTCCATGCCCCACCAACGCCGGAAGCGCCCGATGGTCGCGCCGTCAGCGCGACTTCAGCGGCATCCGGTCTCAGCGTGCCCTCAGCGGCACGAAGGGGCGGTTCTCCGGCCCGGTGTAATTGGCGGTGGGGCGGATGATCTTGCCGTCGATGCGCTGCTCGATCACATGCGCGCTCCACCCCGCCGTGCGGGCGATGACAAAGAGCGGCGTGAACATCGCCGTCGGCACGCCCATCAGGTGGTAGGAGACGGCGCTGAACCAGTCGAGATTCGCGAACATCTTCTTGGTATCCGCCATCACCGCTTCGATCCGGTCGGCGATGTCGAACATCTTGCGGCTGCCCACCTCATCGGACAGCTCGCGCGCCACGGCCTTGATCACCTCGTTGCGCGGGTCGCTGATCGTATAGACCGGGTGGCCGAAGCCGATGACGACTTCCTTGGCGGCAACGCGGGCGCGGATATCGGCCTCGGCCTCCTCCGGGTCGGCGTAGCGCTTCTGGATCTCGAAGGCGACCTCGTTGGCGCCGCCATGCTTGGGGCCGCGCAGCGCGCCGATGCCGCCCGCGATGGCCGAGTAGATGTCCGACCCCGTGCCGGCGATGACGCGGCAGGTGAAGGTCGAGGCATTGAACTCATGCTCGGCATAGAGATTGAGTGAGGTATGCATGGCCCGCACCCAGCTCTCGCGCGGCGCATGGCCGTGCAGCAGGTGCAGGAAATGGCCGCCGATGCTGTCGTCGTCAGTCTCGACCTCGATGCGCCGGCCGTTCTGGCTGTAGTGGTACCAGTAGAGCAGCATGGAGCCGAGCGAGGCCATCAGCCGGTCCGCGATGTCGCGCGCGCCGGCATGGGAATGGTCCTCCTTTTCCGGCAGCACGGTGCCGAGCACGGAGACGCCCGTGCGCATCACATCCATCGGATGCGCGGCGGCGGGCACGGCCTCCAGCGCCTGCTTCACCGCCGCCGGCAGCCCGCGCAGGCTGCGCAGCTTGGCCTTGTAGCCGCGCAGCTCGCCCTGGTCCGGCAGGCTGCCATGCACCAGCAGATAGGCGATTTCCTCGAACTCGCAGCGCGTCGCGATCTCCAGGATGTCGTAGCCCCGGTAATGCAGGTCATTGCCGCTGCGGCCCACGGTGCAGAGCGCGGTATTGCCGGCAGGCACGCCGGACAGCGCCACGGACTTCTTGGGCTTGGCATTGGTTGTCGGGGCTTCGCTCATGGTCTGCCTTCCTCGGTTGGTGGGCGCGGGCGCCTTTTTTGCGGGTGCAGCATCCTCAATCCCGGCCGGGTTGGGAAGCCCAGGGGGTTGGACAGAAACAGGGCGACAGCGGCGCTTCGCCCGTGCAGCATCCGGGCATGACCGCGTCTCCTGAAGCAGCCCTGCTGTCCCTCGCCGCCGAGGCCCGACGGGCGGCGCGGGGTGATCCTTTCGCCAATCCCGCCCTCAGCGCCGCCCTGGCGCTCAGCCGCCAGCTCGACGATGGGGCGCTGAGCCTGGAGGAGATGGCGGGCATGGTGGCCGCCCTGGGCCGTTCCGCCTTCCGCGACCGAGCAGCGGGGCTGGCGCGCAAGACAGGCCTCGCGGGCGCCACGCCGGCCGATGCCGCGCTGGCCATGCTGGCCACCCGCGCCGCCCGCCCCGACCCCAGCGACAGCCCGGTGCCCCTG
>NZ_JACTUZ010000068.1 GCF_014490445.1 Pseudoroseomonas ludipueritiae | reverse complement strand
CGGCCAGCAGGCGGCGCTGCACCTCGGTGCGGGCGGCGGCAAAAGCGGCCTCGTCTAGGCGGCCTGCGGCCTGCTCGCGCTCCAGCTCGGCCAGCTGGGCGCGGTAGAGGGCGAGGTCGGCTTCCCGCCGGCCTTGCGGGCGGGGAGGGCGCAGCAAGACGAGGCCGAGCGGCGCCAGGGCCAGCGCGGCCAGGGCCAGGAAAAGCAGCCAGATCATCGGGCGGCGCCATCCTCCAGCGCGGCGAGGCGGGCCTGTTCCTCGGCGGAAAGCGGCGCGGCGGCCACGGGGTCGATGCGGCGGCGGCGCAGCAGCAGGATGGCCAGCAGCCCGCCGCCCAGGGCGATAAAGGGCGCGCCCCAGAGCGCGGCGGTGGCGAGCGTGAAGGGCGGGCGGAGCAGCACGAAGTCGCCATAGCGGTCATGCAGGTAGGAGACGACTTGGGCATCGCTGTCGCCGGCGGCCACACGCTCCCGCACGATGCGGCGCAGGTCGCGGGCGAGGTCGGCCTCGCTCTCCTCGATCGACTGGTTCTGGCAGACCATGCAGCGCAGCTCATGCCCGATGCCGCGGGCACGCTGTTCCTGCGCCGGGTCCGGCAGCATCTCGGAGGGCAGGCCGACACCAAGGGCGGGGCCGGCCAGCAGGCCCAGCGCCAGCGGCAGGGCGAGAAGGGCGTGGCGCATCAGGCGTGGCGCCTCAGCAGGGGGCGGAGGTCCTGGTCCAGCACCTCAGGCGTCACCGGGCCGGGCCAGCGCCAGCGGATGATGCCTTTGCGGTCCAGCAGATAGGTCTCCGGCACGCCATAGACGCCCCAGTCGATGGCGGCACGGCCGGGCTCGTCCCGGCCCAGGCGGCGGAAGGGGTTGCCGTGGCGGGTGAGGAAGGCCGCCGCATCCCCGGCCTTGTCCTTGTAGTTGATGCCGAGGACCGCCACGCCATCGCGCGAGAGGCGCATGAGCTGCGGATGCTCCACGATGCAGGGCACGCACCAACTGGCCCAGAAATTCACCAGCACCGGTGCCGGCAGGTCCACCAAGTCGGTGTTGGAGAGGGCGGGTAGCCCGCTTTCCTCCAGCGGCGGCAGGGCAAAAGCAGGGGCGGGCTTGCCCAGCAGCGCCGAGGGCACGCCGCGCGGGTCGTAGCTGCCGGTGCCGAGGCCGCGCAGCATGGCGTAGAAGCCGGCACCACCAGCCAGGGCCAGCCCCAGCGGCGCCAGCATCAGGGCCCGGCGGCGGCCGAGGCTCTTGCCAGGGGAGGCGGTGTTCTCGCTCATGCCGGGGCTCCCGCGGTGGCGGCGCGCTTGCGGCCGGGGGCGGCGACACGGATGCGGCGGTCGCTCAGCGAGATGCCGCCGCCCAGTGCCATGAAGGCGGCGCCCAGCCAGATCCAGGGCGCCAGCGGGTTGTGGTGGATGCGCAGCACGGCGCGGCCGCCCTCCTCCTCGCCCAGCACCAGATACAGGTCGGAAGCCAGGGTGGTGTGGATGGCGGCCTCGGTGGTGGTCTGGCGGGCCAGGGGGAAGAAGCGGCGCTCGGGGTGCATGACGGTGACGGTGGCGCCGTCCCGCAGCACGGTGACGGTGGCCAAGCGGGCGGTCCAGTTGGGGCCGACCACATCCTTCACGCCATCCAGCCGCCATTCATAGCCGGCCAGCGTCGTGGAGCCACCGGGGGCCAGCGCCACCAGCTTGTCGGTGGCCAGGCCCATGCCCGCCATGCCCAGGATGGAGACGCCAAGCCCCGCATGGGCGATGGCGGCGCCCCAGGCGGCGCGCGGCAGCCCACGGGCACGGGCCAAGGCGGCACCGGGGCGGCGGAAGAGGGCGATGCGGTCGATGATATCCGCCGCCGCACCAGCGATCAGCCAGATGGCGGCGGCGAAGCCCAAAGCCGGCCCGACACGAACGCCGCTAATGGCGAGGCAGAGGGCAAAACCCAGCGCCGCCAGCACCGCTGCCCACCAGAGGCGCTGCAGCACCGGCCAGAGCTGCGCCCGCTTCCAGGGCAGCATCGGCCCTGCGGCCATGGCCAGCACCAGCGGCGCTGAGAGCGGCAGCATGGCGGTGTTGAAGAAGGGCGGGCCCACCGAGATCTTCTGCTGAAACAGCAGGTCGGCGAACATCGGCCAGAGGGTGCCGGTCAGCACCACCGCCGCCATGGAGCAGAGCAGCAGGTTGTTCAGCACCAGCCCGCCCTCGCGGGAGAGGGGGGCAAAGACGCCGGTAGGGGCCATGGCCGGCGCGCGCCAGGCAAAGAGCGCGAAGGCGCCGCCGATATAGAGGCCCAGCAGGCAGAGGATGAAGACGCCCCGCTCCGGGTCGTTGGCGAAGGCATGCACGGAATTCAGCACGCCGGAGCGGACCAGGAAGGTGCCCAGCAGCGACATGGCGAAGGCCAGCAGCGCCAGCAGCACGGTCCAGATCTTCAGGGCCTCGCGCTTTTCCACCACGATGGCGGAATGCAGCAGGGCCGTGCCCGCCAGCCAGGGAAGAAGGGAAGCGTTCTCCACCGGGTCCCAGAACCAGTAGCCGCCCCAGCCGAGTTCATAATAGGCCCACCAGGAGCCCAGCGCGATGCCCAGCGTCAGGAAGCTCCAGGCCGCCAGGGCCCAGGGGCGCACCCAGCGGCCCCAGGCGGCATCCACGCGGCCTTCCAGCAGCGCCGCCACGGCGAAGGCGAAGGTGACGGCGAAGCCGACATAGCCCAGGTAGAGCAGCGGCGGATGGAAGGCGAGGCCGGGGTCCTGCAGCACCGGGTTCAGCCCGTTGCCATCCGGCGCCGGCGGCCAGACGCGGTTGAAGGGGTTGGAGGTGGCCAGGATGAAGGCCAGGAAGCCGCTGGCCACCAGCCCCAGCACCGCCAGCACCCGCGCCTTCAGCGCCGTCGGCAGCCCGCGGCCGAAGCCCGCCACCGCGCCGGCGCAGAGCGCCAGGATCAGCACCCACAGGACCATGGAGCCCTCATGGTTGCCCCAGGCGCCGGCCAGCTTGTAGAGCATGGGCTTGGCGGAATGGCTGTTCTGCACCACGTTCGCCACGCTGGTGTCGTTCACCGCGAAGACATAGAGCAGCGCGCCGAAGGCGGCGGCGGTGGTTACCAGCAGCCCAGCGGCCAGCGGCGCGGCAGCCGCCATCAGCCGCCCGTCGCCCCGCGCGGCGCCCCAGAGCGGCAGCGCCGAAAGGGCCAGCGCCAGCGCCATGGCCAGCGCCAGCGCGAAATGCCCGAGTTCGGCTATCATCCGCCAGTGCTCTCCGCCTTGGGGTTCAGGGTGTTCCAGGAGGCCGCCGGGGGTGGGGCGCCCTTTTCCGGCTCCCAATGCCCGGTGCGCTTCAGGGCATCGGCCACTTCGGGGGGCATGTAGGTCTCGTCGTGCCGGGCCAGGACCTCGCTGGCGCGGAAGGTGCCGTCAGGGCCGAGCTTGCCCATGGTCACCACGCCCTGGCCCTCGCGGAACAGGTCCGGCAGCACGCCGACATAAACCACCGGCACCTGGGCCGGGCCATCCGTCACCACGAAGCGCGCTTCCGGCCGCCCTTCCGGCGAGACGGATTTCTGGACGCTGCCCGCCTCCACCAGCCCGCCCAGGCGGAAGGCGCGGTCCGGCCCCGGCTGCTTGGCCGCGATCTCGCTGGGCGCCAGGAAGAAGACGAGGTTGTCCTGGAAGGCCGTCAGGGCCAGCGCCGTGGCGCTGCCGATGCCAAGCCCGCCCAGCAGCAGCATCCACATGCGGCGCTTCTTGCGGGAGGACAGGCTCATGACGCGATCTCCTGGGCACGGCTGGCAGGCTGGTCCTGGCCGGCGGCGCGGGGGCGGCGGGTTTCCAGCGCGGCCAGCCGGCGCCGGGCCTGGGCCTGCCGCTGCAAGGTGGTGGCGAGCAGCACCAGGAACAACACCGCCGCCAGCCCCCAGGCCGCCGCCACGTAATACCAATGCGCGTTCATGCCGCCTCGCCGTCCCGCCGCCGCGCCTGGGCCATCTGCAACTGGCGGATGCGCTTTTCCATCACCGCCGCCCGCGTCCGCCCCAGCACCAGGGCGGCGAAGAGCAGGGTGAAGCCCAGGGCGCAGACCAGCAGCGGGTAGAGCAGGTCCACATGCAGCCCCGGCGCCCCCAGCCGCGCCACCGAGGCCGGCTGGTGCAGCGTGTTGAAGAAATCCACCGAGAACTTCACCACCGGCAGGTTCACCGCGCCGATCAGCGCCAGGATGGCCCCGGCGCGGGCGCCGCGCTCGTCCTCGTCGAAGGCGCGCACCAGGGCGGCATGGCCGACCCAGAGGAAGAAGAGCACCAGCACCGAGGTCAGCCGCGCGTCCCAGACCCACCAGGTGCCCCACATCGGCCGGCCCCAGAGGCTGCCGGTGGCGAGGCAGAGCGCCGTGACGGCGGCCCCCACCGGGGAAAGCTCGCGCGCGAAGAGGTCCGCCAGCGGGTGGCGCCAGATCAGCGCGGTGGCGGAGGCCACGGCCAGGCTGGCGTAGCCGCCCATGGCCAGCCAGGCCATCGGCACATGCACATACATGATGCGCACCGTCTCCCCCTGCTGCCAGTCGGGCGGGGAGGCAAGGAGCGCCCAGGGGATGCCCACGGCGAGAACCAGCGCCGAGAGCCCCCAGAGCCATGGCATGACCTTTCCCGAGAGCCGCAGAAAGCGGCCGGGATTGGCGAAGCGGTGCAGGCTGCCCCCCCGCGCAGCGGGGCGCGGCGCGGGAGGCTGGGTGGCGGCGGTGCTGGAAGCAGGGGCAGGGGGCGCGGTCACGCCGGCAACCTAGTCCAGAACGGGGGGGCGCGGGAACGGCCTGGCACGTAACCCCGTGTTGCGCCGCCCGGGGCGCCGCCAGCCATTGAAGCGCGGCCCTGGCGGCGGTAGTCCAAGGCAGAAGCCACGGAATCCGCAGGAGGAACCGCGTCCATGCTCTTCGCCATCAATTGCCAGGACAAGCCTGGCGCGCTGGAACTGCGGCTGGCCACGCGGCCGACGCATCTGGAATACCTCGATGGTCAGGCGGAAGTGATCGTCCAGGGCGGCCCGGTGCTGGATGCCGAGGGCAAGCCCTGCGGCAGCCTGCTGCTGGTGGACGTGGCCGACCAGGCCGCCGCCGAGGCCCTGGCCGCCGGCGACCCCTATGCCAAGGCCGGCCTCTTCGAGACGGTGACCATCCGCCCCTTCCGCTCCGTCTTCAAGGACGGTGCCCGCGTCGGCTGAAGGCCCACCCATGGCCTATTGGCTGGTGAAGTCCGAGCCCGACGCCTTCTCCTGGCAGCAGCAGGTGGAGAATGGCGTCGAGCCCTGGACCGGCGTGCGCAATGCCCAGGCCGCCAAGTTCCTGCGGAGCATGGCGGTGGGCGACCGCGCCTTCTTCTACCACTCCAACGTGGGCAAGGAGATCGTCGGCATGGTGGAGGTGGCCCGCGCCGCCTATCCCGACCCGACGGAGGAGACCGGCCGCTGGGCCTGCGTGGACATGCGCGCCGTGGGCCCCATGCCCAAGCCCGTCGGCCTCGCCGCCATCAAGGCGGAGCCGGGGCTGGATGGCATCGCCCTGGTGCGGCAGTCCCGCCTTTCGGTGATGCCCATCTCCGACGAACATTGGGCGCTGCTCTGCCGCATGGGGGAATGGCGGGAGGCGTGACCCCGCGCGCCCTCTGCCGGCTGGAGGATATCCCGGACGGGCAGGCGAAGGGCTTCGGCGCCCTCTTCGCCATCCGCCGGGGGCGGGAGGTGCTCGTCTATGTCAATTCCTGCCCGCATATCGGCGTGGCGCTGAACGTCATCTCCGACCGCTTCCTGAACCACCAGGGCACGCTGATCGTCTGCGCCGTGCACAATGCCTGGTTCCGCATCGAGGACGGCTTCTGCACCCACGGCCCCTGCATCGGCGACAGCCTGGAGGCGGTGGCGGCGGAGGTGGACGCGGAAGGCACCGTCTGGGTTCCTGAAGACGCGGGGTGGTGAAGGCTGGGGGAATGAATTCCCCCAGGCCCCCTTCTTTTTTTCTTCGAGTTTGGGGCTGGCTGGAACGAGCGGCGGCGTCACGGCGAACCGGGTCGGGGCCACGCGGGTGAAGGCATCCGTTGCCGGAGGGCATGGCCCTCCGGCGCACCCGGCCGCACACATTGATAACTCGAAAAAAAGAAGAAGGGGGTCCGGGGGAATTCATTCCCCCGGCCTTTCCACGACCTTACCGCACCGGCAGATCCCAGATCTCATCCGCGTATTCACGGATGGTGCGGTCGGAGGAGAACCAGCCGACATTGGCGGTGTTCAGCACCGCGCTGCGCCACCACTCGGCCGGCTTGCCCCAGCGCTGGGCCACCTGGCGCTGGGTGGCGACGTAGCTGTCGAAATCGGCGGTGACGAGGAAGTTGTCATGCGCCAGCAGCCCTTCCACCAGCCCGCGGTAGCGGTCCGGCTCCTCGGGCGAGAAGACGCCGGAGGCGATGGCGTCCAGCACGCCGCGCAGCTCGTCCGAGCCCGCCACGGTCGCACGCGCATTATAGCCTTCCCGCCGCAGCGGCCCGGCCTCATTGGCCTTCAGGCCGAAGATGAAGATGTTCTCCAGCCCGACGCGCTCGCTGATCTCGATATTGGCGCCATCCAGGGTGCCGATGGTCAGGGCGCCGTTCAGGGCCAGCTTCATGTTGCCGGTGCCGGAGGCTTCGAGGCCGGCGGTGGAGATCTGCTCGGACAGGTCGGCGGCGGGGATGATGCTCTCGGCCGCCGTGACATTGTAGTTGGGGATGAAGGCCACCCGCAGCAGGCCGCGCACCGTGGGGTCGCTGTTGATGACCTTGGCCACGTCATTGGCCAGGCGGATGATCAGCTTGGCCTGGTGGTAGCTGGGCGCGGCCTTGCCGGCGAAGATCTTGGCCCGCGGCACCCAGTTGCCCGTGGGCTGCGCGCGCATCGCGTTGTACAGCGCCACCGTGTGCAGGATGTTCAGCAGCTGGCGCTTGTATTCATGGATGCGCTTGATCTGCACGTCGAAGAGCGCCGCCGGGTCCAGCACCACCCCGGTGCGCTCCCGCACCATCTTCGCCAGGGCTTCCTTGGCGGTGCGGCGCTGGGCCGCGAAGGCCTCCTGGAAGGCGGCGTCGCGGGCATAGGCGGCGAGGTCGGCCAGGCGCTCCGTCTCGTCCAGCACCTGCGGGCCGATGGTATCCACGATCAGCTTGGTCAGCGGCGCATTGGCGCGCATCAGCCAGCGGCGGAAGGTGATGCCGTTGGTCTTGTTGGTGATGCGCCCGGGGCAGACGCGGTCCAGCTCGGCGAAGACGGTGGTCTTCATCAGCCCGGTATGCAGGGCCGAGACGCCATTGACCTTGTGGGAGCCGACAAAGGCCAGGTGCCCCATCCGCACCCGCCGCCCGTGATATTCGTCGATCAGCGACACGGCGGAAAGCAGCGCGTCATCGGCGCCGCCGGCGCGCGCCTGCTCCAGGTGCCGGGCATTGATCATGTAGATGATCTGCATGTTGCGCGGCAGCATGCGTTCCATCATGGGAACGGCCCAGCTTTCCAGCGCCTCCGGCATCAGGGTGTGGTTGGTATAGGAGAAGGTGGCGCGGCTGATTTCCCAGGCCGCGTCCCAGTCCATGCCATGCACATCCACCAGCAGCCGCATCAGCTCCGCCACGCCGATGGCGGGGTGGGTGTCGTTGAGCTGGACGGAGAATTTCTCCGGCAGGGTGTGGAGGTCGCCATGCAGCCGCAGGTGGCGCCGGATCAGGTCCTGCAGGGAGGCTGAGGCGAAGAAATATTCCTGCCGCAGCCGCAGCTCCTGCCCCGCCGGGGTTTCATCGCCCGGGTAGAGCACGCGGGAGATGGCCTCGGCCCGCACGCGGGAGATCTGGGCGCCGATATGGTCGCCGCTGTTGAAGGCATCGAGATGCAGCGGGTCGGTGGCACGGGCGGACCAGAGGCGCAGCGTATTCACCCATTGCCCGCGCCAGCCCACCACGGGGGTGTCGTAGGCAATGGCGCGCACCACCTCGCCCGGGTGCCAGATCATGCGGCCGCCATCGTCCTGCGTGACGGTGCCGCCGAAGCCGATGTCGTAGGTGAGGCTGGAGCGCTCGAATTCCCAGGGATTGCCGAGGGAGAGCCAGTCCTCCGGCACCTCCATCTGCCGCCCGTCCTGGATCAACTGGCGGAAGAGGCCGTTCTCGTAGCGGATGCCATAGCCGGTGGCGGGGATGCCGATCGAGGCCATGCTTTCCATGAAGCAGGCGGCCAGCCGCCCCAGGCCGCCATTGCCCAGCGCCGCGTCCGGCTCCTGCGCGAAGATGGCCTCCAGGTCCACGCCAAGGCCTTCCAGCGCCTGCCGCATCGGTTCCGTCAGCCCCATGTTGCCCAGCGCATCCGAGAGCAGCCGGCCGATCAGGAATTCCATGGAGAGGTAGCAGACCTGCTTGTGCCCCTGCGCCACCACCTCGTCGGCCGAGGCGCGCCAGCGGTCCACGATGCGGTCGCGGGTGGCCAGGGTGGCGGCCAGGAACCAGTCGCGCGGGCTGGCGCGCTCCGCCCTGCCGCCGACCTGATAAGCCAGCTTGGACAGGATATCCCGGCGAAGCGTTTCGGCCTCGGCTTCCATTGTCACGCTGTTATCGGTCACGCGGCCATGTCCTCTCAGTCAGGGCAGGAAATGTTTTCATCAACCTGCCACCGATGCATGTCCAGACTATGGCGCGATATGGGCGGCTGAGCCCGCCTGCGGCCTTCAGCCTGGTGCAACCGCCCGGTAGAGGGTGGCGTAGTGGCGCGCCGGGCGGGCCCAGCTGACATCGCAGGCCATGCCGTTGCGCTGCACCCGCTCCCAGGCCTGGCGGTCCTGCCACAGGGACATCAGCCGCCCCAGGGCGGCTTCCAGCGCATCGCGCGAGGCATGGGAGAACTGGATGCCGGTGCCGACGCCCGCGGCCAGCGCCATTTCATTGGCATCGATCACGGTATCGGCCAGCCCGCCGACACGGGCCACCACCGGCAGCGCGCCATAGCGCAGGGCGCAAAGCTGGGTCAGGCCGCAGGGCTCGAAGCGGGAGGGCACCAGCAGCGCGTCGCAGCCGCCCTGGATCAGATGCGCCAGCCCCTCGTTATAGCCGAGGTGCAGGCCGATGCGGCCCGGGTTGGCCGCCGCGGCGCGCTCGAGGCCGTCTTCCAGCGCGCGGTCGCCGGCGCCCAGCACGGCCAGCTGCATGCCATGGCCAAGCAGGGCGGGCAGGGCCTCCAGCACCGCATCCATGCCCTTCTGCCAGGACAGGCGGCTGACGATGCCCAGCAGCGGCGCTTCCCGCCCTTCCTGCAGGCCCAGGCGGCTGCGCAGCGCGCGGCGGCTGGCCTCCCGCGCATGCAGGGCCTCGGCGGAATAGGGGGCGGGCAGGGCGGGATCGCTGGCGGGGTTCCAGATATCGGTGTCGATGCCGTTGAGGATGCCGGAGAGCGCCCCGGCCCGGTCTCGCAACAGCCCGTCCAGGCCCATGCCGCCGGCCTCGGTGCGGATCTCGGCCGCGTAGGTGGGGGAGACGGTGGTGATGCGGTCGGCCAGCTTCAGCCCGGCCTTCAGGAAGCCGATGGCGCCGTAATACTCGACGCCATGGATGGAATAGGCCTGCGGCGGCAGGGAAAGCTCCGCCAGCAAGGAAGCGTCGCACTGGCCCTGGAAGGCCAGGTTATGGACGGTGAAGACCGTGCCGGGCTTCCGCCCTTCCCAGTAATGCACATAGGCGGGCACCAGCCCGGCCTGCCAGTCATGCGCGTGGATGACCTCCGGCACGAAGGCGGGCAGGGCGCCCTGGCCCAGCCGCGCCGCCACCTGCGCCAGCGCCGCGAAGCGCTGCGGGTTGTCCGGCCAGTCCTGGCCATCGGGGCCGCTATAGGGGCCGCCATCGCGGTCGAAGAGATGCGGCGCGTCCAGCACCAGCAGGTCCAGCCCGGCGGCCTGGGCGGCCAGCAGCCGCGCCGGCCCGCCAAACAGGGTGCCGAGTTCCAGCACCGGCTCCGCCGCTTCCAGCGCCCGCAGCACGCGCGGATAGCCGGGGATCAGGCTGCGGGTGGCGATGCCCTGCGCCGCCAGCGCGCCGGGCAGGGCGCCCGCCACATCGGCCAGCCCGCCGGTCTTGATCAGCGGGAAGAGTTCCGAGGCAACGGACAGAACGGGCAGGCTCATGCGGTCAGGGCATCGATCATCGACTGGGTGATCAGGGTAACGCCCTTGGCGGAGCGGCGGAAGCGGCGGGCATCCTCTTCCGGGTCCTCGCCCACCACCAGCCCTGGGGGCAGCTTCACGCCGCTGTCCACCACCACGTTCTTCAGCCGGGCGTTGCGGTTGACGATGACGCCGGGCAGCAGCACCGCGCCCTGGATGTCGCAGAAGGAATGCACCCGGATATTGTGGGCCAGCACCGAGCGCGCGACATGCGAGCCGGAGATGATGCAGCCGCCCGAGATCAGCGAATCCACCGCCATGCCGCGCCGCCCGTCGTCGTCGAAGACGAACTTGGCCGGGGGCGTCAGCTCGCTATAGGTCCAGATCGGCCAGTCGCGGTCATAGAGGTTGAGCGAGGGCACCACGTCGGTCAGGTCGATATTGGCCTGCCAATAGGCATCCACGGTCCCGACATCGCGCCAATAGGCTTCTTCCTCGACGCCCGAGGTGACGCAGGAATCGGTGAAGCGATGCGCCACGGCGCGGCCATGCTTCACGATATAGGGCACCAGGTCCGTGCCGAAGTCGTGGGTGGAATCCGGGTCGGCGGCGTCGCGGCGCAGCTCGCGCGCCAGGAAGTCGGTGTTGAAGACATAGATGCCCATGCTGGCCAGCGCCCGGTCAGGCTTGTCCGGCATGCCCGGCGGGTCCTTGGGCTTTTCCAGGAAGGCGGTGATGCGGTCCTCGGCATCCACATGCATGACGCCGAAGCCGGTGGCCTCCATGCGCGGCACCTCGATGCAGCCCACGGTGACGTCGGCGCCCGAGTTCTCGTGCTGCGCCAGCATCAGCTCGTAGTCCATCTTGTAGACATGGTCGCCGGCCAGGATGACCATGTGGCGCGGCGCATAGGCCTCGATGATGTCGAGGTTCTGGTAGACCGCGTCCGCCGTGCCGGAATACCAGCCTGCTTCCGAGACACGCTGGCTGGCGGGCAGGATGTCGAAGCTCTCGTTCCGCTCGGCGCGCATGAAGCTCCAGCCGCGCTGCATGTGGCGGATGAGGCTGTGCGCCTTGTACTGCGTGGCGACGCCGATGCGGCGGATGCCCGAATTCAGGGCATTGGACAGCGCGAAGTCGATGATGCGGGACTTGGCGCCAAAGAAGACCGCAGGCTTCACGCGGCGTTCCGTCAGTTCCATCAGTCGGGTACCGCGGCCACCAGCCAGCACATAAGCCATGGCATGGCGGGCAAGCGGTGCGGGGCTCGGGAGCGGCGACATTCTTGGCGATTCCTGTTGCGCGTCCGGTTCGGCGCGAATCCGGCAAAATACCTATGTTGAAGCTGATTCTAGGCCGTGCACCGTGCAGGAGTAGGGGGGATAGGTGCCTCGGGCACAGGTTATATTTTTGCGATGCGCTGCAACTATTTGCGATCATGTCGCATGGGCTGGCCGGGGCGCCGTCTCTTGACGGCGGTGGGGCTGCCTTGGCCCAATAGAGGCCAAAGACAACGACGTCTGAGGAGGGCGCAGCATGACGGACGACACCCGGATCCCGGTCAAGCCGGAGATCGCCGAGGGCACCTGGGTGGATGCCGCCCGCTTCCAGGCCATGACCGAAGAGGCGGCGCGTGACCCGGATGGCTTCTGGCGCAAGGAAGCCCAGCGCATCGCCTGGATGACGCCGCCGACCCGGATCAAGAACACCTCCTTCGAGGGCGATGTTTCCATCAAGTGGTTCGAGGACGGGGTGCTGAATGCCTCCGTCTCCTGCCTCGACCGGCACCTGGAGACGCGCGGGGACCAGGTGGCGCTGATCTGGGAAGGCGACGACCCGAATTCCGACGCCAAGATCACCTACCGTGACTTGCATGCCCGCGTCTGCCGCCTGGCCAATGCCATGAAGGCGCTGGGCGTGAAGAAGGGCGACCGCGTCACCCTCTACCTGCCCATGATCATCGAATCCGCCGTGGCCATGCTGGCCTGCGCCCGCATCGGCGCGGTGCATTCGGTGGTCTTCGGCGGCTTCTCCCCCGATAGCCTCGCCTCCCGGCTGGTGGATTGCGAGAGCACGCTGCTGATCACCGCCGACGAGGGCCGCCGCGGCGGCCGCCGCGTGGCGCTGAAGACCAATGCCGACGAGGCGCTGAAATCCGCCCCCGGCGTGAAGAACGTCATCGTGGTCAAGAACACCGGCGGCGAGGTGCCGATGCAGGAGGGCCGCGACCTCTGGTACCACGAGGCCACCGAGGCCGCGCCGCGCGACTGCGAGCCGGAGCCGATGGGGGCGGAGGACCCGCTCTTCATCCTCTACACCTCCGGCTCCACCGGCAAGCCGAAGGGGGTGCTGCACACCACCGGCGGCTACATGGTCTGGGCCAGCTATACCCACCAGTATGTCTTCGACTACCGCGAGGGCGAGGTCTATTGGTGCACCGCCGATGTCGGCTGGGTGACGGGCCACAGCTACATCGTCTATGGCCCGCTGGCGAACGGCGCCACCAGCCTGATGTTCGAGGGCGTGCCCAACTACCCCGACAACAGCCGCTTCTGGCAGGTGGTGGACAAGCACAAGGTCAATATCTTCTACACCGCGCCCACCGCCATCCGCGCCCTGATGCGCGACGGCGACGCACCGGTGAAGAAGACCTCGCGCCAGTCGCTGCGCATCCTCGGCACGGTGGGCGAGCCGATCAACCCGGAAGCCTGGCTCTGGTACTACCGCGTGGTGGGCGAGGAGCGCTGCCCCATCGTGGACACCTGGTGGCAGACCGAGACCGGCGGCCATGTCATCACGCCGCTGCCGGGCGCCACGGTGCTGAAGCCGGGCTCCGCCACCCTGCCGCTGCCGGGCGTGCAGGCCGGGCTGGTGGATGGCGAGGGCAAGCTGCTGGAAGGCGAGGCCGAGGGCAACCTTGTAATCCTGGATTCCTGGCCTGGCCAGATGCGCACCGTCTACAAGGACCACGAGCGCTTCATCCAGACCTACTTCGCCACCTTCCCCGGCAAGTATTTCTCGGGCGACGGCGCGCGGCGGGACGCGGATGGCTATTACTGGATCACCGGCCGCGTCGATGACGTGCTGAACGTCTCCGGCCACCGCATGGGTACCGCCGAGATCGAGAGCGCGCTGGTGGCCCACCCCAAGGTGGCCGAGGCCGCCGTGGTCGGCATGCCGCATGACATCAAGGGCCAGGGCATCTACGCCTATGTCACCCTCAATGCCGGCGAGGAACCCACCGACGCGCTCAAGAAGGAGCTGGTGGCCTGGGTGCGGCGGGAGATCGGGCCGATCGCCTCGCCGGACGCCATCCAGTGGGCGCCGGGCCTGCCCAAGACGCGCTCGGGCAAGATCATGCGCCGCATCCTGCGCAAGATCGCCGCCAATGAGACGGACTCCCTGGGCGATACCTCCACCCTGGCCGATCCCACGGTGGTGGAGGAGCTGATCGAGAACCGCGTCGGCTGAGTCGCCACCCGCCCCGGGGGAGCCACCCCCGGGGCGCCGGGCTTCACATCGGCGTGGCGCGCCCCAGCGCGACAGCCCGGCGGGGCCATCCGCCACTCAACCCATCGGCGCTCCGGCGGTTCAGGCTCTGCACCTGCAACAGTCCGGAGCCGCCCGATGGCCGAAGATCCCTCCACTTCCCGCCGAGACATGGTTCGCGGCATGGCCGCCGGCGGCATCGCCTCCGCCATGGCCGCGCCCGCGATGGCCCAGACTGCGCCGGCCGCGGCGCCGCCGCTCGCCAACCCGCAGGACCGCTACCCGAAGCCGCCCTTCCAGGTGCAGTCCCAGCCCTGGCCCGGCCTGCAATCCAAGATGACGCCGGTGCCCGATTGCGGGGAGGCCAGCTACAAGGGTTCCGGCCGCCTCGCGGGGCGGAAGGCGCTGATCACCGGCGGCGATTCCGGCATCGGCCGCGCCGCCGCCATCGCCTATGCGCGCGAGGGCGCCGATGTCGCCATCAACTACTACCCCAGCGAGGAACCCGATGCGCGGGAGGTGGCGGAGCTGATCCGCCAGGCCGGGCGCAAGGCTGTGCTGATCCCTGGCGATATCCGGGACGAGAACTTCTGCGACAGCATGGTGCAGCAGGCGGTGCGCGACCTCGGCGGGCTGGACATCCTGGTGAGCAACGCGGCCTACCAGCACGCGCAAACCTCCATCATGGATATCTCGACCGAGCAGCTCGACCAGACCATGAAGACCAATGTCTATGCCATGTTCTGGATCGTGAAGGCGGCGCTGCCGCAGCTGCCGCCAGGCTCCGCCATCATCTGCACCAGCTCCATCAATGCGCAGACGCCGGGGCCGCAGATCCTGGACTACGCCTGCACCAAGGGCGCCATCATGATCTTCGTGCGCGGGCTGGCGAAGCAGGTGATCGACAAGGGCATCCGCGTCAACGGCGTGGCACCCGGGCCTTTCTGGACGCCGCTGCAGGTCTCCGGCGGCCAGACGGAGGAAGGGCTCAAGACCTTCGGCAGTGCCACGCCGATGAAGCGGCCGGGGCAGCCGGTGGAACTCGCCTCGGTCTATGTGGAACTGGCGGCGGCTTCCTCCAGCTACACCACGGGGCAGATCTATGGCGAAACCGGGGGTGTCGGCTGGCCGTAAGACCGGGGGAAGGAATTCCCCCGGACCCCCATCTTTTTTCTTCGAGTATGAGTGCGGGGCGGGGAGGAGATGATTTCACATGAAACACTCCGGGCCACGGTTGCCGCCGGGCGCGCCCTGAAACCCGAAAAAAGAAAGAAGGGGTCTGGGGAATTCATTCCCCAGCCTTTCCTGGCTTACAGATATTCCGGCCGGAACAGCCGCTTCAGGCTGAGGCTTTCGCCCGAGACCATGAAGGCGCCTTCGCCACGGTAATGGATGGTGCGCGGGCGCTTCGGCGTGCGGGCCACATGCGCCTGCACCACTTCCCAGATGAAGAAGTTGTACTTGCCCACCAGTGAGGCGTCGTGCAGGCGGCATTCCAGGCTGCTGTGGCATTCGGCGATCAATGGTGCCTCCATCTGTGCGGCCGCCTCTGTTGTCAGGCCGAATTCGGCGAACTTGTCCACCTCGGCGCCGGAGCAGTTGCCGATGCGCGTCACCACCTCCGCCATTTCCACCTCCGGGATGTTGATGACGCATTGGCGGGAGCGGCGGATCATCTCGAAGCTGTGGTTGCCGGCGGCGATGACGCAGCCCACAAGGGATGGCGTGAATTCCATCACGGTGTGCCAGCCCATGGTCATGACATTGCGCTGCCCCTTCCAGGCGCTGCTGACCAGCACGACGGGCCCCGGCTCCAGCAACCGGCGGATCTGGGAGACGGGGAAATCCTGCTTGCGGTAGTGGCGCATGATGGCCCTTTCCTGCATCGCGGCGGCATGGTTCAGCCGGCGGAGGTCTCCTCCAGCGTGATGGGTGCATAGAAGGTCAGGCTGCCGGGAAGGTTGCGGAAGCCCTGCACGCCAGCCTGCATGGCGAAGGCCTGGGAGCGCAGCGTCAGCCAGACGATGGGGCATTCCTCCGCCGCCTGTTTCTGCAGGTCGTCATAGATGGCGCGGCGCTTGGCGAGGTCCGCTTCCTGGCGGCCGGCCTGCAGCAGGGCGTCGATCTTCTCGCTGCTGAAGCCGTGGGAGCGGGTATAGGCATTGCTGCCGCTGAGATACACCGAAAGGGCATCCGGGTCCGGCCAGGCGGCGACGGTGCCGAAGACGGCGAAGTCGTATTGGCCGCGGTTGCCCAGGGTGACGCGCGTGGCCCATTCCGGCAGGCGCAGCGTGACCTCGATGCCGACCTCCTTCAGGTTCTGCTGGATCACTTCCGCCGTGGACTGGTGCAGCGTGGGGCTGGAGGTCGCCAGCAGCGTGGCCGCGAAGCCGTTGCCGACGCCGGCTTCCTGCAGAAGCTGCCTCGCCCGCGCGGGGTCGTAGGAGAAGATGCCGGCGCTGGGCAGGTCGTCATAGGGTGCGGGATAGGGCAGGCCGAAGAGCGGCGTGCCGCGACCGTAATGGGCGGCGCGCACCACCTCGTCCCGCTTGATGGCATAGGCGACGGCGCGGCGCACCCGCGCATCGGTGAAGGGGCCGGTGCGGGTGTTGAACAGCAGGTTCATGAAGGGCCCGACCGTGCTTTCCATCTTCAGCCGGGGATTGTTGTCGATGGCGGCCATGCTCTGCCAGGGCACGCCCTCGATCACATCGACATCGCCAGCCTGGAGGGCGGAGACGCGCAGGTTCTCGTCCGTGTAGCCCTGGAAGCGGATGCGGGCGACCTTGGGCAGGCCGGGCTTGTAGAAGCCCTCGAAACGCTCGACCTCGATGGAGGAGCCGCGCTCGATGGCCGCGAGTTTGAAGGGGCCGGTGCCGGCGGGCAGGCCGTTCACCTGCCCCTTCTTCGCCGACAGGATGGGGGCATGGTAGCTGGCCATCAGGTGCGGGAAGGGGATGGAGGCTTCCTTCAGCAGGATGCGCCCTTCCAGCAGCCCCAGCACCTCCACCTTCTCCACCACAGAGAGGAAGGGCTTCATATAGGCGGTGGAATTCTCCGCCAGGATTTCTCCGAGCGTGAAGCGCACATCCTCGGCGGTGGCGGCCTCGCCATCATGGAAGCGCAGGCCGGGGCGCAGCCGGAAGCGGTAGGCGGTGGGGCTTTCCGCCTCCCAAAGCTCCGCCATCTCGTTCCGCAATTGCCCCGTGTGGTCGTAGGACAGCAGGCTGCGGTAGATCATCATCTTCACCGCCGCCTGGGAGGAGCCGGTATTCTCCAGCGGGCGGATATTCGGCGGGAAGTTCACCAGGCCGACGCGCAGCAGGCCATTGGCGGCGGCGGCGGCGATGCGCGCCGGGGCGCCGCCCGCCAGCAGGATGCCGCCCGCCGCGCCGAGCAGCAGGCCGCGGCGTCCCATGGGCCGGCCAGTGGCTGCTTCCTGCCAGGCATCGTGGAAATCTCTGCGCATGCCGCCACCGTTCAAACAATGCCGGGGCAAGCCTGTCCGCATCCGCAACGGCAGGCAAGGTTCAAGACGGCGACGCCTGCTCGGTGCGCGAGACGAAGGAGACGGAAGTTTCGGCCAGCAAGACCATGGATGGGCGGGGCGGCATCTTCCGGCATCATCCGGTTCGGCGCAGACTGGCCTATCGCTAGTGAAGGATCGCCGCGATGACCCCGCCCGATGATGCCCCGCGTTTCAATTCCGCCGCCGCGCGGGACACCGAATACGCCCTGCATCCCTATACCAACCACAAGGCCTTCCGGGACAGCGGGCCGCTGATCATCCAGCGGGGCGAGGGCATCCGGGTCTTCGATGATGCGGGGCGGGACTATATCGAATCCGTGGCGGGGCTGTGGTGTGCCTCGCTGGGCTTCGCCAACCAGCGGCTGGCCGATGCCGCCTATGCCCAGATGAAGAAGCTGCCCTTCTATCACGCCTTCGGCGCGCGCAGCCACGACCCGCTGATCGACCTGTCGGAGATGCTGATCGGGCGCGCGCCGCTCTCCTCCGGCGGCAAGCCGTTTTCAAAAGTGTTCTTCGCCAATTCGGGTTCCGAGGCGAATGACAGTGCCATCAAGATGATCTGGTTCTTCAACAACGCGGTCGGCCGCCCGGCGAAGAAGAAGATCATCGGCCGCGTGCGCGGCTACCACGGCATCACGGTGGCTTCCGGCTCCGTCACCGGGCAGCCGGCGAACCATGCCATGTTCGACCTGCCCATCGCCGGCTTCCACCATGTCTCCACGCCGCATCACTACGGCTATGCGCAGCCGGGCGAGAGCGAGGAAGCCTTCGCCAGCCGCCTGGCGCAGGAACTGGAGGACCTGATCCTGCGCGAAGGCCCCGACACCGTCGCCGCCTTCTTCGCCGAGCCGGTGATGGGCGCCGGCGGCGTTATCATCCCGCCTGCCACCTATTACGAGAAGGTGCAGGCCGTGCTGCGGAAGCACGACGTGCTCTTCGTGGCGGATGAGGTGATCTGCGGCTTCGGCCGCACCGGCAGCTACTGGGGCTGCCAGACCTTTGGCATTCAGCCGGATATCCTGACCTGCGCCAAGCAGCTTTCGGCGGCCTTTCTGCCGATCTCGGCGGTGATGATCAGCGACCGGCTCTACCAGGGCATCGCCGAGGGTTCGGACAAGGCCGGCACCTGGGGCCATGGTTTTACTTACTCCGGCCATCCGGTCCCCGCCGCCGTCGCGATCGAGACGCTGAAGATCTACGACGAGATGGAGATGCCGAAGCTGGTGGCCGAGCGTGGCGCCTACCTCCAGCGCGCGATGCGCGAGCGCTTCGCGGACCACCCGCTGGTGGGCGAGGTGCGCGGCGTCGGTATGATCGGCGCCATCCAGCTCAGCCCGGACAAGGCGAGCCGCGCCACC
Organism: Pseudoroseomonas ludipueritiae; assembly: GCF_014490445.1. Lineage (GTDB taxonomy): Bacteria > Pseudomonadota > Alphaproteobacteria > Acetobacterales > Acetobacteraceae > Pseudoroseomonas > Pseudoroseomonas ludipueritiae. The sequence continues at coordinate 2,963 of NZ_JACTUZ010000068.1, read as the reverse complement.
TTCGACCCCGCCCGCAAGCTGGGCGCCCGCTGGCAGGCGCTGGGGCAGGAGCATGGCGTGATGATGCGCGTGCTGGTGAACGAGAGCGCCGCCATCTCGCCGCCGCTGATCATCTCGGAAGCCGAGATCGACACCATGCTGGAGCGGATGATGGTGGCGCTGGAGGTGCTGCGGGCGGAGATCTAAGGCCAGGAGGGGCGCCGCCCCTCCCGGACCCACCCTGCTGGGGGAACTGAGTTCCCCCAGGCCCCCACATTCATTCCAGAAAGCCAAACGGGCTGAACCCGTAGTCGCCGGAGGTCATGGACCTCCGGCGCGACCCCGCCATCAAAGCCGTGAACGCCGGGGTCCGGGGTGGTTCAACCACCCCGGCGGGGTTCCAAGGGGCAGCGCCCCTTGGCCTTCACGCCCGCCGCCGCGCCCGCACCACGTGCCAGAGATAGGCGCCGACCAGCCCGGCCAGCACCACGTAGCTCAGCGGCTCGATGGCGCCTTCCACCTTCTTGTACTGGTCCCGCAGCAGGTAGCCCGCCACGGTCAGCACCGTCACCCAGAGCGCCGAGCCCACCAGGGTCCAGAGGTAGAAGACGGCGCGCGGGATGCCAGCGAGGCCGGCGGGGATGGAGATCAGCGTCCGCACCGCCGGCAGCAGCCGGCCGAAGAAGAGCGCCACCGGGCCGTGGCGGCGCAGCTTGTCCTCGGCCTTGTCCAGATCCTCGGTGGAGACGGCCAGCCAGCGGCCGTAGCGCCCCACCAGACGGCGGATGCGGGTGCTGCCGATGCGCCGCGCCACCTCGTACCACACGCCATTGCCCAGCACGCTACCGGCAGTGCCAAAGATGATGGCCAGCACCAGCGACATCTTGCCTTCCGCCGCCACGAAGCCGGCGAGCGGCATGATCAGTTCCGAGGGGATGGGGGGAAAGAGGTTCTCCAGGAACATCAGGGCGAAGACGCCGGGCAGGCCGGCGCTTTCCACCACCCCCGTGACCCATTCGATCATGGCGCGGCGGCCCGGAAGAGCCGCAGCACGATGTGCCGCCCGCGCGTGTAGTTGAAGCCTTCCACCGAGCCCTCCTCCTGTGCCGTCAGGCCCAGGCGCTGTGCCTCGGCCTGGAAGGCCGTGAGGTCACGGTCGCCCACCGCGGCGAAGCGGCCGGGGGCCTCCGCCAGGAACGCCGCCGCCGCCGTGCCGTTGCGCAGCAGCACGGTGCCGGTGCCGGTGGCGAACATCTGGGAGGGTTCGTGATAGCCGGCCACGCCGAACTGCGCCGGTGGCAGGCCGGGCGCTTTCTCGGCCAGCAGGGCGGCGACGCGGGGGCCGACCCAGGGGGCGGTCAGGCGCGGCAGCACGCCTTCCAGCGCCACGGCATAGAGCGGGATGGCCAGCACCGCCGCCGCCAGCCCCGCCCGCGCCGGCCTGCCGCGCCGGATTTCCCCCAGCACCACCCAGAGGAAGAGCGCGGCGGCGGGGATGCCCAGCAGCGCCACGGGGTCGATGCGGCGGTCGGCCAGGTAGGGCAGCAGGGCGCTGGCGATGCCGAGCCCGGCCGCGCCCAGCACGAGCGCAACAATCCCGGTCCAGCGCAGCCAGGCGGGCGCGGGGCGGCGCAGCGGGTCCATGGCCCAGGCGGCGCCCAGCAGCATCAGCGGTGGGTACATCGGCAGGCTGTAATGGGGCAGCTTGGTCGCCACCGCCTCGAAGACCAGCCAGGAGGGGATGATCCAGGCCAGCAGGAAGCGCGTGCCCGGGTGCAGCCGGTCCCGCCAGGCGCGCGGCAGCCCCCGCAGCACCAGGAAGGCGGCGGGGAAGGCGGCGATCAGGAAGGTGAGGATGTAGTAGCCCGGCGGGCCCCAATGGGCTTCCTCGCCCGAATTGACCTTGGCCAGCATGTCGCCGCCCACGGCTTCCGCGAAGAAGCGGCCTTCGGTGGCGATGCCGATGGCCACGAACCAAGGCAGCACCACCAGCAGGGTCAGGGGAATGCCCCAGGCGGGGCGCAGCACCCGCAGCCAGCGCCCGGCGCGGTCGGCGATGCAGAGCGTCACCACCGCCAGCGCCACCACCATGGGCCCGATCGGCCCCTTCAGCAGGATGGACAGGCCGAGGACCAGCCAGAAGCCCGCCGCCTGCCGGGCGGAGAAATGGCCCGGCGCCAGATAGGCGCGCCCCAGCAGCCCCATGGCGGCGGCGACGGTGGCGAAGAGCGCGGCATCGGTCTTGGCGATATGCGTCTCGACCGTGAGCACCAGGCAGGAGGCCAGCATGGCCGCGCCCAGGAAGGCGGCCCGCCGCCCCACCAGTGCCCGCCCCCAATGGAAGGTGGCCAGCACCCCCAGCAGGGCGCCGAGCAGCGAGGGCACGCGGTAGGGCCAGATCTGATCCCGGCCGCCGAGGCCCAAAGCCTCGGCCACATGGACGGAAGCCGATTGCGCCCAGTGGATGCCCACCGGCTTCTTGTTGCGGTCTTCCTCGCCATAGCGGATGCGGACGTAGTCGCCGCTTTCCACCATCTGCCGGCTGGCCTGGGCGAAACGGCTTTCGTCGCGGTCGCCGGGGGGCAGGGTGAAGAAGCCGGGCAACCAGAGCAGCAGGCACAGCAGGCACAGGCAGAGGCGCGGCCAGCGCGTCTCCGGCAGCCGGTCGAGGGCGTCGCGCAGGGACATGAGCAGGAACTCGGGGAGGGCAACGGACGCGGGAATGGCGTCCGGCGAAGGACAGACATGCGGGTCCGGGCCATGCGAGGCCCGACTTCCCCCTAGCACGCGCGCGCGGAAGGCGACATAGCTGCGCTGAGATGAAGTCCCCCAGCCATTCCCCCAAGGGCCGCCGCCCAGACCCCCGCCGCGCCGATGGTGCCCGCCCTGGCAAGCCGCCCGCGCGCAACCCCACCCGCGTGGCCGCGCTGGCGCTGCTGACCGCCGTGCTGGAGCGCCACCGCCCGATGGAGGAGGCGCTGGAC
>NZ_JACTUZ010000067.1 GCF_014490445.1 Pseudoroseomonas ludipueritiae | reverse complement strand
CCGGCTGGGCCGGCTGCCGGAACACGGGCGGGACAGCCGCGCCGTGCCGCACCGCGCCACCCTGGCACGCGTGCTGGCGCTGCGGCCCTTCCTGGACAAGCTCTACGCCCCCGGCCAGGCCGTGCTGGCCCCGCCGGAGGACGCCACCGTGGTCTGCCGCTGCGAGGAGATCACCGCCGGCCAGGTGCGCGCGGCGGCGAAGCTGGGCGCCACCGGGCCGAACCAGGCCAAGGCCTATCTCCGCACCGGCATGGGCCCCTGCCAGGGGCGGATGTGCGGCACCACCGTCGCCGCCCTGCTGGCCGAGGCGCAGGGCATTCCCATCTCCGAGGCCGGCGCGCTGCGCCCCCGGGCGCCCTTCAAGCCCATCACGGTGGGGGAGTTGGCCGACCTGCCCGGCGGGTAGAACAGACCAACGCATTGGCGGCTTGCTTCGCGCGGCGGGCCGGTCCATCTCTCGGCCCGCGCGAAAGGAACTTTGGCCGTGACTTACGTCGTCACCGAGAACTGCATCCGCTGCAAGTACATGGACTGCGTGGAAGTCTGCCCCGTGGACTGCTTCTACGTGGGCGAGAACTTCCTGGTCATCCACCCGGACGAATGCATCGACTGTGGCGTCTGCGAGCCGGAATGCCCCGCCGAGGCCATCGTGCCGGACAGCGATGACAAGGCGACCGCCTGGGCCGAGATCAACCGCACCTACGCGCAGCAGTGGCCGAACATCACCCGCAAGGGCGAGGCGCCGCCCGATGCCGAGGAATGGAACGGCAAGCCCGACAAGGCGAAGCTGCTGAGCCCGGAGCCGGGCAAGCCCTGAGACACTGTTGCCCCGCGCGTGACGCGGGGCTGATATTGTGATATCATCCTGGTCTTTCGGGGTGCAGGGACGGCTTCCAGCCGCCCCTCGCCCCTGTTCGCCATGGGATGGCAGCATCCGCGGCCGCTCGGCTGCGTTGAACCGCCGCGCACCCCATGTGCCCGCAGGAGACCAGAGAACGGATGAAGCCACCGGCCGGCGCGAAATCCACCTCCCCGCAACCTGACACGCAGCGCCCCGGCATGGCCGAGGAGCAGGCCGCCGCCCCCACGGAAAGCTCCGTCCCCGCCGGCCCGTCCCGCCCCGCGCCGCCGCCCAAGCCGCTCGGCAACAAGGGCAGCGACTTCAAGGCGGGCGACTACGTGGTCTACCCGACCCATGGCGTCGGCCAGGTGCAGGGCATCGAGACCATGTCGGCCGCCGGGCATGAGCTGAAGGTGATCGTCGTCACCTTCGAGGAGAACCGCATGACCCTGCGGGTGCCGCTGGGCAAGGCGGCTTCCTCCGGCCTGCGGATGCTGGCCAGCAAGGACATGATGGGCGAGGCCCTGGACACGCTGAAGGGCCGCGCGCGCATCAAGCGCACCATGTGGTCCCGCCGCGCCCAGGAATACGAGCAGAAGATCAACAGCGGCGACCCGGTGCAGATCGCTGAGGTGGTGCGCGACCTGCACCGCAATGCCGGCCAGCCCGACCAGTCCTTCTCCGAGCGCCAGATCTACGAGCTGGCCATGGACCGCCTCGCGGCCGAGGTGGCGGCGCTGGACCGCACCGACAAGACGGCGGCGATGAACAAGCTGCTGGACTACCTGAAGCAGGGCTGAACCGCCCCACCCAGACAGGCCCGGATGCCGCGAGGCGCCCGGGCCTTTTTCATGTCCGCGGCCACAAAAAAGCCCCGGGGATCGCTCCCCGGGGCCTTTCGCCGTCAGCCTGGCAGGATCAGTCCTGCTGGCGGACGCCCATGAACTGCAGCAGCAGCTGGAACAGGTTGATGAAGTTCAGGTAGAGGCCCAGCGCGTCGAAGACGCTGCGCTTGGCGGCGAGGTCGGTGCCCTCGGCATAGGCATACTCGATGTAGTCAGCCTTGATGCGCTGGGTGTCGTAGGCGGTCAGGCCCACGAAGACCACGACGCCGATGACGCTGATGGCGAACTGCAGCGCGCTGGAGCCGACGAACATGTTGACGATGCCGGCGATGATGATGCCGATCAGGCCCATCATCATGAAGCTGCCCATGCGGGTCAGGTCGGCCTTCGTGGTGTAGCCGTAGAGGCTGACGGCGGCGAACATGCCGGCCGTGATCACGAAGGTCGAGGCGATCGAGGCGCCCACATAGACGGCGAAGATATTCGCCATGCTGGCGCCCATCGCGGCACAGAAGACCCAGAACAGCGCCTGCACCGTGCCCTTGCTCATCCGGTTGACGCCGAACGAGAGCACCAGCACGAAGGCCAGCGGCGCGAACATGGCCGCGAAGCCAAGGATGGTGGGCTGCGTCGCCAGGCCGCGCGGGGTGCGCACGACATTGTAGAACAGGTCGGCCGCGCCGGTATTCGCGACCACATAGGCGACGATCGCGGTCAGCAGCAGGCCGGAAGCCATCCAGTTATAGACGCGCAGCATGTAGGCCCGCAGGCCAGCGTCCAGGGCAGCCGCGTCAGTGGTCGCGGCGCGGCCCCATCCAGGCGCGCCCGTGGTGCGGTAATCGTGACCAAAGGCCATGTGGCGAGAACTCCTCCGAACGCGGGATGATCCCGCATCATGATCAGGTATATGGACTTTCGGTAATGTTGTTCAATCGGATTCGTGAGCCCATACGCTTCTTTCAGTACCGTCACACTCCGGTAACCCAGGCAAGGGCCTGCACCTTGATATCTCAGGCTTAAGGCAGGCCCTCTGCCTCACTCATTGCGGAGCAGCGGCGCCGGGCGGGCGCGCAGCGCCAGGGCGGTGCCAGCGTAGCCCAGCACGAGGGTCAGCAGCGTGCAACCCAGTACGGTGGCGGCCAGCGTGCCGGGCAGGAAGACCCAGTCCGTCTTCATCACGTAGCGTGCCACGCCCCAGCTCGCGGCGGTGCCGATGGCGGCGGCCAGCATGCCGGCGGTGAAGCCCAGCAGGCCGAATTCCACCATCCAGGCGCGGCGCACTTGGGCGCGGGTGGCGCCGATCACCTTCAGCACCACGGCATCCCGCACCCGCCGCCGCTGCCCGGCCGCCATGGCGCCGGCCAGCACCAGCCCGCCGGCCAGCAGCGTCACCGCCGCCACCGCCGAGATGGCGGTGCCGAGCTTCTGCATGATGCCCCCCACCGCCTCCAGCGCATCCCGCACACGGATGCCGGAGACATTGGGGAAGGCATCCGTCACCGCGCGCAGCACGGCGGCATCCTGGGCGGCGTCGCCGCGCAGCGTGGCGATATGCGTATGCGGCGCCGCCTCCAGCAGCCCAGGCGAGGCGATAAGGGTGAAGTTCAGCCCCAGCCCCTGCCATTCGATCTGCCGCAGGCTGGCCACCTTCAGCGGCACGTCGCGGCCCAGCACGTTCACCACGATCTCGTCGCCCAGCGCCACGTTCCAGCCGCGCGCCAGATTGGCATCCAGCGAGACCAGCGGCGCGCCCTTGTAGTCCGGCGCCCACCACTGCCCTTCGGTGATGCGGGTGCCTTCCGGCGGTGTGGCGGCATAGGTCAGGCCACGGTCGCCGCTCAGCGCCCAGCGGGTATCCTCGGTCGCCTGCACCTGGTCTGCCGGCACGCCCTTCACGGAGACGATGCGGGCGCGGAGGGAAGGCACGCGCTTCACCTCCTGCACCCCCGGCAGGCCGGTGGCGAGCTGGTCGAAGCGCTGCGTCTGGTCGGACTGGATGTCGATGAAGAAGAAGTTGGGCGCCTGGGCCGGGATCTGCCCCTCGATCTGCCGGCGCAGGTTGCCCTCGATCAGCGCGAGCGCCGAGAGCGTGGTCAGGCCGATGCCCAGCGCCACCAGCAGCAGCGCGGTGGGCGCGCCGGGGCGGTGCAGGTTGGCCAAGCCCAGCCGCAGCGTCGGGCGCTGCCCGGCGCGCACCCGCTTGGCCAGCAGCATCAGCAGGCTGGCGCCGAGGCGAAAGAGCAGCAACGTGGCCCCGGCGGCAGCGCAGAAGGCGAGAGCAAAACCCGGCTGCGCCGCCGTGCCCACCACCAGCCCGACCAGCGCCAGCACCGCCAGCCCGTTGGCCAGCAGCAGCGAGGCGCGCGGCCGCGCGGCGCGGGGCGCCAGCGTGTCGCGGAACAGCGCGGCGCCGGGAATCTCCCGCGCCCGGCCCAGCGGCCAGAGGGAGAAGGAGAGCGCCGTCAGGATGCCGTAGAGCGCCGCCTGCACCAGCGGCCATGGGTAGAGCGCGATGCGCGGCGGCACCGGCAGCGCCGTTTCCAGCAGCTTGCCCGCCAGCACCGCCAGCCCCTGCCCCGCCGCCAGCCCGATGACGATGCCCAGCACGGAGAGCGCCAGCACCTGGATCATGTAGGTGGCGAAGACCGCGCCCGGCGGGGCGCCGAGGCAGCGCAGGGTGGCGATGGTGCGCGCCCGCTGGTCCAGCCAGCTCCGCACGCCGGTGGCGACGCCGATGCCGCCCACCAGCAGCGCCGTCAGCCCCGCCAGGGTCAGGAAGGAAGCGACGCGGTCCAGCACCCGGTTCACGCCTGGCGCGGCCTGGGAGGCATCGCGGATGCGCCAGCCGCCATCGTCATGCGCCGCCTGGAAGTCCCGCGCGAAAGCCTGGGGCGAGACATTGGGGGCCAGAGCGACGCGGTATTCGTATTGCACCAGGCTGCCGGGCTGCACGAGCTTGGTGCCCTCCAGCGCCGCCAGCGGGATCAGCGCGCGCGGGCCCAGCAGGGCGGGCGAGGCCACCTTGTCCGGCTCCGTCCGGATCAGGGCGGCGAGCACGAAGTTTTCCTCGCCCAGCCGCAGCCGGTCGCCGGGCTTCAGGCCCAGGCGGTCGGCCACCAGCGGCTCCAGCGCCACGCCGGCGGGGGCGCCGGGCGCCTCGGGCGTCAGGGCGGCGTTGGGCGGGTCCAGCTCCAGCGTGCCATAGAGCGGATAAGCGGCATCGGCCGCCTTCAGCTCCACCAGGGTGCGCTGGCCATTGGGCGCGATGGCCATGGCGCGCATCTCGATCGTCTCGGACAGCCGGCCGCCGCGCGAGGTGATCCAGTCCCGCGCATCCTGCGGCAGCGGGCGGTAAGAGACACGGATGGACAGGTCGCCGCCCAGGATGCGGGCGCCGTCCTCGGCCAGCCCGGCCTCGGTGGCGGCGCGCAGCACGCCCACGGCGGCAATGGCCGCCACGCCCAGCGCCAGGCAGGCCAGCACGATGCGCAGGCCCCTGATGCCGCCGCGCAATTCCCGCCGCGCGAAGCGCAGGCCCAGCGCCAGGTTGCTCATGCCGCGGCGGCCCGGGCGTGGCTGTCGCCGGTGACAAGGCCGTCACCCATGCTGATCTGCCGCTCACAGCGGTCGGCCAGCCCCTGGTCATGGGTGATCAGCAGCAGCGTGGTGCCGAGCTGGGCGCGGATCTCGAACAGCAGGTCCATCACCATCAGGCCGGTGGCGCGGTCCAGGTTACCGGTGGGTTCATCGGCCAGCAGCAGGGCGGGCTCGGCCACCACGGCGCGGGCGAGCGCCACGCGCTGCTGCTCGCCGCCCGAAAGCTGACCGGGGTAATGGTCCAGCCGGTGGCCGAGGCCGACGCGGGCCAGGGCCTTGCCCGCGCGCTCGAAGGCATCGGCGCGGCCGGCGAATTCCAGCGGCACCGCCACATTCTCCAGCGCCGTCATGGTGGGGATGAGGTGGAAGGCCTGGAAGACGATGCCCAGGTTGTCCCGCCGGAAGCGCGCCAGCGCATCCTCGTCCAGCTTCGGCAATTCCTGCCTGCCGACCGAAAGGGTGCCGCCCGTGGGCCGTTCCAGCCCCGCCAGCAGCATCAGCAGCGAGGTCTTGCCGGAGCCGGAAGGACCGACGATGCCCACCGCCTCCCCCCGCCCCACATCCAGATCGATGCCCCGGAGGATGTTGACCTCCCCCCCGGCGGCGCTCACCTTGAGTGACAGGTCCCGCGCCCGGATCAAGGGCGCGGCGGCATCGGATTGCGGGATGGAGGAGGTTCGCATGGGGTTCGTGGCGTCCGGCATGAACCACAAGTTGGGCCGGCGTGCCGCGGTGCGAAAGGCCGCGCTTGGTTTCGGACTGTTTCTTATCGCAGGCGTGAAGGCGCGGGCGCAGCCGAAGCCGCCGCTGAAGCTGATGATCCTGGGCGATTCCATCACCGCCGGCTATGGCCTGCCCGAAGCGGAAGCCTGGCCGGTGAAGCTGGAAGCCGCGCTGAAGGCCGCCGGGCAGGAGGTGCGCGTGCTCGCCGCCGGCGTCTCCGGCGACACCACGGCGGGCGGCAGGGCGCGGCTGGACTGGGCGCTGGCGGACAGGCCGGACGCGGTGATCGTGGCGCTGGGCGGCAATGACGGGCTGCGCGGCCTGCCCCCGGCCGAGAGCCAGGCGAACCTGGAGGACATCCTGTCCCGCCTGAAGGCCAGGGGGCTGCCGGTGCTGCTGGCCGGCATGCTGGCGCCGCCCAACCTGGGCGCCGATTACGGGCGGGATTTTTCCGCCACCTTCACCAACCTCGCCAAGGCGCATCCGGAGGTGGTCTTCTACCCCTTCCTGCTGGATGGCGTGGCGGGCGACCCGGCGATGAACCAGCCCGACCGCATCCATCCCAATCCCCAGGGCGTTGCGGAAATGATCCGCCGCATGATGCCGGCGGTGCAGGCGCTGCTGGCCAAGGCCCAGAGCAACACCAACCGGGGAGCCTGATGCCATGGTGCGTCTCTTTGTCGCCCTGCCCATCGACGATGGGTTGCGGGACCAGCTCGCCGACCTCGCCGGCGGCATTCCCGGCGCCCGCTGGGTGCCGCCCGAGAATTACCACCTGACGCTCCGCTTCATCGGCGAGGTGGAGAATGTGCTGGCCGATGAGCTGGACCAGGCGCTTTCCACCATCCGCGCCAGGCCCTTCGAGCTGACGCTGCGCGGCGTGGATGTCTTCGAGAAGGCCGGGCGCATCCATTCCCTCTACGCGGGGGTGGAGCGCTGCGAGCGGCTTCTGCACCTGCAAAGCAAGGTGGAAACGGCGCTGCAACGCGCCGGCCTGCCGCCGGAGCGCAAGAGATTCGCCCCGCACGTGACGCTCGCCCGCACGGACAAGGCGGCGCCGGACAAGCTGATCTCCTTTGTGCAGGCGCATAACCTCTTCCGCGCGCCCCCACAGCCGATCAGCCATTTCTGCCTGTATTCCTCCCGGCTGGGGAAGGAACAGGCGCATTACGTGGCCGAGGTGGACTACGCGCTGGAGGAGAGCACGCAGTCCGCGGGGGCCTCGGAAGCATAAGGCCGCTTGCGGGCGGCGCGCCGATCCCGCATCACGGCACCGCCCATGAACCGCCTGCGCCCTTTCCTGCTGCGCCTGATCGTCGCCCTGCTGATCGTGCAGGGCGTGGCGGCGCCGGCGCATTGCCTGGAACGGCTGGCGCAGGTTCTTTCCGTGCCGCTTTGCGGTGGCGGCAGCGCCAGCCTGCCGCATGGGGATGATGCCCCGGCGCCACATCATGGCCAGGATGGCTGCGTGGTCTGCCACGTCGTGCCGCAGGGGCCGGTGCCGCAGGGGCCGGTGCTTTCGGTGCCGGAAGCCGTGCCGGTGGCGCAGGCCGCCCTCTGGCCACAGGCCAAGGTTCATGTACGGGAACGCGGCACAAGGCCCTATGCCGCCAGGGCGCCGCCACAGGCCTGAACGCGACACCACCGTTCACGCCTGTTTCGACACCCTGAGAACCGGAGCCCTTGCTGTGCTCAACCGACGTTTCCTGCTCGCCGCCCTGGGCGCGCTGAGCCTTTCCACCGCTGCCCTGGCCCATAGCTACAAGGCCGGGGAGATCGATATCGGCCATCCCTGGAGCCGCGCCGCCCCCGCCGGCGTCACCGGCGCCGGCTACCTGAGCCTGACCAACAAGGGCGGCACCCCTGACCGGCTGGTGGGTGCCCGCGCCGAGATCGCCCGCACCGTGGAAATCCACAGCAGCGCCATGGAAGGCGGCGTGATGCGGATGCGCCCGGTGGAGGCCGTCGAGATCCCGCCTGGCGCCGAGGTGAAGCTGGCCCCGGGCGGGCTGCACATCATGCTGATCGGCCTGAAGGAGCCGCTGGTGAAGGGCGCCCGCGTGCCGCTGACGCTGGTCTTCGAGAAGGCCGGCGAGGTGCCGGTGGAACTGGCGGTGGAAGCCGCCGGGGCGCGCGGCGGCGAGCACCAGCACGGCAGCTAAGGCCGCGCTTGAGCCGGGGGGCATGGCGGCCCATCTGCCTGCCATGCCCCCCGAAACCCTGGAGGAAGCGGCCGCCGCCGCCCGCGCCTGCACGCGCTGCGGCCCCGCCCTGCCGCTTGGCCCCCGCCCCGTCTTCCGCGTCAGTCCCACCGCCCGGCTGCTGATCATCGGCCAGGCGCCGGGCACCAAGGTGCATGCCAGCGGCATCCCCTGGAACGACCCTTCCGGGGACCGCCTCCGCTCCTGGCTCCAACTGGAGCGGGAGGATTTCTACGACGCCAGCCGCATCGCCATCGTGTCGGCGGGGCTCTGCTACCCCGGGCGGATGCCGCGCGGCGGCGATGCGCCGCCCCGGCCGGAATGCGCGCCGCTCTGGCACCCGAGGCTGATCGACCCAATGCGCGAGATCCGGCTGCGGCTGTTGGTCGGCACCTATGCCATCCGCTCCGTGCTGGGCCGCCCGGCCGCCGCCGCGCTGGGGCAGACGGTGCAGGGCTTCGCGGAACCGCTCTCCCGTGGCTTGTTCCCCCTGCCCCATCCCTCCTGGCGCACCCGCAGTTGGGCGGCGCAGCGGCCCTGGTTCGAGGCCGAGGTGCTGCCAGCCCTGCGCGATGCTGTCAGGGCAGCGCTGGTGGGCTGAGGGCGCGCACCGCGTCCTCGCAGCGGCGGGCGACCTCCATCCAGCCGGCCTTGTCATCACTGGTGCCAGCGAAATCCAGCGGCGGGCCGATTCGCAAACGCAGCGGGCCGGGGCGCGGCCAGCGGCGGTCGGCGGGCCAGGCGGCATGGGCGCCTTCCAGGTAGCAGGGCACCACCGGCACCGCGCCCCCCGCCACCAGCGCGCCAATGCCGGGCAGGAAGCGCCCCATGGCGCCGCTGCGGCTGCGCGTGCCCTCGGGGAAGAGGATGAAGACCAGTTCGTCCTCGGCCAGCCTTTGCCGCAGCCCGTTCAGGTCCTTGGCGCTGGTGCGGCGGCGCCAGACCGGCAGCGCGTTCACCGCCCAGGCCGCGAAGGCCGATGACCGGACCGAAGTGAAGAAGGTATCCCCCGCCGCCAACGCGAAGGCGCGGCGGGAGGCCGGGCCGCGCAGCATGGAAGCGAGGCTCAGCGCATCCAGGTGGCTGGTATGGTTGGCGATCAGCACATAGGGCGGCCGGGCGGGCAGGTTCTCCCGCCCCACCACCTCCAGCCGGTGGAAGAGGTGCAGATAGGCCCGCACCCCGCGCCGCCAGGCCCCCTGCATCACCAGCCCGGAGAGGCCGACCTCCCGCGCATGGCTGCGCAGGCGGGCGACGGGGGAGATCTCGGTGTCACGCGCCGGGCGGAATTGCCATTCCATGCCGCGCCGCCTCAGCCGGTGATGAGGCGCGTGGGCTGCCCTTCGGCGATGCCCACCACGTAGTTGATCAGGTGGAACACGGCCGGCGCCACCAGCAGCAGGCTGTTGAAGCGGTCCATGATGCCGCCATGGCCCGGCAGCGCCGCCCCCATGTCCTTGATGCCGATGTCGCGCTTGATGGAGGAGAGCATCAGGTCCCCGCATTGCCCCGCCACGCTGACCAGCACGCCCAGGAAGAGCAGCAGCGCCGGGTGCGCCATGGCCGTCTCGGCGAAGATCAGGGAGCCGAGGTAAGCCACCAGCGCCGTGGTGGTGCAAAGCGCGCCCAGCGCCCCCGCCACGGTTTTGTTGGGGCTGGTGTTGGGCACCAGCTTGCGGCCGCCGAAGAGACGGGCGCCCAGCAGCTTGCCGAAGGTGAAGGCCGCCACGTCGTTCAGCGCCACCGCCGCCAGCAGCATCAGCACCAGCGGCCGGTAGCCGGGATCATTGGCCATGTAGCCCAGGTGCCCCAGACCCACGCCCAGCAGCATGAAGGCGAAGATCGCCAGGGCATTGCGCTGGATATAGCCGGCGGGCCGGTCCAGCGGGATGGTGGCCACCAGGATCACCACCGTGGTCAGCGGCCAGAGCGCCACGAACAACCGGTACCAGTTGTCCAGCGCCGCGAAGCCGACCGCGACGATGCCCAGCGCCACCACGGCGGTGGTCAGGTATTCGCGGAACAAGCCGGTGGCGCGGGCGAATTCACCCAGGCAAAGCAGCCCCAGCAGCGTCACGGCACCGATGGTCCAGGCGCGGCCCAGCAGCACCGGGCCGAACATCAGCGGCAGCAGCACCAGCCAGGAGCCGTAGCGCAGCCACAATTCCCGCCGGAAGGCCGGCGTGCCGCGCCCCAGCAGCGTCATGGCGCCGATGGCCAGCGCCGCCAACAGCAGCACGGCCCCGGTGGCCAGCACGATGCCCTGGGTAACGGGATGCGCGAAGGCGGTGTTCATCGTTTCAGGGCCTTCGCCACATGGGACAGCCGCCGCCAGGCGGTGAAAGTCGCCAGCAGCGTGATGGCCACCAGCACCCAACCCGCCAGCGGCCAATCCGCCAGCATGCGCCAGGAGACCGGCACCACGCCGCACCAGAGGCCCAGTGCCGTGGCCAGCGCCATGCGCTGCTGCTTGGCCATGGGGCCGGAGAAGTCGCTGGGCGCCCCGGCCGCCTTGCCCACGGCGCGGATATAGGCCGTGGCCATGGCCGCCAGCGCCGCCGCCAGCCCCAGCCCCCAGTTGCCCCCGGCCGCGAAGCCGAGGCCGAGCAGGATGGCGGTGTCGGAGACGCGGTCCGGCACCTCGTTGAACAATTCGCCTAAGGGAGAGGCGATGTTGCGCCCGATGGCCACCATGCCGTCGAAGAGATTGGCCAGCAGCCGCAGCTGCACCAGCGCCGCGCCCAGCAGCCAGAAGATGCGTGCGCCATCCGGCCACCACCAGGTGGCGGCAAAGCAGAGCCCGGCCAGCAGCCCCGCCGCCATGCCCACCAGCGAAATGCCGTCCGGTGAGGCACGGCGGCGGATCAGCCAGCCGGCGACCCGCCCCGTCAGCGCCAGGTCCCGCGCCGCGATGGGCCGGCGGTCACCCGACTCGGGGGCGCTCACCCTTCACCTTCCAGGCGTGCGATGTCCTCGTCGGAAAAGCCGAAATGGTGGCCGATCTCATGGATCAGCACATTGCGCACCAGGCGGAAGAGGTCCTCCCCCGTCTCGATCCATTCCACCAGGATGGGCTCGCGGTAGAGCAGGATGGTGTCCGGCCCCGCCGGCACGTCGAGCACGGATTTCTGCGTCAGCGGCGTGCCGCGATACAGGCCGGTGAGTTCCCAGGGATGCTCCAGGCCCAGGGCCTGGAGGGTTTCGTCATCCGGCAGTTCCTCCACCAGCAGGGCGGTGCCGCGCACCGCTTCTCGCAAGGCCTCTGGAATGGCGGCAAAGGCCGCTTCGGCCATCTCCAGCAGGTCTTCGGCCGAGGGGGGGCGATGGAAACGCATGGCTGCAGCCTAGCAGCGCGGCAGGGGCGCGCCAGCCCCCGCCTTGGGGCCTGTTCAGCCGTCGTCATCCCCGCCGGCGGGAGTGGCGCGCACCGGCAGCGGCGCGGTGTCGCCCTGGCGCAGCGCCTTCAGCTCGTCGCGGATGTCCGTCAGCAGCTTCTCCTCGGCACTCGGGCCTGCGGGCCCTTTGTTCTCGTGCCGCAGGTGCAGCTTCTTCAGCAGCTGCAGCAGCCAGAAGATCGCCATCGCCACGATCAGGAACTTGATGATGGCATTGATGAAGACGCCGACCGCCAGCACCGCCGCGCCGGACTGCCGCGTCGCATCCAGCGACGGGCCCCGCTCCCCATTCAGCACGAAGAAAATATTGGAGAAGTCGACACCGCCGATGAGCAGGCCAATCAGCGGGTTGATCAGGTCCTGCACCAGCGAGTTGACGATGCCGGTGAAGGCCGCGCCGATCACGATGCCGACCGCGAGGTCGACAACATTGCCACGCATGATGAAAGCCTTGAACTCACGCAGCCAGGCGGGTTCGTGCAGGGGGATATTCGGTTTCTTCATCGGGATCCTTTCGTTGCGCGGGCGGCGGGATGCGCCGCCCGGTCAGCCGGCGCGAAGCTCGGCCAGCACGCGGGCGCCAGTCTCGCCGGCACGGGCGCGCCATTCGTCCAGCATGATCCGGCCAAGCTGTTCCAGCTCCACCAGCAGCCGGGGGGATGGGGGGCGCAGCCTCACGCCATGGCTGACGAGCACCTCCTGCGCCGCTGGCCCTTCGCTGCTGGCCATGGCCCAGGCGCGCTCCTCCGCCGCCGCGGCCGCCCGCAGCACCGCCGCGCGCTGCTGCGCCGCCAATGCCTCCCAGGCACGGCTCTGCGCGCAGACGGCATCCTTGGGAAAGGAGATGTCGAGCGGCATGAAGAAGCGGGCGAAGCTCCAGGCTTCCACATCCACGCCACTGGAAGCGCCGGCGAACATGGTGGTGGCCAGCGGTGCGGAGAAGGAAAGCGGCTCCTCCGGCTCGGCATGCGCCGCGAGCGCGCCGGCCAGGCTGGCCAGCCGCGCCGCCAGAGGTGTCATGGTGCGCATGCGGGTGCCGCGCAGGTCCTCCAGCGTATCCACCGCGAAGCCGCTGAAGAGCCCCGCCGGCGACCAGGGCGCCAGGTAGAGCAGGGTCAATCCTTCCCGCCGCAGCCTTTGCTCGATCAATGGCCGGGTAATGCCGGCCAGGCGCCGCGCATCCTCCAGGCTGCGCACCAGCATGGGCAGCGAATCCAGCTCCAGGATCGGGTCCAGCGCCGCTTCCAGCGCCAGCAGCAGCTCACCAAGCTGCACCCGCCCGGTTTGCAGCCCACGCAGCATCTCCGCGCTCTTCAGCAGGGTGCCGCCGGCATGCAGCCGGATATCCAGGCCACCCCCGGTGCCCTGCCGCACCTCGTCGAGGAACTGGCGCAGGTTGCGGGTGTGGCTACTGCCATCCAGCCAGGGTGTCGCCGCCTGCCACCGCGTCTGCGCCCGGGCGGGTCGCGCGGCGCCGAGCCATAGGCCGGCGCCCGCCGCCATGACCCCACGGCGAGTGGCTGTCATCGTAAGCCCCTGTGGTCCAACTCCATCCTCCCCGGCCAACGCACCAGGGAGCGAAAGGATACCTCAGCCGGCGGAAGACACGTAATTTCGCAGCTCGTTCGTCTCCAGCTCGGCCTCGGCGATGCGGGCTTTCACAAGGTCGCCGATCGAGACCATACCGACGAGCTTGCCGTCCTCCAGCACCGGCAGGTGGCGCACGCGGCGGTCGGTCACCATGGCCAGGGCCTCGATGACGAGAGTTCGCGGGGTGACGGTATGCAGCACCTGCGTCATCAGTTCCGTGGCGGGCTGCGAGGCCACCGAGCCGGCCGAGGCCGCCATGGCGCGTACGATGTCGCGCTCGCTGACGATGCCCAACACCTCCCCGCCCGCGTCGCGCACCAGCACGGCGCCGATGCGGTGGCGCGACAGGGTCTGCGCGATCTCGGCCGCGGTGTCACCGGGACGGACGGCGATGACTTCGCTGCCCTTGCCCCGCAGGATGTTCGCGATGACCATCTTGCTCTCCCTTCCGGCGTGCTGTCCCGGAGCGGTTCGCCCGCCGTGTTCTTCCTTGGTGCCGGAACGATGGCGAGGGGGCGCGCTTTACGTCCAGCGAAAACCGCGGCGCGCGCGGCTTCGTGCGCGGTGGCTTCAGGCCAGCAGTTGCCGCGCCTCGGCGCTGGCGCGCTGGATGGAAAGCACGAAGACCTGCCGGTCCCGCCGCGCCAGCCCATCGAGGTCCGCGCCGGTGAGAAATGCGAGAACCCCGGCGCCGCCGCCGCCCGGCAGGGCCGAGGTCAGGCCCATCAGCGTGCCCGAGGCATCCACCACCGGCCCGCCGGAATAACCCATCAGCGCCGGCATGCGGGCGGTGAAGCCACGGCCGAAACCCGGCATCTCGGCATCCGGGGCCTCCACCACGCCCTGCGCCACCGCATAGCCAAGGCCGGGGGCGCCGGCGGCCCATACGGCTTCCCCGGCCAGCGGGGCCTCGGTGGCGCGGGGCGGCGCCTGCAGGAAGCCGGCCGGCACCCGCAGCACCGCCAGGTCCATGCGGCGGCTGCGGCGGATGGCCTCGGCACGGATCTGGGCGCCATCCAGGCCGCGCCGCAGCACCACCTCGCAGCCCGCCGGCAGCACATGGGCGCAGGTCAGCACATGGCGGTCATCGAAGGCCACGGCGGCGCCGCGCGTCATGCCATCGGCGTAGACGGAGGCGAAGCCGGTGGCCGTCACCTGCGCGACCGGGGTGCCGCTGGCTTCCAGCACGGGCATGCGGCCGCAGGCGCCCAGGCCCAGCGCCGTCGCCACGCCACTCATCCTGCGCAGGAATGCCCGCCGTCCCGCCATGCCCAACTCCCTGCCGCCGGCCCCGAATCGTTAACAAAACGCTCTTATCTCAACCTGTCGTTGAATGACACCCGCCAAAATCTTCCGATTCCTCAGTTTTTCGTGTCCAGGCCTCATGCTGCGCGGCAAAAGTAAGGGCGGGATGAATCCAGTGCCGCCGAGGGGCGGCCCTGGCCAAGGCGGCGGCAATGTCTATGATCGCCCGCGTCACCCGCGCCCCAAGGATCGCCGCCGTGCCGCCTTTCCGTGTCCTGCTGGCCTTGTCCGGCCTTTGCCTCGCCACCCTGCCGGCGCAGGCGCAGGCGCCGGGCAACTTGCCATCCTCCCAGGGCACGCCGGCCTCCACCGGCGATGCCGGCTGCGACGAGGCCGCGGCGGCCTGGCGGGCCTGCATCGCCGCCTCGCCCAAATCGGCGGCCGACAAGGCGCAGGCGAATACCGAGGTGGACAAGTTCGTGCGCGATGTCTTCGACGCGCGCGGGCCGGCGCGCAGCTCCCTCGCCTCCTCCTGCCCCCGCACGGCGGAGGGCTATCGCGCCATGTTGCAGAACGGCACCTGCGCCGCCAACCTGACCGGGGCGCGGGACGACCAGATCTCCCGCGACCAGGGCGGCCGTCAGCCGGTGCGCATCCGCTAGGTCACAGCATCTCCAGCGACTGCTTGCGGCTGGGGGGCGCGAAGGCGGAATCCAGTTCCAGCAGGTCCTCGGGCGTCAGCACCATCATGCGGGCGCCCAGGTTCTCCCGCAGGTGCCTCTCATCCGCCGCCTTGGGGATGCTGATCACGTTGGGGTTCCGCAGCGTCCAGGCCAGCGCCACCTGCGCCGGCGTGGCGCCCTGGCGCTTGGCCACCCGCGCCAGCACCGGGTGGCGCAGCAGCGCGCCACCCTGGCCCAGCGGGGAATAGGCCATCACCGGCATCATCTGGTTGAGGCAGAAGGGCAGCAGGTCGAATTCCACGCCGCGCGCTTCCAGGTTGTAGAGCACCTGGTTGGCGGCGCAGGTGTTCAGGTAGGGGCCAAGCTCCTCCAGGTCCGCGACATCGAGGTTGGAGACGCCCCAGTGGCGGATCTTGCCCTGCTTCTTCAGCGCCTCCATCGCCTCCGCCGTTTCGGGCAGCGGCACGTTGCCGCGCCAGTGCAGCAGGTAGAGGTCCAGCACATCGGTCTTCAGCCGCCGCAGGCTGCGCTCGCAGGCCTCGGGCAGCCGGGTGCGGGAGGCATTCTGCGGGTAAGCCTTGCTGACCAGGAAGACCTCGTCGCGCCGGCCCGCGATGGCCTCGGCCACCACCTCTTCCGAGCCGCCGTCGCCATACATCTCCGCCGTGTCGATCAGCGTCAGCCCAAGGTCCAGGCCCAGGCGCAGCGTGGCGGCCTCCGCCCTGCGGTCGGCGCCGCGCTCACCCAGGCGCCAGGTGCCCTGGCCCAGGGTGGGAATGGGGGTGCCGTCGGCCAGCGTGATGCTGTGCATGGTATCCTCCTCTGCTGCACCCTATCTTGGCTGGTATGCGCCTCCTCGCTACCGCCACACCTTCGGTTTTCCTCCGCGCGCTGCCCCTGGCCGCGCCGCTGCTGGCCGGGCTGGCCCTGCCGCAGCCAGCGCGGGCGCAGGCGGCCGATACCTACGGCCCCTGGCTGCTGACCTGCGCCACCGACAGCATGACCGACCGGCAGCGCTGCCGCATGACGCACGAGACCCCGGTGGAGCCCGCCGCCGCCGGCCAATCCGCCATGGCGCTGGAGATTGTGGCGCGGGAGGGCATGCTGGTGCCCGCCGTCACGGCCCGCGACCTGGGGCTGGAGAATGCCGGGCGCGGGCTGCTGGCCTTCACCGGCACGGCGCAGATCCGCTTCCCGCCGCAGCCGATGATGGAGATGCCCTGCCGGCTGCAGGGCCGCTCCGTGGTCTGTGCCCCGAAGCCCGAGGATCTTCCCCGCGCCGCCGAGGAACTGGCGCGGGCCGAGCGCGTGCTGGTGCGGCTGCACGGCCTCGGCAGCGGCGGCAGCGATGCCGAGCCGAAGGCACTGCGGCTGGCCCGCACCGGGGAAGCGCTGGCCGCCCTCAGGGCGAGGCTGCCGCAGGGGCCGGCGGAACAGGAGGCCGACCTGGGCTTCGACCTGCGCGACCTCTTCATGCGCCTGCAGCACTTCTTCTTCCCCGGATAACGTCTCTCTCCGGGTGCACCAAGCATATCCGTGCAGGGGCGGGACGGCGCCATCCGGGAGGAACTGGAACACGGCGCCCGCAGCGCCACGCGGGCCTGGGATGCGCTGACGGGCTGAGCAACGCGCCACCCACCGGTCCGGGCAACCGGCGCTAGACAGTGCCGCCGCCCAAAGCCATGCTGGAGCCGTAACAAGAGAACCGACGCATGTTGATCCGCGCGGGGCTGACCCTGATGCTGGTGACCATCCTGGCCGGGTGCAGCGGCCAGTTCGTCAATCCGCTCAACTCCCTGTCTGGCGTGACCGTCGGCTCCCGCTATGGCGGCGGCACCCTGGGCGGCATCGACAATCAGCGTGAAGGCGGGATGCGGAACCTCTACGGCTGGCGCTAGCGCTTCAGCCAGTCCCGCAGCCGGCCCGGCGCTTCCGCCATCGCCGCTTCCGCTCCGCAATAGGAGAAGCGCAGAAAGCGCCCGCCCCGCGCCGGGTCGAAATCCACACCTGGCGTGGCGGCAATGCCGGCCTCGGCCAGCATCCGGGCGGTGAACTCCACGCTGTTATTGGTCAGGTGGCCGATATCGGCCCAGAGGTAGAAGGCGCCATCCGCCTCAGCCAGCCGGTCGAAGCCCGCTTCCGGCAGGCCGCGCAGCAGCAGGGCGCGGTTGCGGGCATAGACGGCCTTGTTGGCTTCCAGTTCCTCGGCACAGCCGAAGGCCGCCTCCGCCGCCACCTGGGCGATATGCGGGGCCGAGATGAACATGTTCTGCGCCAGGCATTCCACAGGGCGCACCAGGTCCTCCGGCAGCACCATCCAGCCGATGCGCCAGCCGGTCATGGAGAAATACTTGGAGAAGCTGTTCACCACGATGGCGCTGTCGCTGCAGCCGGCGGCGGTGCTTTCCTCCATGCCGTAGGAGAGGCCGTGGTAGATCTCGTCCGAGACCAGCCGCACCCCGTTGCGCTCGCACCAATCGGCGATGGCGGCCAGTTCCTCCCGCGACAACATGGTGCCGGCGGGGTTGCAGGGGGAGGCGACGATCAGCCCGGCCGGGCGCGGGTCCAGCGCCTCCAGCATCGCCACGGTGGGCTGGAAACGGGTGGAGGCATCGCAAGGCAGCACCTGCGGCACCATGCCCAGCGCCGTCAGGATATTGGCATAGGGCGGGTAGAAGGGCGCGGCCATGGCCACGCGGTCGCCCACGTCAAAGGCCGCCAGGAAGGCCAGCGGAAAGGCGCCCGAGGCCCCGACCGTCACCGCGACGCAGGAGGGCGGCACGGCCACGCCGTATTTTTCCCGGTAATGGCCGGCGATGCGTTCGCGCAGCGAACGTAGCCCGAAGGCTTCCGTATAGCCCAGCGGCGCGCCTTCCTGCAGCGCGCGGATGGCGGCCTCCGCCGCGCCGCGCGGGGCGCCGGTGGAGGGCTGCCCGACCTCCATGCGCAGCACGCCAGGGGCGCCGGGCGGCAGCGCCGCCTCCCGCGCATTGGCGGCGGCGATCACGTCCATCACCAGGAAGGGCGGCGCCTCGGCCCCCTTCCCCACCTTCAGCGCCATGCTACTGCAATCCGCCGACAGCCAGGCCGGCGCCGCGCGTATCGGTGGCGGCCACGCATTGGCGGGCATCGCCCGGCAGGTAGCGGTCACAGGCAACGGCATTGCCGCGCCCGGGCTCCGGCACCTCGGCCAGGGCCTGGGCCACCGGGGTGCGGTTCACCAGTTGCCGCACCGCCGGCAGGGCGGTGGCCAGCGGCGCCGCCGCCTGGCCGGAGGAAGCGCCGGCATAACGGAAGGCCGAGAGGTTGCGGCTATGCACCATCACGGCCGAGAGCAGCGGCGGCTCCACCCGGCCCACGCCCGGGGCGGCGGCCAGGAAGAAGCCCATGCCCGGCACCACGCGGCCGGTGCCGAAGAGATTGTTCATGCTGAAGGCGCAGGACACGGCGCCGCCTTCCCGGTCCAGCACCACAAGGGAGGAGGAAGCCGGCAACAGCCCGAAGCCCTCGCCCCCGGCCGGCGGATTGGCCAGCAGCGCGGCAGGGTCGCCGCCATTGCGGCGCAAGGTGGCGGCGGCGGAGAGGCCACGGGCCTCGCCATCGGCCTGCCCGGTGGCCATGGCCTGCGCCGCTACCGCGGCCGCGAGGCCGCCGTCATTGGGCAGGAAGGAGAGCGTATCCGAGACCAGCGTGACCTGCAGCGGCGGCGCCACCTGCGCCACCGCCGGGCGCAGCGCCTCCACCGTCAGGGCACCGCCGACGCGGGGGGAGAGTTCCTCCAGCCGCCGCGCCTGGGCGCCCTGGTAGAGATCGCCCACGCCAGAAACGCGCAGCGCCGCCAGGGTCGCGCCGAGATCGGGCTGGGACAGCGTCTCGCCTTCCGTCAGCGGCTGGCCGCTGGGGCCGGTGAAGGTGGCGCGCGCGGTGGGGTCGGCCAGCAGCGGCCCGGCCACGGCGGCGAGGTCGGTGGCCAGGGCGCGGGAGGTCAGGGCGCCGAAGCGGGCCAGCTGCTCGGCGGGGACGATCAATTCCTCGAAGGGCCGGCGCGGCTTGCGGGTATGCAGGGCAAAGAGGCCGCGCGCCATCATCGGCACCGCCGCCGGACGGTCGCCGCTGACGGCACCAGGGCTGGCGGCGGGGAAGAGCACCGCCTCCGTCGTGTTGCGGGCGCGGTCATAGACCAGGCAGGCGCCGCCGCCGCCGAGCCCGGCACGGGAGGGCAGCGTGACGGACATGGCGAAGCCGGCCGCCACCGCCGCATCCACCGCCGTGCCGCCGGCCGAGAGCACGTCCCGCCCCACCAGCGCCGCGCGCGGCTCATCCGCCACCACATAGCCCAGGAAGCCGGTGACGTGGCCGGGCTGGCCGGCCGGCGTGCTGTTGCCGCCGCCGACAACGCTGCTGACCGTGCTGCAGCCGGCCAGGGTGGCGGCCAGGCCCATCAGGGCCAGGGCACGGGGCATGGAGCGGGCGGGGGCTCGGTCGCGGGTGCGGGTCATGCGGGGAACTTCACTCCGGTCAGCCGTGGTGCGAGCGGGCGTTCTCCGCCCCGGTCTCGCTGGGGCCATAGACTCCTTCGCCGGGGGCGGCAACCGGATGTTGCCCCGCGCGCCCCTTCGCGCCCTGTGATTTGCCAGCCGCCCCCGCCGCCCGCAGACTGGTGGTGCTTTGCCGGAGACCGCCATCTTGCCTCTACCCCGCCTCGCCGCCCTCGCCCTGCTGGGGCTTTCCGCCCTGCCGCTGGCCGCGCGCGCCGAGCCCGCCCTGAGCCCGCAGCAGCGGCAGGAAGTGATCGAGGTGCTGCGGCAGGCGCTGAAGAGCGACCCCACCATTTTGCGCGACGCCATCGCCGCCATGCAGCAGGCGCAGCAGCAGGACCGCGCCAGCGCCCAGCGCGAGGCCATCGCCGCCCATGCCGATGCGCTGCTGCGCGACCCGGCGGACCCGGTGAAGGGCAACCCGCAGGGCGACGTGACGCTGGTGGAGTTCTTTGATGCCCGCTGCGGCTATTGCAAGCTGCTGCACCCCACCATGGACCAGTTGCTGAAGGCCGACCCCGGCATCCGCGTGGTGCTGAAGGACCTGCCGATCCTGGGCCCGGCCAGCGTCACGGCCAGCAAGGCGCTGCTGGCGGCGCAGAAGCAGGGCAAGTACCTACCCTTCCAGGACGCGCTGATGCGCCTGCGCGGCGACCCCACCGAGGCCGTGCTGAAGACCGAGGCCGAGCGCGCGGGTCTCGACTGGGCGCGCATCAAGCGGGACATGGAAGACCCCGCCATCCAGCGCCGCCTGGCCGGCAACCTGGCCCTGGCGCAGGCCCTCTCCATCGAGGGCACGCCGGCCATTGTGGTGGGCGACAGGCTGGTGCCCGGCGCCGTGGACCTCGAGACCTTGAAGCAACTGGTGGCCGAGGCCCGGCAGCAGCCGCGCTCCGGCGGCTGAACCGCCCGCGGATTGCCGTGCCAGCCACCGCGTATCACAGTATCCTCGCCTGGAGGGGAGAGTTGGGCGTGGACAGCCAGCCACCGCGACGCAGGGAGGCCGCCAACGGTGTCTGAGGCGCCGATCGCCCCGCCCGGCTTTCCGCATTTCCCGGTGCGCCTGCCGATGCCGGACCTGCGGCCCTGGCGCGCCGGCAACCGGCTTCCCGGTGTCTGGAGCATCCCGGGCCCCGCGCCCGGCCCGCATGTGGCGCTGGTCTCCCTGGTGCATGGCAACGAGATCGCGGGCGCGCTGCTGCTGGCGCGCTGGCTGCGGGAAGGGCTGCGGCCCTTGCGCGGCACCCTGACCTTTATCTTCGCCAACCTCGCCGCCTTCGACCGCTTCGACCCCGCCGACCCCACCCTCAGCCGCTTCGTGGACGAGGACCTGAACCGCGTCTGGGACGAGCGCGTGCTGCAAGGCGGCCGGGACAGCGAGGAACTCTCCCGCGCCCGCGCCCTGCGCCCGCTGCTGGAGGAAATGGACGTGCTGCTGGATCTGCACAGCATGCTCTGGCCCTCAGACCCGCTGATCATCGCCGGCAGCGCGCCGCAGGCCCGAGCGCTGGGGCCGAAGCTCGGCACGCCCTCGCTGGTGGTGGCGGATGAGGGCCACAGCACCGGCCGGCGGATGATCGACTGCGCCCTTTTCACCGCCCCCGGCAGCCGCCGCACCGCGTTGCTGGTGGAAGGCGGACCGCATTGGGAGCCGGCGACGCTGGAAACCCTGGAAACCTGCGCCACCGCCCTGCTGCGGGAGTATGGCCTGCTGCCGCCTGCCCCTGCCCCCACTCCCGTCGGCCGCCTGGCTGAGGTGACACGCACCGTGGTGGCGGGCACGCATGGATTCGCCTTTGTGCAGGATTTCCGCGGCGGCACCGTCATCCCCCGCCGCAACACCCTGCTGGCGCTGGACGGGGAGCAGGAGATCCGCACCCCACATGACGATTGCCT
>NZ_JACTUZ010000066.1 GCF_014490445.1 Pseudoroseomonas ludipueritiae | reverse complement strand
ACGCCGCGATTGCATCGTGCGCGACTATTCATTCCGCATGCCTGCCATGCGGTATATTGCTGCACTATTTAATCGTACGCGATACAATATGGACGACTAGGCCCGCTGCCCTCAGGATGAACCCATGACCGAGAAACCTGCCAACCTCGACGATCTGCTCTGCTTCGCGGTCCATTCCGCCGCCCATGCCATTCAGCGCGCCAACAAGCCGCTGATGGAGAAGCTCGGCCTCACCTATCCACAGTATCTGGTGATGGTGGTGCTCTGGTCCGAGGATAACCAGACGGTCGGCAGCATCGGCGACCGGTTGTTCCTGGAATCCAGCACGCTGACGCCGCTGCTGAAGCGTTTGCAGGCGGCCGGGCTGGTGCAGCGGGTGCGGGACGCGACGGATGAGCGGCAGGTGCGCATCCAACTGACGGACCAGGGCCGCGCCCTGGCCGAAAAGGCGAAGCAGACGCCGGAATGGCTCCGCCACACCTTCTGCGAGAAGTCGGACGAAGCCAGGGCGCTGCGCGAGAGCATCACCAGGCTGCGTGACAGTCTGGTCCAGAAGCAGGACTGACCTGGATCGGGCGCCGGGCGGACCCGGCGCTGCCGTGCTGTCAGGTCAGTGGGCGATCGAGGATTGCAGCCGAAGCTCGCGCATCGCGCGGGCACGCTCCATGCCGGCCATGATGGCATTGGCATAGTCGGAAGACGAGGCGCTGTAGCCTTCGTCGTCCAGCGACGAACCGGCCTGGTGGGTAGCACAGGCCGCGAGCTGCCACATGAACAGCAGAGCCAGAGTCCGGACAGCAACCTTGATCATTCTGGTCAATCTCTCAAAGAGGACCTTGGGCAGCACAGGTCATCTTGCCGCAGGGCCTGGGGGAGAGCCAGTGTTTGTCGAGTCAGGAGCGGCGGAATCATGAAACTTCATGATGCTCGGCGCTGAATTCAGGTGCAGTCCGGCGGCGGGCGCCGCGGGAACAGGCTGCATGACCTCGAAACTGACACACAACGGTTTCGTCCGCGCTGCCATGGCGGGTCATCGCCAGGACTCCAGGCTTTGCCTGGGCTTTTGGGAACACCGCCGCTCAGCCACCAGGCTCGCCCAGCAGATGCAGCACCAGATGCCGCTGATGCGGCGCGGTGCGGTGCTCATAAAGGAAGATCCCCTGCCAGGTGCCGAGCACCGGCTGCCCGTCCTGGACAGGAATGGAAAGCTGCGTCTGGGTCAGCGCCGCGCGCAGATGCGCCGGCATATCGTCCGGCCCTTCATCCTCGTGCCGATAGCGGCCGCCGCCGCCATCCGGCACCAGCCGCCGGAAATAATCCTCGAAATCCCTTCGCACCTCGGGCGAGGCATTCTCCTGCACCAGCAGCGAGGCCGAGGTATGCCGGCACCAGATCGTCAGCAGCCCATCCCCGAACCTCTGCGCGGCCACCCAGCGGCGGATGGGCGCCGTGACCTCCAGCATTCCGCGCCCGGAAGTGCTGAATTCCAGCCGGTGCAGGCGTTGTTCCATCGCGCTGTCTCCGTGAGGTGATGAAGGGCATGGCCCTTGCGAAGAACAGGAAAGAAGAAGGCTGGGGGAAGGAATTCCCCCAGGCCCCCATCTTTTTTCTTCTGGTTCAGCCGCCGGAGAGCACGAAACGCAGGGCGCGGCCAAGGGCCACGGGAAGGACGGAGCCGTGGTTCTCTTCCGGGAAGCACCAGAAGCGCGTCTCGGCGCCGCTGGCGGCGACATGCTCGGCCATCTGCCGCGCGCCATCCACCATGGCGCGGCGGCCGCGACGCTCGGCGGTGCGGGCGGCCTCGGGGGAGGCCGCTTCCCGGGGCGTCAGGCCCTGTTCCCATTCGCCGACACCCAGTGCCACGCGCGGTACCCTGCCAGGGAAGCGCAGCGCCGCCAGCCCATCCTCCAGCCGCGCCCGGTTCCACCAGACGGAAGGGCTGATGGCCACGTAATCGCTGAAGGCGCCAGGGTCGCGGGCCAGTACGTCCAGCGTGAAGAAACCGGCCAGGGAATGGCCGATCAGCACCCGCCGGCCGGCATCCACCGGGCAGCGTTCCGTTACCCGCGCCGTCACCGGGCCGCGCAGGAAAGCCAGAAAGGCATCGCGGCCGCCAGTGGGATAGGGCACCGCCTCCTCGGCCGGCGGGCCGGGGGTGTAATCCAGCCCGCGCCGGGCGCGGTGGTATGGGGCTTCCCCGGGATAGGCAATACCGGCCACAACCGCGGCGCCGATGCCGGTGGCGCCCGCCCGCACTGCGCCCTGGCGGGCGATCTCGGTCAGGGTCGCGAAGCTGGCATTGGCATCCAGCAGATACAGCACCGGGAAGCCGCCGGGCGGCGGCGGGGCCTGGGGGATGGAGAGCCAGAGCCGGTATTCGCCGGCGGGCCCCTGGAGGATGTGCTCCTCCGTGCCCGGCAGGGTGACGGGCGGCGGTGCCTCAGCCACGCAGGGTCGCGCCGCCATCGATGTAGAGATCGGCCATGGTGATATGCCCGGCGCGGTCGGAGAGCAGGAAGGCCACCGCATCCGCGATATCCTCCGGCGTCGCCAGCTTCCGCAGCGGAATGCCGGCCTTGTAGGTCTCGGGCGAGCCGGCGATGACCCGCGCGGCGCCATCGGCATCCGCCCACATGCCGGTCTGCATCGGCGTCAGGGTGGAGCCGGGGGCGACGATGTTGCAGCGGATGCCCTGCGGCGCCAGTTCCAGCCCCAGGCAGCGGGTGAACATGGTGGTCGCGGCCTTGGAGGCCGCATAGGCCGCCATGGCATGGCGCGGCACGCCCGCCGCGTTGGAGCTGACCACCACAATGCTGCCCGCGGCCCGCGGCCCCATCACCCGCGCCAGCGCCCGGCCCAGGTGGAAGACGCCATCGGTATTGACGGCGAAGACGCGGCGCCAGCTTTCATCCGTGGTCTGCGCCACCGTGTCGGTGGCCAGGATGCCGGCCAGGCTGACGCCGCAATCGATCGGGCCTTCCTCGGCCTCGATGCGCGCCACCAGGGCATTGACCTCGGCGCTGCTGGTCACGTCCAGCCGCTCCGCCCGCAGGTTGGGGGCGGGCGGGATGGCGGCGGGGTCGAGGTCGGTGGCGACCACGCGCATCCCTTCATCGAGCAGCGCCCGCAGCACCGCCTGGCCGATGCCGCCGGCCGCCCCCGTCACCAGCACGCGCTTGCCGGAAAGGCCACTCGGTCGCATCAGCTGAATTCCTTGTCCTGGGCCGACAGAAAGCCGGCCAGCACCGGCGCGACCTGCGCCGTGGCCTCGGGGCCGGTCAGGTTGGCATGCAGCGCCTGGATATCCACGATCGAGACCGCCGTGGCATAGGGTTGCCACATGGCGGGGGAAAGGTCGCGCCCGGCATGGTCCAGCGCGGCGCGGAAATGCAGCACGGTGCCGTCGAAATGCCCGTGCCGGTGCGCCCGCACCAGCCGGTTGTTGCCGCGTACCACCCGCACCACGCCATCCAGCGCCGCTTCCGGCAACCGGCCCAGCGGGCTGTCGGAGTGCCGCAGGAAGCCCACCACGGCGTCTCGCGTCAGCGGCAGGTCGGGCAGGCGGTCCGGGTCATGGCCGGCGATGGCCAGCAGGGCGCGCAGCGGCGCGTTCTCGTCCGGCTCTGGCTCGGCGCGCCAGACGTCGCTGGGGTAGGAATCCAGCATGGCCAGCAGGCCCACCGGCTCGCCCAGGGCGCGCAGCCGCACCGCCATGGCATGGGCGACGATGCCGCCCACCGACCAGCCCAGCAGGTGGAAAGGCCCGCCGGGGCGGATGGCGCGGATGCGCTCCACGTAATCGGCGGCGAGCGCCTCCAGGCTCTCCGGCGTCGGCACGCCTTCCGCCAGCGCGGGCGCCTGCAGGCCATAGACTGTGCGGCGGGGAGAAAGCGCCCGCGCCAGCCCGCCATAGCACCAGGAAATCCCGCCCGCCGGATGCACGGTGAACAGCGGCGGCAGCGCGTCGTCACCCTGCTGCAGCCGCACCAGCGGGCCAAGGCCGCTGTCGCTGACAGGCTTTTCCTCCAGCAGCGCGGCGAGGCGTTCCACCGTCGGATGCTCGAACAGGGCGCCCAGGCCAGGGTCCCAGCCGAATGCCTCCCGCACCCGCAGCATCAGTTCCACCGCCAGCAGGGAATGGCCGCCGAGGGCGAAGAAATCATCCTCCGCGCCGGGCGGCGGCACCTGCAAGGTTTCGGCAAACAGGGCGGCGACGCGGCGCTCGGCCTCCGTGGCGGGGGCACGGCCGCCGGCGCTGCCGTAATCCGGCGCGGGCAGGGCGGCGCGGTCCAGCTTGCCGCTGCTGTTCACCGGCAGCGCATCCAGGGCGACATAGGCGGAAGGCAGCCAGCCATCCGGCAGCCGCGCCGCCGCATGGGCGCGCAGCGCGGCGGCATCATAGCCTTCCGCCGGCACGACATAGGCCACGAGGCGCTTGTCGCCCGCCTGGTCTTCCCGCGCGATCACACGCGCCTGGCGCAGATGCGGATAGCTGGCCAGCGCCGCCTCGATCTCGCCAAGTTCGATGCGCTGGCCACGGATCTTGACCTGATGGTCGGAGCGGCCGAGGAAGACCAGCGCCCCATCCGCCCGCAGGCGCGCGAGGTCGCCGGTGCGGTACATCCGCTCGCCTGGCCGGAAGGGATTGGGGATGAAGGCACGTTCCGTCAGGTCCGGCCGGCCGAGATATTCCCGCGCCAACTGCACGCCGCCGATGAAGAGATGCCCCGCCATGCCCGGCGCCACCGGCCGCAGCGCCTCGTCCAGCACGTAAAGCTGCGTGTTCCAGACCGGGAAGCCGATAGGCACGGGCTGGCTGCGGTCATCGGCTGCGGCGGGCCAGAAGCTGACATCCACGGCGGCCTCGGTGGGGCCGTAGAGATTGTGCAGCTCGGCGGTGACGCGGGCGTGGAAGCGGTCGCGCAACTCCGCTGTCAGTTCCTCGCCGGAACAGAAGACGCGGGCCAGCGCGATGCCCTGCGAAGCCGGTTCCGCCAGGAAGGCCGCGAGCATGGAAGGCACGAAATGCGCCGTGCTGATGCGCGCGTTCCGCAGCAGCGCCGCCAGCGCCACTGGGTCCTTGTGCGCGCCGGGCGGCGCCACCACCAGCGTGCCGCCGCTGATGAAGGACAGGAAGAATTCCCAGACGGAGACATCAAAAGTGGCCGGTGTCTTCTGCAGGATGCGGTCGGCGTGGCCGAAGCCGTAGTGCTGCCGCATCCATTCCAGCCGGTTGACGATGGCGCGGTGCTCGATGACCACACCCTTCGGCTCTCCGGTGGAGCCGGAGGTATAGAGCACATAGGCGGCATCGCCGGGCGCGGGGCCATCGGCCGGGGCCGCACCTGCCATCGGCCAGTCGCGTGGCGCCAGCAAGGGCACGTCAACGGGCAGGCCGCGTTCCGAAAGCGCCAGCACCGGCCTAGCGTTGTTCAGGATGCGCGCGATCCGTTCATCAGGGTGCGCCGGGTCCAGCGGCAGATAGGCCGCGCCGGCCCGCAGCACCGCCACCAGGGCGATGACCAGCTCCAGCGAACGTTCCAGCGCCACGGCGACCACGGCGCCCGACCGCGCGCCCTCTGCGCGCAGCGCGGCGGCCAGGGCGGCGGTGCGGGCATCCAATTCGGCATAGGAGAGGACGGTGCCGTTGAATTCCAGCGCGGGCGCCTCCGGATGCGCGGCCATCCTGGCGGCGATCAGCGCGGCCAGGGTGGTCTCCGGCACCGGATGATCCGTGGCATTCAGATCCTGCACCTGCCAGCGCGCCTCCTCCGGCGTGGCGCCGGGCACATCGGCCAGACGCTCCGCCCGCAGCGCTGCCTGGCAGAACCAGCCGAGGCGGGTGGCATGGGCCGCGACGTCCTCGGCGCTGTAGAGCGCGGGATTGGCCTCGATCTCCAGCCGCAGCCCGCCGGCATCGGCGCCGCCACGGAAGGTGAGGGTGATGTCATCCACCGGGCCGGTGCCCAGCACCTGCGGGCGCACCTCCAGCCCGGGAAAGACCGGCACGCTGTCGAAAGGCAGCAGGTTCACCAGCGCGCCATGCAGCCGGCGCCCGGCGCCCAGCAGCCCCAGGTCGCGCCGCAACTGCTCGCCCCGATAGCGGCCATGGCGGCGGCCGCGCAGCAGCGCCTTGGAGACATCCGCCAGATACTCCGCCAGCGGCGCATCCTCATTCGGGCGCAGGCGCAGCGGCAGCACGTTCATCAGCGTGCAGGGCACCCGCGCCGCCGGGCTGCCGAGGCGGCCCATGAAGGCCACGCCGATCGAGACTTCCTCCGTGCCCGCGAAGCGGCGGCAATAGGCGCCCACCAGCGCCGCCAGCAGGTCCGGCCAGGGCGTGCCATGGTTGGCGGCGCCGCTGCGCAGGGCCTCCACCAGCGCATCGTCCAGCACCTGCGTGTGGCGGATGGCGCGGCGGCCCGTCATGGCATGGCCGGGGGCGAGGCCCACCACATCCGCCATGCCCTCCATGGCCTGGCGCCAGTAAACGGCGTCTTTCTCGCGGCGCGGGTCGGCGCGATAGGCGGCGTCTTCCGCCAGCGCGGCCTCCAGCCCGGCCAGCGGCGGGCCCGCCACGCCCTGTCCCAGCGCCGTGGCGTAAAGCCCGGCGACGCGGCGGGTGATCAGGTCGGTGCCAAAAGCATCCAGTGCCAGGTGATGCGCCCGCTGGTACCAGAAGTGCCGGCGCTCCCCGAGGATGAAGAGCCGCTCAGTGGCCAGCGGATGCCGCGCCGGGTCCACGGGCGTCGCCATGTCCCGCGCCATGGCGGCCAGCGCCGCCTGCTCCGGCTCCGCCTCGGCGGAAAGGTCCACCACCTGCAGCCAGGGGCGGCGGGCTTCCTCCACCACCTGCGCCGGCACGCCGCCGGCATCCTCGATGCGCAGAGCCAGCACATCGGCCTCGGCCACCGCTGCATCCACGGCGGTGCGGAAGGCCTCGCGGTCCAGCGGCCCGCGCAGGTCCAGGTACTGGCCGGTGTTGAAGATCGGGTTCGCCGGGTCCAGCCGCTGCGCATACCACAGCCCGGCCTGCGCCTCGGTCAGCGGGCGCGGCTGGGTGCGCTGGTCCATGGCGAAGGGTGCGTTCATGCCTGGCGCTGCATGCGGTCCACGATGGCCCACCAGGCATCCAGCGTCAGCCGCTCGGCGAATTCGGAAAAGTCGAGCGTGAGGCCCGTCTCCGCCCAGCGCACCAGCAGGTTCATCGCCCGCATGGAATCGAGCCCGAGGTCGATCAGGTTGTCATCGCCCCCGATCTCCTCCGGGTCCTCGTGGATCATGGCGGCGATATCGGCGCGCATGCGCTCGCGGGTCAGCATCACAGGGCGGCCAGAAGCTGCTCGGTGGTCATCGGCACGGCGCAGACGCCAGCCACGTAGTTCAGCGCCATCATGTGCTTCTCACGCGAGAAATCCGCCGTGGCATCGGCGGCGAAGAAGGGCTCGATGTCGCGCTGGAAGGCCTCGCCCGCCGTCATGGTGCAGCCGATATGCGCGTAGATGCCGGTGATGACCAACTGGTCCCGCCCGCGCACCCGCATCAGCGTCTCCAGGTTGCTGCGCTGGAAGGCGCTGTAGCGGTGCTTCACCAGCACGAAGTCGCCCTGCTCCGGCGCCAGCTCCGGCAGGATCGGCTGGTGCTCCGGCGCATCCGACATGCCGGGGCCCCAGAGATCGGCCTGCAAGCCACGGTCCCGCCGGTCCTGGTTGCCATGCTGCGCCGTGTAGAAGACCGGAATGCCGGCGGCACGGGCATGGGCAATCAGCCGCGCGATATTCTGCACCACCGGCAGCATCGGCGAGGCATTGCGCTGATAAGGGCGCACGAAATACTGCTGCATGTCATGCACCAGCAGCGCCGCGCGGTCCCGCTGCACCGTCCAGGGCGCACGCGGCGTGGGCAGTTCGTCGGCCCCCGGCAGAGCATAGGGAGCGATGGTGGGGAGGCCCTTGGCAGTCACGTGCAACACACACCCTTCAAGAGAAAGGTCAGGGGAATGAATTCCCCTGAAACCCCTTCTTTTCTTTTCGAGTCCGCCAGCCGGTAAGACCAGCGCTGAAACTCGAAAAAAGAAGATGGGGGTCTGGGGGAATTCATTCCTCCAGCCTTTTGCGTCAGTCTTGCTTCTCCAGGAATTCCGCCCGCAGCCGCGCGCGCAGTTCCTTGCGGCTCACCTTGCCCGCCGCCGTGGTGGCGAATTGCTCCACGAAGACGATCTGGTCCGGCACCTTGAATTCCGCGATGCCGCGCGTGCGCATCCAAGCCTTCAGCGCCGCGCCCTTCGGCTTCTCGCCCTGCGGGATGATAAAGGCGCAGGAGCGTTCGCCCAGGAATTCGTCGGGGATGGAGACGATGGCGACATCGAAGACGCTGGGATGCGCCAGCAGGTGGTCCTCAATCTCCTCGGCGGAGATCTTCTCGCCGGCGCGGTTGATGTGGTCGCCGGCGCGGCCCTGCACTTCCAGGTAGCCGCCGGGCAGGCGGCGCACGATGTCGCCGGTGCGGTAGAAGCCATCCTCGGTGAAGGAGCGGGCGTTAGCGGCCTCGTCATTGTGGTAGCCGCGGATGGTATAGGGGCCGCGCGCCAGCAGGTAGCCGGGCTCGCCATCCGGCACCGGATTGCCGAGGTCGTCCACCACCAGCACCTCGTCATCCGGGCTGATGGGGCGGCCCTGGCAGGTGGTGATGATCTCCTCGGGGTCGTCGAGGCGGGTGTAGTTCACCAGCCCTTCCGCCATGCCGAAGACCTGTTGCAGCGTGCAGCCCAGCGTCGGGCGCACGCGCCGCGCCACCTCGGGCGTGAACTTGGCGCCGCCGACCAGCAGCACTTCCAGGCTGGAGATGTCGTGCGGCGTGGTGGGGGCGGCCTGCATCCAGAGCAGCGCCAGCGGCGGCACCAGCCCGGTGATGGTCACCTTCTCCTTCGCGATCAGCGGGAAGGCGGCATCGGGGCTGGGGGAGGGGCTGAGAACGACGGTCGCGCCCGCATGCAGCGCGCCCATATGCCCGGGGGAGCTCATGGGGAAGTTGTGGGCGGCGGGCAGGGCGACGAGAAAGACGCTCTCCGGCGTCACGCCGCAGATCTCGTTGCTGGCACGGAAGCTGTAGAGGTAGTCGTCATGCGTGCGCGGGATCAGTTTTGATAATCCCGTGCTGCCGCCGGAAATCTGGATGAAGGCGACATCGGAGGAAGGCGGGTCCGGCGGCAGGGCCACGGCGGCATCGGCCTCGGTCGCCAGCGGTGTGAATTCGGCGGCCTCGTCGGCGGCGACGATCACGTGCCGCACCGCCGGAACCTCGGCCTGCAGGGCGCGGGCGAGGTCGCGGTAGTCGAAGCCCTCGTACCGGCCGGCGATGATGTAGCCGCTGGCCTCGGACTTGCGGGCGAAATGCGCGATCTCGGTGATGCGGTGCGCCGGCAGCGCGTAGAGCGGGATCATGCCGGCGCGGAACAGGCCGAAGACGGCCGAGAAGAATTCCGCGATATTGGGCAGCTGCACCACCACCCGGTCGCCCGGCTTCAGCCCGGCCTTCAGGTAGCCGGCGGCGGCGGCCTCGGCGCGGGCGAGCAGCTCGGCATAGCTCCAGCGGCGCTCGCCCTGCACGATGGCGGTGGCATCCGGGTGCTCGGCGGCCCGCTGGCGCAGGAAACTCGAAAAGGTCTCGCCGCGCCAGTAGCCCTTCTCGCGGTAGCGGCGGGCGAAGTCCTCGGGCCAGGTCTGACGCAGCGGGATCACGGGCGTTTCTCTTCCATCTCGATGCCGAGCGCGGCCAGCAGGGCCGCGTATTTGGCACCGGTCTCGGCTGCTTCCGCCCAGGGGTCGGAGCCGGGCACGATGCCGGCACCGGCATAAAGCCGCGCCTGCTCTCCCGCAATCTCCGCGCAACGAATCGAGACATGCCAGGCGCCGTCGCCCCGGCCATCGCACCAGCCCACGGCGCCGGCGTAGAAGCCGCGGTCATGCGGCTCGATCTCGCCGATCAGCCGGGCCGCGCGCTCCCGCGGCAGGCCGCAGACGGCGGGGGTGGGGTGCAGCAGCGCCGCCAGCTCGGCGGAGGAGATGCCCTCGTCCTTCAGCTCGCCCTCGATGGCGGTGCCGAGGTGCCACATGCTGCGCGTCTTGAAGAGCGTGGTGCCTTCCGGCGCCGAGAGGCGGCGGCAGAAGGGGGCCAGGGTGTCCAGGATGAAATCGGCCACGATGACATGTTCCCGCCGGTCCTTGTCGGAACGGGCGAGAGCGGCGGCGGCACTGGCATCCGCCGTGGCATCGGCCTGCCTGCGGGCGGAGCCGGCCAGGGGGTGGGAGCGGATCTGCCGGCCCTGCTTGGCCAGCAGCAGCTCCGGCGTGGCGCCGGCCAGCACGCGGGGGGCGCCGCCGGCATCGGGCAGCGGCACGATGAAGGCGGTCACGGCCGGGTCCGCCGCCAGCCGGGGCAGCAGGGCGCCGAGGTCGATGGGGCGCTCCGCCCGGGCAATCAGGGAGCGGGAGAGCACGATCTTGGTCAGCGGCTCCGCGCCCGGCCGGGCCATCAGGTCCAGCGCGCGCTGCACCGTGGCGGCATAGCCGGCGGCATCCGGCTCGTGCCGCAGGCTCCAGCGCAGGGGCGCCCAGGCCGGCGCGGCGGGCAGGGCGCGGGAGATCTGAAGCGGCTGCACCAGATAGTCCGCCGCCTCCCGCGCGAAGGGCAGGGCGCCGGCCAGCACCGCTTCCGGCCCCGCCGCGCGGAAGAAATCACCCACGCGGGCGCCCAGCGTCGCCGCCGGGCCCCTTGGCAGCGTTGCCAGCTGCCCATGCCCCAGCAGCACATTGCCGGCCGAAACAAAGGCCAGCAGCGGCGTGGCCCCCGCCACCGTGGCGGAGGCGGGAAGATGCTTGGTCATGGTGGCCATGAACGCTGCCCCTGTGGTCTTCAGGCCCGGATGATGCTGACGGTGTCGCCGTTGGGGTCCTCGACCGGCGGCTGGCCACGCGGGGACATGCGGGCCTTGTTGCTGACATAGGCGGTGCCGGTCTCGCGGTCGATCGCCACCGTGTTCGGGTGGGTGCCGGTGGCGAGGCTGGCGATCACCTCCAGCCTGGCGCCATCCACCAGGGAGACGGTGCCGGCGCCCCGGTTGGTGACATAGACCGTGCCATTCGGCGCCAGGGTCACGCCCAGCGCGCCGGCGCCGGTCTCGATGCTCTTCACCAGGCTGCCGCTGGCGGCATCCAGCACCGTCAGGGTGCCGGACTTCTGGTTGGTGACAAAGAGGCGGTTGCCCTTGGGCTGATAGGCGATGTTGATCGCGCTCTCGCCCCCGGAGGGGAAGCGGCGCGCGACCTTACCGTCGGCCAGGCCGATCTCCACCACCTCGTTCGTCGCCAGGCTCGCGCCGAAGAGGCGGTTGCCCGCGGCATCCAGCGTCAGGGCCGAGACGCCCTCGCCCAGGCCATCCTCGATGACCTGCACGATCTCCTGCTTCGCGCCATCGATGACCCAGACGGCGCTGGGCGCGCCGCGGAAGCCAGGGACGGAGACGAAGGCGCGGTTCTTCTCCTCATCCGCCACCACCTGGCGGACATGGGCCTTCTCGCCCTTGGCCATCTTGGCCAGGGTCTTGCCGGTCTTGAGGTCGATGGCCGAGACGGAGCCGGAGCGGGTATTGGTGGTGTAGAGGATGCCCGTGCGGTCGTTCAGCCCGAGGCCGAAGGCGGGCTCCTCGGAAAGGTCGATGGTGCCGCGCAGCGCCAGGGTCTTGGGGTCCAGCGCCAGGATGCCGGCGCCCTCGCTATTGCCGCGCGAGCCGGCGGCCGCCACATGCACCAGCCCGGTGGTGCGGCTGAACACAATTTCATAAAGCCCGGTGCCCACCTTGGCGCTCAGCGCCACGGCGGGGGTGGCGGCGGCGCCCTGGGCCAGTGCCGGCCCGGCCTTGGCGGCGGCCAGCAGCCCCGCGAAGAGGCCGAGGGTCTGGCGGCGGGACAGGCCCTGCCGGATCGGGAAGGGTGTCATGTCGGGGTTCTCCATCCTGTCCTGCGGCGCAGGAGCATGCCAGCCAGCTGGCCCGAGGCCGTGCAATTGCAAAGCATTCTCAGCTTGGCGGACATTAGGCCGGGCTGTGCCGATGTCAATCCCGCCGCGCCGTGCCATTCTGCGGCCATGCTGCAGCCGCTCACCGAGGCCGATGGCCTTCTCTTCGACATTCGTTATGCCACGCCGGACAATCTGACGGGCGCACCCATCTACAGCCGCCCCGTGGCCATGCTGCTGCCGGAAGGGCGGGCGCGCCTGCTGGCCGCCCGCGACCGTGCCGCCGCACTGGGCCTGCGCCTGAAGATCTTCGATGCCTTCCGCCCGATAGAGGCGCAGTGGGCGCTGTGGCACGCGGTGGAGGACAAGCGCTTCGTCTCCGACCCACGCCTCGGCGGCGTGCATCCGCGCGGCGCGGCGGTGGACCTGACGCTCTGCGACGCCGCCACGGGCGCCGAACTGCCGATGGGCACGGGCTTCGACGCGGTGGACCCCGCTTCCGCCCATGGCAGCCTGGCTGTGCCGGCGGCGGACCAGCGTAACCGTGCGCTGCTGCTGGGGCTGATGGTGGCGGCGGGCTGGGAGCCTTATCTGCTGGAATGGTGGCATTACCAATTGCCGCAACCCCGGCGCTTTCCCGCGCTTTCAGCCAGCGCGGTCCCCGAAGGGCCGATGTGAAGCCGCCCACCCCTTTCCACCGCGCCCCCGGCACGCCAACTGGTTGATCATGTTCCGACGCACGCTGCTCGCCTCCGCCCTGCTCCCCTTCTTGCCCGCCGCCGCGCTGGCGCAGGGGGCTGGCGGCAACCGCGCCGCCATCCTGGCGCGGATCGAGGCCTATCTGAACAGCCTGACCACACTGCGGGCCCGCTTCCTGCAGATCTCGCAGCATGGCGGCAGCGCCGAGGGCACGGCGATGATCTGGCGCCCCGGCCGCATGCGCTTCGAATACGACCCGCCGGAGCCGCTGCTGCTGGTGGCCTCCAATGGCCAGTTCCTCCATTACGACAAGGAGCTGCACCAGCCCTCCATCGTGCCGGTCTCCTCCACGCCGTTGGGCTTCCTGCTGCGGCCGCGCATCAGCCTGACCTCCGGGGACCTCGAGATCATCGGGCTGGAGCGGGTCGGCGGGCTGCTGCGCGTGGGCATGCGGCGGCGGGAGGCGCCCTCCGAGGGCAACCTGGTGCTGGTCTTCGCCGAGGAGCCGATGGAGCTGCGCCAATGGGTGGTCACCGATGCCCAGGGCCAGCAGACGCGGGTGACGCTGACGGAGATCCAGACCGGCGTTCGTTTCGACCCGCTGATCTTCGCCTTCAACGATCCGCGCTTCTTTGAGACGCAGGTGCGCTGAATCCGGGCAGGGTTGCAGCTTTCTCACCCCAGGCAATCGCAAATTTCCGCGCTTTTGCCTTGATTGCGCCATGCGCGGACGCGACCATCCCATCATGCGCCCGCTCATTGGTATCTCCTGCTGCGTCAAGGCATTCGGTGCGAATGCCATGCCGAACCACGCCGCCTCGGACCATTACATCCGCGTCGTGCTGGGCCCGATCGGTGGCATTCCCGTGTTGATCCCCGCCGCGGGCGAGATCGTGGTGGAGGAACTGCTGCCACGGCTGGATGGCATCCTGCTGACGGGCAGCCGCTCCAATGTGCAGCCCGCGCTCTACCAGGGGCCGCCGCATCTGGAAGGCACGCCCGAGGATGCCGAGCGGGATGCCACTACCCTGCCGCTGATCCGTAAGGCGCTCGCGGCCAGCGTGCCGCTGCTGGCCATCTGCCGTGGCTTTCAGGAACTGAACGTGGCGCTGGGCGGAACGCTGGACCAGCGTATCCAGGACCTGCCGGGCCGCATGGACCATTCCACCCCGGTGGACCAGGTGCTGCCCCGCGTCCGCACCGGCAAGGCGCATGCGGTGCGCGTGGCCGAGGATGGCGCTCTGGCCCGTCTTTGGTCCGGGCTGGACTGGAACCCGGCGGCGGTGCCGGTGAATTCTCTGCATAACCAGGGTGTCTGCCGCGCCGCGGCCCGGCTGGTGCCGGAAGCCTGGGCGCCGGATGGCACGGTGGAAGCGGCCCGGGTGCAAGGCACCACGGGCTTCGCTGTCGGCGTGCAGTGGCACCCGGAATATGACTGGAAAACCGATCCGCTGTCCCGCCGCCTCTTCGAGGTTTTCGGCGCGGCAGCCGTCAGCCGGGCCATGCGGCGAGAAAAGGCGGAGGCCGCCGGGCCGCTGCCGGCCGTTGCGGCGGAATAGCCACAACTCGGCCAGAAGCAGGTTGTTCAAACGTTTTTGAGTTGCGCCGAACTGGGCTTCCTGATTCTTATGGATATCGTATTGTCTGCCACAAGGCAGCAAGGTTTCCCCAGGCCGGCTCGCCCGACCATTCCTTACAGGAATGATTCCCCCCGAAGGCGCCCGGTCACCCCCCCATGGACCGGGCGCCGATCGGGCGTGCGACCTCGTGGCGGCCCAGGCCTGCATCCATGATGCGCGGCGGCTGCCAGATCCGCAACTCATCTGTCTTTCGCGAGGAATGCCGGACATTCCGCATCCGCTGGTAGTGCCAGCGGCGGATGGCCTGTGCCCTGCCATCCATGATGGGAGGGAGTTACGCCTTTTGCTTCAGGACCGGCCTGAGCCGTTCAGATGTTTATGACCATGGGGGCCTGGCCGCCAGCGCCGCTTCAGCGGGCGGCAGCGGTAAGGGCACTTTGGAAAGCCGCGCCACCGCCCCGGGAGAAATCCAGGGGCGGGGAAAAGGCGGCTTACAGCTCGCCAGTGATCTTGGGCAGCTCGCCCGGCCAGTTCAACTCCAGCAGGGAGCGGGTGAACAGTCCGCCCGTGACCAGGGCAGCGACAACAGTGAGGAAAAGGAATTCAGACATGGGTTGGCCCCTGTTCTTGTGAATGCGGCCGCGATGTTGCGACTGCGAAGAGGGATATAGGAAGTCAGGACCGGGCGGAGCCCTGTTCTTTTTGCGATGCAGCATTGGCTGCCAGGAGGCCTTGGCCGGGCCATTGGCCGCGCTGCCGTGGACATGCCAAGCTGCAGGCGGCCTCGCCCACAGGAAACGCCATGTCCCAAGAGATTTCCAACGAAACGCCCTGGCAGCCCAGCCAGGCCTATCCCGATATCCGCTTCCGCGCCTTCGAACCCGCCTTCCACCGCTTCCAGGTGATGAACAGCCCGGTGCAGAAGCTGGCCGGTGGCTGCATGTGGGGCGAGGGCCCGGTCTGGTTCGGCGACCAGCGGGCGCTGCTGTGGTCGGATATCCCCAATAACCGCATCCTGCGCTGGGATGAGGAATCGGGCGCGGTCACCACCTTCCGCAAGCCATCCAACAACGCCAATGGCAATACCCGCGACCGCCAGGGCCGCCTTGTCACCTGCGAGCACCTGACGCGGCGCGTGACCCGCACCGAATACGACGGAAGCATCACCGTGCTGGCCGACAGCTTCGAGGGCAAGCGGCTGAACTCGCCCAATGACGTGGTGGTGGCTTCCGATGGCGGCATCTGGTTCACCGACCCGCCCTTTGGCATCGGCGGCTATGTGGAGGGGGAGAAGGCGGAATCCGAGATCGCTCCCGCCGTCTGGCGCATCGATGGCCAGAGCGGCGCGCTGCGCCAGGTGGCGGATGGCATCCCCGGCCCGAATGGCCTGGCCTTCTCGCCGGATGAGCGCATCCTTTACGTCGTGGCCAGCCGGGCGGAGCCGCGGCAGATCCTGGCCTATGACGTGGACGGCGCGCGCCTCTCCAACCCCCGCGTGCTGATCCAGTGCGAGCCCGGCCATACGCCGGACGGCTTCCGCGTCGATACCGAGGGCAACCTCTGGTGCGGCTGGGGCATGGGCGGGGAAGGGCGGGACGGCGTGCGCGTCTTCGATGCCGGCGGCACGCCGCTGGGGCATATCGACCTGCCGGAACGCTGCGCCAACCTGGCCTTCGGCGGGCGGCACCGCAACCGGCTCTTCATGGCGGCGTCACGCTCGCTCTATGCCGTGCATGTGCATGCCCAGGGGGTGGCGGGCGGCTGAGGAGCCCCCCGCCGCCACCGGTCAGCCGGGCGAGGCTTCCGCCCGGCGCGACACCTCGGCGGTGTATTTCCGCATATCGTCCAGCAGCCGCTTGGCCGCCTCGCGCCCGTTCTCCGGCCGCATGGACTGGGTGATGACGCCAAGGTTCTGGCGGATCTGCGTCGAGCCCTCGTCATAAAGGTTGTCGTTGCGGATGGCCGGGGGAGCGCGGTTCACGGCGTCATAGGCCGCCTGGGCCGCCGCCTTCAGGTCCATCCAGGCCGGCGTCACCGCCTTCTGGTCATTGGCGGCGGGCTCGTCGCCGCTGCGCTCCACCGCGGTTTCGAGCCGCTGCTGCGCTTCCTTCAGCAGGTTGGCATAGTCCCGCAGATTCGCCGCCTGCGGCTGCGGCGACTGCCCGACGCGGGAGTCGGATTGCGGCCGGTTGGGCTGTGGCGCCGGGGCCTGGGTGGCGCTGGTGCCGGGCGCGGCGCCGGAGCCGGGCTGGGCCTGGACGCCGCCGGCCAGGGTCAGGCCAAGGCCCAGGGCCAGGGCGAGCTTGGTGGTCTGCATCTCGTCTTCCTTCTTGCTGGCGGCGGCTCAGGATTCGGTATGCTCGTCCCGGGCGCCGCTTTGCATCAGCCGCAGCGCCTCTTCCCGGGTGAGCTGGGCGGTGATCTTCTCCTCATCCACCATCGAGACCTCGGAAAGCGGCAGGTAATGGTGCCGCCCCTGCGCGTCCCGCGTCAGCTTCAGCCGCCCGGCATCGAGGTGGTCCACGGTGCCGATCGGCTGGCCATTGCAATCCACCACCGGCATATGCTCGCGGATCAGCGTGGTATCGACCATGCGCTGGCCTCCTTCAGTGCTGCTGCCCGCCCTTGGGCTCCGACATGCCGCGATGCGCCTTGGCCGTCAGCCCGGCGGGGAGCACATTGGCCACGGCGGACATCACCTTGTTCTTGAGGCCGCTGACCACGTCGCCCTCGCCCTTCATCATGGCGTCGAAGCCGACGCGGGCGACCATGGCGGGGTCGTCCTTCTTCGCCTCGCCCACCGGCGTGTCCATCATATGGGCGCGCTCGAAGAAGGGCGTCTCGGTGGCGCCGGGCATCAGGCAGGTGACGGTGACGCCGCTATCCTTCAGCTCCTCCCGCAGCCCCAGCGAGAAGGAATTCAGGAAGGCCTTGGTGCCGTTGTAGACGTTCTGGAAGCTGCCCGGCATGAAGCCGGCGATGGAGCCGGTGATCAGGATGCGTCCCTGGCCCCGCGCGCGCATCATCTGCCCCACCTTGTGCACCAGATAGACCGTGCCGGTGACATTGGTGTCGATGACGCGGCGGATCTCGTTCCAGTCCTGCTCCAGGAAGGCATGGCCGAGGCCGCGCCCGGCATTGGCCAGCAGCGCATCCACCTGGCGGCCCCTGGTGGCGGCGAGCAGCTTCTCCACGCCCTCTGTGGTGGCGAGGTCGGCCTGCACGGCATCCACCGCCACGCCGGACTGGCGCAGCTGCGTGGCGGCCTGCTCGATCTCCGGCTCATCGGCCACGATCAGCAGGTCGAAGCCTTCCTCGGCGGCGCGTCGCGCCAGTTCGAAGCCGATGCCGGTGGAAGCGCCGGTGACGATGGCATAGCTGCGGGTCTGGTCCATGATGGCTCTTCCCTGCTGCGGAAATCGGAAGGGGAGGCGCGGCGCGCCTCCCGGCGGCCTTAGGGCTTCAGGACGACCTTGACGCAGCCGTCCTTCTTGTCGCGGAAGGTCTTGTAGAGTTCCGGCCCCTGTTCCAGCGGCGCGGTATGGGTGATGACGAAGGAGGGGTCGATCTCTCCCCTCTGGATGCGTTCCATCAGGATCGGCAGGTAGTGCTGCACCGGGGTCTGGGCCATGCGGAAGGTCAGGCCGCGGTTGATGGCCGAGCCCATCGGGATCTTGTCCACGAAGCCGCCATAGACACCGACAATGGAGACGGTGCCGAAGTTGCGGCAGCAATGGATGGCCTGGCGCAACACATGCGGCCGGTCGGTCCCCATGAAGGTGGCGACCTTCACGCGATCAACAAAGGAATCCAGGCTGCCGGTGGCGCTGGCCTCGGTGCCCACCGCGTCGATGCAGGCATCGGCGCCGCGACCATTGGTCAGCGCCATGATGCGGTCGTAGACATCCTCTTCCTTGAAATCGAGCACGATGGCGCCGGCCGCCCGCGCCATGGCAATGCGCTCCGGCACCGTGTCGATGGCGATGACGCGCTCGGCGCCCAGCATGAAGGCGCTGCGGATGGCGAATTGCCCCACCGGGCCGCAGCCCCAGATGGCCACGGTCTCGCCGCCCTTCAGGTTGCAGTAATCGGCGGCCATGTAGCCGGTCGGGAAGATGTCCGACAGGAACAGCACCTGTTCATCCGTCAGCCCGTCCGGCACCTTGATGGGGCCGACATCGGCATAGGGCACGCGCATGTATTCCGCCTGCCCGCCGGCGAAGCCGCCCAGCAGATGCGAATAGCCGAAGAGCCCGGCGGGCGAATTGCCCCAGAGCTTGGAGGCCATCTCACGGTTGGGGTTGGAGCGCTCGCAGCCGGAGAAGAAGCCCTGCTTGCAGAAGAAGCACTCGCCGCAGGAGATGGTGAAGGGCACCACCACGCGGTCGCCGACCTTCAGCTTCTTGTTGTCTTTCCCGACCTCGACAACCTCGCCCATCGCCTCATGGCCGATGATGTCGCCATGCTGCATGGAGGGGATGACGCCGTCGAAGATATGCAGGTCCGAGCCGCAGATGGCGCAGGACGTGACCTTGATGATGGCGTCCCGCCCGTCCTCGATCCTGGGATCGGAGACGTTGTCGCAGCGGATATCGCCCTTGCCGTGCCAGGCCAGCGCCTTCATGCCCGTGTCTTCCCTGCCATGTGCTGGCGGTAAACGCGGCAGGACCGGCAAGGTTCACGGCAGGGTCGCCGAAGATCCTGTTGTAAGCTGCGACTTATCCGTTTGGATGGTGGGCGGCGGCCATGCCGGCCGCCGCCCCATCAGGGTTCTCAGCCGGCGCGCACGGCCTTGGCCAAGTCGCGCACCTGGTCCAGCACGCGGCTCACCGTATCCGGCGCGGCGCGGCCCTGGTCGTCCAGGCTCTTGGCCAGCGTGTCGATCAGCGCCGAGGCCACCACCGCGCCATCGGCGATGCGCGCGGCTTCCGCCGCCTGCTCCGGCGTGCGGACGCCGAAGCCGATGGCGATCGGCAGGTCGGTGTGTTTCCGCAGGCGAGGGATGGCTTCCGCCAGGGCGGAGGATTCCGCGCTGCGCGTGCCGGTGATGCCGGCGATGGCCACGTAATAGATGAAGCCGCTGATGCCGTTCAGCACCATGGGCAGGCGCTTGTCATCGGTGGTGGGCGCCACCAGCCGGATCATGTCCAGCCCATGCGTGGCGGCGGAGGCCATGGCATCGGCCTCCTCCGGCGGCAGGTCCACCACGATCAACCCATCCACCCCGGCGGCGGCGGCATCGGCGCAGAAGCGCTCGACGCCATAGGACATGATGGGGTTGAAATAGCCCATCAGGACCACCGGCGTAGCGTCGTCGGCCTCGCGGAATTCCCGCACCATGCCGATCGCCCCGGCCAGGCTGCCGCCGGCCTTCAGCGCCCGCTGCCCGGCGAGCTGCACGGTGGGACCATCCGCCATGGGGTCGCTGAAGGGCACGCCGACCTCGATCAGGTCGGCCCCCGCGCCGGGCATGCCGCGCAGGATGGCCATGCTGGTCTCGCGGTCCGGGTCCCAGGCTTCCAGGAAGGGCATCAGCGCGCCGCGCCCTTCGGCCTTCAGCTTGGCGAAGCGGGCGGCGATGCGGCCGCGCCCCGCGCCGGCCTGCGCCG
Organism: Pseudoroseomonas ludipueritiae; assembly: GCF_014490445.1. Taxonomy (GTDB): domain Bacteria; phylum Pseudomonadota; class Alphaproteobacteria; order Acetobacterales; family Acetobacteraceae; genus Pseudoroseomonas; species Pseudoroseomonas ludipueritiae. Next base: position 2,266 of record NZ_JACTUZ010000066.1, on the reverse strand, counting down.
CGGGCTGGGTCATGGTCTGGCTCACAGCTTCACCCCCAGATGATGCGCCACGGTGAAGATATCCTTGTCCCCACGGCCGGAGAGGTTGAGGACGATGATCTTGTCCTTGCCCATGGTGGGGGCGAGCTTCATCACCTGCGCCAGCCCGTGCGAGGATTCCAGCGCCGGGATGATGCCTTCCAGCTTCGAGCAGAGCTGGAAGGCTTCCAGCGCCTCGTCATCCGTAATGCCGACATAGGTGGCGCGGCCGGTCTCGTGCAGCCAGGAATGCTCCGGCCCGATGCCGGGGTAGTCCAGCCCGGCCGAGATGGAATGCGCTTCCTGGATCTGCCCGCCCTCGTCCTGCAGCAGATAGGTCAGGTTGCCATGCAGCACGCCTGGCCGGCCCTTGTTGAGCGAGGCCGCGTGTTCCTTGGTGTCCATGCCGCGCCCGGCGGCCTCGACACCCCAGATCGCGACCTCCTTGTCGTCCAGGAAGGGATGGAACAGCCCCATGGCGGAGGAGCCGCCGCCCACGGCGCAGACCAGCGCATCCGGCAGCCGGCCTTCCATCTCCAGGATCTGGGCGCGGGTTTCCTCGCCCACCACGCATTGGAAGTCCCGCACCATCTGCGGATAGGGATGCGGGCCGGCAACGGTGCCGATGCAGTAATAGGTGTCGTGGATATTCGCCACCCAATCCCGCAGCGCCTCGTTCATCGCATCCTTCAGCGTGCCGGCGCCGGCGGTGACGGGCACCACCTCCGCGCCCAGCAGCTTCATGCGGAAGACATTCGGCGCCTGCCGCTCGACATCCGTGGCGCCCATATAGACGACGCATTTCATGCCAAAGAGCGCACAGGCCGTGGCCGTGGCCACGCCATGCTGCCCGGCACCGGTCTCGGCCAGGATGCGGTGGCGGCCCATGCGCTTGGCCAGCAGGATCTGCCCCAGCACCGCATTGATCTTATGCGCGCCGGTGTGGTTCAGCTCCTCGCGCTTGAAATAGACCTTGGCGCCGCCGAGGTGCTCCGTCAGGCGCTTCGCCAGCCAGAGCGGGCTGGGACGGCCGACGTAATCCTTCAGCAGCCAGCGCCATTCGGCCATGAATTCCGGATCTTTCTTCGCGGATTCATAGGCCTGCTCCAATTCGAGCAGCAGGGGCATCAGGGTCTCGGCCACATAGCGGCCGCCGAACTGGCCGAAGCGCCCACGCGCATCGGGACCCTGACGGAGCGAATTGGTCAATGGCTGATTCAAGATCCATCCCTCCGTACGGGGGGATGTGTGTAGCGCGCGGGGAAGGCCGGGGGTAGGGCGACTCTGCCCCGCGCTGCGATCAGGCCGCCGCGAGCGCCGCCGCCACGAAGGCGCGCACCAGCACCGGGTCCTTCAGCCCCCGCACCCGCTCCACGCCCGAGGAAACATCGACCCCCGGCGCGCCGCTGGTGCGGATGGCATCGGCCACATTGGCCGCCGTCAGCCCGCCCGCCAGCAGCCAGGGGCGCGGGATGGCGCGGCCGGCCAGCAGGGTCCAGTCAAAGGCGGCCGCATTGCCGCCGGGCAGGCTGGCGCCGGCCGGTGGCTTGGCATCCAGCAGGAAGCGGTCCACCACCGGGGCATAGGCATCCAGCAGCGCGAAATCGGCTTCCCCGGCGATGCCCAACGCCTTCATCACCGGCAGGCCGAAGCGGTCGCGGATGGCGGCGCAGCGTTCCGGGCTTTCCTGCCCATGCAGTTGCAGCAGCCGCAGCGGCACTTCCTCCAGCACCGTCGCGATGGCCTCGTCACTCGCGTCCACGAAAAGCCCGACGGGCGCGACGATGGAAGGCAGGCGCGCCGCCAGCCCCGCCGCCTGCGCCGGCACCACCGAGCGCGGGGAGGGCGGGTAGAAAACAAAGCCCACCATCTGCGCCCCGGCGCGGGCGGCGCTGTCCAGCGCCTCGGCATCGTTGATGCCGCAGATCTTCACCTCGGTCATAGCATGGCCGCGATGCGGGCGGCGGCCCCGGCGGGGTCGGCGCTGGCGGTGATGGGGCGGCCGATCACCAGCCAATCGGCCCCGGCGGCGGCGGTCTCCTCCGGCGTCGCGACGCGGGCCTGGTCGCCGGCATCGCTGCCGGCGGGGCGCACGCCAGGCACCACCAGCAGCGGCGCATCGCCAAAGGCATCCCGCAGACGGGAAACCTCATGCGGGGAGCAGACCAGCCCATCCGCCCCGGCGGCAAGCGCCAGCCGCGCCAGCCGCAGCACCTGCTGCGCCGGGCCGCCGGCCACGCCGGTCTCG